>JAISCL010000004.1 GCA_031265585.1 Tannerella sp. | reverse complement strand
TCGATGCCGCCCGACGTCCACGGCCCGCGCATGGCGATGTTCCGGAACTTGACGGCATGGTTGAAGTAGATAAACTCCCTGCCGGTGCTTTTCTCCACCGCTCCCCATATTTTGCCGCCGATAGCCGGAATGACGGTGAGCCGGATATAATCGTTTTCCAGCGTTACCGTTTCCCACTTCCGGGGCTGCCCTTCATGCGCATAGCCGTCGAACTTGAAATACGGATAGAACGGACTTTCCGGATGAGCCACCGGGTCTGGATCGCCATACGGATAGGTAGTTAACTCGACAGGTTCTTCCCTGACAACGGCCTGTTTCCCACAGGAGACAAGCAATACTGATGCAATCAATACGATTAAAAAAAACTTATTCATAACTGTGATTATTTTGATTATCATTAAAGTATGCACGCCCCGGTTTTGTACGTCGCACACAAATATAAATCCGATTCAAGTTTTCCATCTCACGAGCGCAAAAATAAGCATTTTAAGCGAACTGACAAGCTTTAATAATTGAAAATTGAAAATTAACGGAATATCTGCGAATCCGTCAGGATTGCATCGTGAGTTTTTTTGTCGGCCGGCGAATTATTTATAAAATGTATTATCTTTGCGACAAACTTTAAAAAACTATATGAATACTGTGAAAATAAAATATTCGACCTGTTTTGAATTAATTAACACGCACGTGTTGGTTAATTGCGGTTTTTTTATTAGAGAGAGAGAGAGAGAGAGAGAGACAGAGAGAGAGAGAGAGAGAGAGACACAGACGCGCAGGCGTATATAACCGTCACTTTATATGTATCGCGCACGCGCGCGCATAAATATAAATCATTTATCTATTCATTATTCCCGAACCTTGATGCCATTTTTTTCGGGAAAGGCGACAAAAAGAAATTTATCAGTTTATACCATTCTATTCGGACAAAACGGCCGCCGTTAAGGGAGAATTATCTCCGGACTGATCCTCCTCTGTATGGCTATACCGGACAAAACACAGGAGGGTAATTTATGGATACAGACTTATACTGGCAACAATTTTTGGAGAAAGGCGATAATAATTCTTTTTCTATCATCTACAACCATTACGTGGATGAACTGTATTCCTATGGAGTTCATCTGGGATTTCAAGATGAAATATGTAAAGATGCCATACAGGATGTCTTTTATAAATTATATATTTCACGCAAAAAACTGCATCATATAAAAAAACTGTCAGCGTACATTTTTAAATTCTACAAAAACCGGTTGATAGATATTACCCGCAAAAATGAACGAACCGAAAATATTGATTCGTTTGATGGAGACATTTCCATACAAAACACCATTTTAGATGATATTATAGATGTTGAGAATCTCGAAACAGTAAAGAAAAAGGTTAAATCACTATTGGATAAGCTATCGAAACAACAGCGAGAAATGATATATATGAAATATATCTATGGGTTAAACTATGAAGAAATCAGTAAAGTTTTGGGTATCAATACGGATTCTGTTAGAAAATTTATGTGCCGGACGATGAAGAAGTTGCGTGAACAGGCTGGAGATGATAGATAACAGATATAGTTTTAAAAAAAATTATCTGTTTTTATGTCCACAAAACGAAAAGTCAAACGTCATCTATAAAAAATAATGCCTATGAGAAAATAAAATAAAACAAAAAATCGGACAATAGTGACACATTGCCCGGTCGCGTGAAAAACAATTTACAAGTAATTCTAAAATCTATATGTAAACTAAAATTCATCACAAATGTATGGAAGAAAAATTTAAATCTAATCGAATTGCAGGAAATAAGTGCAATAAAATTTTGAGAATCGTGAAAATCACCGTTTCGATCATCTTTCTCTGTATATATGCATTAACGGCAGAGACTGTATATTCCCAACAGAAAAAACAGATTACCGGATCTGTTATGGACAGGGACGGTGAAAGCATTATCGGGGCCAATGTTGTTGAAAAAGGGACCACTAACGGGACCACAACAGATGCAGACGGTGCTTTTTCATTACAGATAGGAACCAATGCCATACTTAACATCTCTTATATCGGTTATTTCCCGCAGGATATCAGTACGGCAGGCAAAACGACTTTTGATATTGTTTTACAGGAAAAAACGCATGAACTGGATGAAGTAGTGGTCGTGGCGTATGGAACACAAACAAAACATACTATCACGGGAGCTGTTACTTCCATCGGGAATAAGGATATACAAAAAGCTCCGGCGGCAAACGTTGCAAATGCGCTTACGGGACGGTTATCCGGTGTTACCTTTATCCAGCAAAGCGGTCAACCGGGTGCAGATAATCCGATCATCCGAATAAGAGGTATCTCGACTTTAGGCGACCCGCTGGGTTCCGCCAATGATCCGCTGGTTTTAGTAGACGGTGTCGAACGGAACTTCAACCGGATAGATCCTGCTGAAATTGAAAATATCTCCGTGTTGAAAGATGCCGCATCCACTGCAGTTTATGGTGTAAGAGGCGCTAACGGCGTAATTATTATCACAACAAAAAGAGGCCTTTCAGGCAAGCCGCAATTATCCTATTCCGGACAGTTCGGTTTGCAACAGCCCTCGATTCATCTTAAATATGCCGATGCTTATCAATATACTTATCTTGTGAATGAAGGACAGGCAAATGACGGTATTGCGCAGGAATACAGAACTTTTACATTGGAAGAAATAGAAAAGTATAAAAACAATTCCGATCCTTACTTATATCCGAGTATGGACTGGATGGATTATCTTTTGAAAAAGGCGTCTCCTCAGCACAAACATAATTTAAACGTCCAGGGAGGAGCCGAAAATCTGAAATATTTTGTTTCTTTAGGGATCCTTGATCAGGGAGGGGCTTTTAAAGACTTAAGAGTGGGAGAATATAACCCTTCATTTTCATATCGAAGATATAATTTCCGGTCGAATTTTGATTTTGAGCTGACCCGTTCGACTACTATAAAAATCAATGCCGGAGGAAATATGGGAAACAGAAACGGGCCATCCGATAACGAAGGTGCAGGAAACGGTAATTTCTGGTTCGATCTTCAGCAATCCAATCCGTTGGGAGTTGTGGGTATAGTTGACGGGAAAAGAATTTTCGCCGAAGACAGACGCGGTCGTCCCGACCCGTTAAATGACCTGTATTTTAATGGCTTTAGAAATGTATATAACAGTGATTTCAACTTTGATATTTCCGTTGCCCAATCGCTTGACGCTTTCTTAAAAGGCTTAAAAATTCATGGGACAATCGCTTATGACAGCCAATACAGCCATACCAAAGACAGGGACAAAAGTTACGCGACTTATTCTACAAGAGCCGATCCCGATAATCCGGAAGGTTATCTTCTGATTAAAAAAGGACAGGACTGGGGTATGGGATATAACGAATGGTATAGCAAATGGAAGAAGGTCTATGCCGAATTTGCTATAAACTACGAAAAAAGTGTTAATAATCATAACATAACGGCTTTAGCGCTGTATAATCAACAAAAAAGATGGTATCCGGATCTGAATCAGGCCGATATACCAACAGCATACATGGGTTTCGTAGGACGTATAACGTATAATTATATGCTAAAATATTTGTTCGATTTTAATCTCGGATACAATGGTTCTGAAAACTTTGCTCCGGGAAAACGCTTTGGGTTATTTCCGGCCGTTTCTTTCGGATGGGTTGCCAGCGAAGAACGGTTTTTCAAAGAAAAAGTGCCTTTTATTAATTATCTCAAATTCAGATATTCGTATGGAACTGTGGGGAAAGACAATCTGGGGAGTAGCCGGTTTTATTATTTGCCTGACCGCTATGCTTTTACCGGAGGATACTTTTTCGGCACAACGACTTCCATGTCTCCGGGGGCAAGAGAATCCAGCCTGGGAAATCCGGATGTCGGATGGGAAGTAGCAAAAAAGCAAAATTATGCCGTCGAACTGTCTGTCCTGGATCAGAAGCTAAGTCTCTCTTTTGATTACTTCACCGAACGCCGGACAGATATACTGATCACCAGAAGATCGGTTCCGGCGGTTATGGCGGCTACATTACCTCCCCAGAATCTTGGAAAAGTCAACAACAAAGGCTTTGAAGCAGAACTCAAGTGGGGGCAGACGGTTAATAATTTCAGATATAGCATTGGAGGGAATTTTGCCTATACAAAGAACAAAATTATATTTAACGACGAGCCGTTAGGAAACTACGAATACCAGTGGGAAACAGGAAAGCCTGTCGGTCAGCATTTCGGATATGATTTTGCCGGTTTTTTCAGAGATCAGGATGATATTGACAATTCTCCTCTTTATTATGAGGGCACCAAGCCCGGAGATGTGAAATACAGGGATGTCAATAATGATGGAATTATTAATTCTGCGGACATTACGGCCATAAGTTATCCCAAATACCCGGAAATAACGTATGGGATTAATGGCGGACTTTATTATAAGAATTTTGATTTAATGTTCCTGTTCCAGGGCGCTGCCAGGGTCTCCATTGAATTGACAGACGAATTTATAATACCCTATATCAATGACGGTCCCGTTATGGAATATATATGGAATGAACGGTGGACACCGGAAACAGCCGATAAGGCCACTTATCCGAGATTAATATCGTTCCCGACAAGAGACCATAATAACTACATGCCGTCATCCCTGTGGGTAAAAGATGCTTCGTACATCAGGCTTAAAAATATTGATTTGGGATACACGTTCAGGGATAAGGCATTATTGAATAAATTAGGCATAACAAACTTGAGGGTAGGTCTGAATGGCATCAACCTTCTTACATTTACGCCCCTGACCGTTTGCGATCCGGAAGCCAGATCAGGAAGGACTCAGGCATATCCTACGATGAAGGTATATAATTTGAATGTTAACATTGAATTTTGAACTTAAATTGATGAAAAGATGAAAAAAACAATAACTTTCGCAAGCCTGTTCTTGCTGATTACTTGCTGTGCTTTTTATACCGGCTGTTCCGATTTCCTGGAAAAGCCACCCAGCGTTGATATTACGGTCGATTCGGTATATAACAATATTACAAATGCAGAAAAAGCGCTGGCCGATGCATACAGAGGCTTGCCGTATCCCATACCAGAAAGCTGGGACAACAGAAATTCCGTATATGCCGCTCTTCTGGACGAATTAGCGGATATCGCTACGGAAAGAGGATCAAGTTGGGGCGGGGCATTGAACTGGTATAAAGGAAATATGTCCATATCCAATTACGTTACGCCGGCCGGCGATGATGCGCAAAGAGCAAAAGAACAGTGGTTCCCCGATTATTATGTAAATATTCGCAAGGCTTTACTGGTCGTGAGAAATATTGATCGCGTTCCCGACGCAAGCGATGCCTACATTAAACAAATTCAAGCGGAAGCCCGGTTGATAGCCGCCGTCAATTATTACCAGATGTTTATAAACTATGGCGCCGTCCCGTTTGTAGGCCGGGCGCTTGAAGTGAATGAAGAAATAATTGCTCCGAGACCGTCGTTAGCTGTTTACATGGATTCCTTAGTGGCGATGTTAAATCAATGCGTTGATGACCTTCCGTCTGCCATTCCGCCTCTTGAACAGGCAGGCAGGTTAACGAAAGCAGCCGCATTGGGAATGATTGCAAGAACATACTGGTTTGCAGCCGGCCCTCTGTTTAACTCTTCGGCGCCGGCATATCCTTATCCGGCAAGCGATCCGAAAAAAGAAGAACACGAATCAATGATCTGCTTTATGAAAGAGGATCCAAATCTCTGGGTGAAAGCCGCCGAAGCATGTAAAGCGGCAATTGATGAAGCCGAAAGAGGAGGGTTCGGGCTTTTATCAACGGGTGATTATGGAGATCAGTTTAATAATGATTATTACAATCTTTTCAACGGCTACGAAAGAGGCAGGCCGGAACTTATCATAGGAACCCATGCTTCTTATAATAACCAGTACTATATCCCTTCGGGTGATGTGTTCTCTTTATTCTTCAGGCCAAGTCAGTGGAAAATGGGGGTTATTACGCATAATCTGGTCGAAATGTACGACATGAGATCAACGGGATTACCGCAAAATGATCCCAATTCGGGTTATAATCCACGGAAACCGTATGAAGGACTGGATACCCGTTTTTATGAAACAACGGTATGGCACGGTTCGGAATATAGCGGATACAGATACGTGTTTGACGTAGAATCGGATTTCTGGAAAAACAACAGCGGACAATCCACCGGATACCTGATGAAGAAATTTCATCCCAGGAATGCCGGTGAACAAAGCATTTTCCAGTGGCCCTATTTACGCTTAGCCGACCTCTACCTGATGTATGCCGAATGTTTGAACGAAGCATACGGGCCGACCCGTCCGGAAATATATGAATACATTGGGAAAGTGCGTGCACGCGCCGGTATGCCTAACATCCGGCCAACAACGGATAAGGTAGAATTACGCGAAAGGATACTGAAAGAAAGAACGGTGGAACTGTCGCTGGAAAGCAGCCGTTATTTTGATTTACGGAGATGGAAACGGGACGATTTGTATAAAACGACGATATGGGCTGTAAAAATTCAAGACAATCAGGATGGCACCCTTGACCTTGAAAAGTTTGATTATCCGTTGGCTGTTCTCGGGCAAAAAAGAGCATGGAACCCATACTGGTATTTCTTTCCGTTCCCCAGAGCCGAGGTAATGAAAGGCTACGGACTGGTTCAGAATCCCGGATGGGATGATGATAATCTCGAAGGGAGAACAAATTAGATTCATTAATTATATAAAATTTCAATTATGAGTAGTTTAAGATCTATTTACATACTATGTATTACACTTGTCTGTACGGGTATTTTTGTAGTTCAGGCTCAAGAAATACCTCTTTTATACGATCAGGAAAAGACAGAACAAAATAATATATATTCCATAAGTCATTTAGGTGCTGACGACTTGTCCAAAACAATTTCTTTTTCTCTGTTTGATGCTGTAAAAGGGCGATTAAGCGGATATAATGATTTTGTAATGCGGGGTTATTCGTCGGTTAACCAGGGACCTGTCCTGTTCCTGCTGGATGGATTTGAAATAAGTTCGGATTTTATTAATAATATTGATATCGAAGAGATCGAATCTGTTACGCTTATGAAAGATGCTGCATCCACAGCGCTGTTCGGGCAAAAATCGGCCAATGGAATCCTGTCGATTAGAACCAAAAGAGGGTTTATCGGGAAACCCGATATCAAGGTAGAAGGCTCCTATGGGTTTAACATGATTACGGAGAAACCCGTTTTTTTTAATTCTTATGAATATACGGGATTTTATAATGAAGCGCTCCAAAATGACGGCCTTCCTGTACTTTATTCCGAAAATGAAAGGAATAGATATAAAGAAGGGAATCCGGAGTATTACCCGAATACCGACTGGTATAATGAAGCATTAAAAAACACCGCTCCCCTGGGGAAAATCGGCTTGACAGTCCAGGGAGGAAGCGCTGCGATAAAATATTTCGTTTATGCCAATTACTTCTCTAAAAAAGGGCTCTTTAAAGACACAGGAATAAGTCATGACTATTCTTCACAGGAAAAACATGACCGTTTCAATTTCCGTTCTAATTTTGATATCCGGCTATTTGAGAAAACAACTATAAAAGCGGATGTGGGAGGGCATATTTATGAACTGAACAGGCCGCGGTATTCCAATTATGATATATACAATGCATTACAAACGATGCCTCCGATCATTCAGGGAGTATATGACGACGGAATACACGGCGGAAATGCCGCTTACAGAAATAACCCGCTCGCGTTGATCTCCAATACCGGTTACACAAAACAACACATGAGGTCGTTCAATTTTTCTTTCAAACTAACCCAGGATTTGGATGCCATATTAAACGGTTTGCGATTTCACGGGATTGTCAACATCCTGAATATGGGACTTTATGGAGACACATGGGGCAAAGATTTTATGACCGAAAACAGAACGGAAAGGGGAACAACCCGTTACGGATTTGAGAGCGAACTGTGGTATGGCACAAGCTTTTCTCAATTAAGAAGCCTGGGAGTCGACATCTACTTTGATTATACTAAGAGTTGGGATGATTCTAACCTTACAGGATTGATCGGATTCAGGCAATCCTCGGAAACAGCGAGCGGAAGAGACCAGAATGTAGCCAATGTGGGTACGTATGGACAAGTCTCCTATACAAAGCAAAATAAATATTTTGCCGATCTCGTGCTGGGCTATAACGGTTCTCAAAACTTTGCTCCGGATAAAAGGTTTGGCTTTTTCCCCGCTCTTGCGGCAGGATGGCTGATTTCGGAAGAAGATTATTTTAAAAGCGACTTTGTAAAGCGGCTTAAATTGAGAGCTTCTATCGGATTAACAGGTTCCGATTATGTCCCGTATGATTACAGGTTTATGTATTTCCAGTCATATAAATGGGATGGCGGATACAATTTTGGTAACGACAATTCGTGGCAGGGGGGTATTGCCGAAGGAATGCCGGCCTATCCGGATGCAAAATGGGAAAATTCTTTAAAATCCAATATCGGTATTGATGCGGATTTAAACAGTCAGTTCAATATCGGCATAGACTTCTTCATCGATAAGAGAAATGATATCCTGGTATCCCGCGCCGGGAGGGTTCCCGGTATGATTGGCATCAGCCTTCCTTATGATAACAAAGGCGAAGTAAGAACCTGCGGTATTGAAGCTACGTTGGATTACAATTACAGAGTAAACGACTTTGCCCTGAATATGGGCGGATTCTTTAATTTCAACAAATCGAAAATAATTGAAATGAATGAAATCCCCCGGCCCCATGCGTACCTCGAAAGGACAAACAAACCGATCGGACAGTATTTCGGACTGGAAACGCTCGGCTTTTTCCGGGATCAGGCGGACATAGAGAACAGTCCGAAACAGCTGTTCTCGGAAGTTAAACCCGGAGATATTAAATACAAAGACCGGAATAACGACGGGGTGATAGACGAGTTTGATGAAACGGCCATCGGTAAAAGCTGGATTCCGGAGATTACATTTGCATTTTATCCTTCCATCGGCTACAAAAACTTTACGGTTGAAGCTTTGTTCAACGGTATGGCCAACCGTTCCGTATATCTGAATACAAGCCAGTTCTGGGGGTTTTACAATCAGCGTAATATCGCGTTAAATGCAACGGAAGGCAGATGGACTGAGGCGAATAAAGAAACGGCAACCCTGCCGAGGTTAACGACCTTAGATAATAAGAATAATTACAGGCTAAATGACCTGTGGCTTGTAAACGGTAATTTTATTAAACTCAGGTATGTAGAAGTCAGGTATGATTTCCCGGAAAAGACATTGAGGAATCTGAAAATCAAAAATGCTCAATTGTATGTCAGGGCATATGACCTGTTTTCCTTTGATCATATCAAAAACGCCGACCCGGAGAACCTTGGGCCCGAGCCGACTTACAGTTTAAAGAATATCGGATTAAAACTAACTTTTTAAATCGTTTCGACATGAAAAAGATCTGTATTTTATTATTATACTTCATTATTTTTCAAACGGGCTGTTCCATTCTTGATTATGATGAAAGGGATTCTCTTGATGAAGACCTGGTATTTACGGGGATTTATTCACAGCGTAATTTCCTCTATGGCATATACGGGAATATACTGAGGGTGGATAATTACATTGACGGCGCCATGCTGGATTGCGCCACCGACGATGCCGAATTTATTAATGATTTCTCAAGTATCCAGCGGTTCAACACCGGAAATGTCACGGTTTCATACAATCCGGAAGATCAATGGGAATATCTGTATACCGGCGTTCGGAAATGTAATACATTCCTGGAAAAGGCGACAATCGACAAACTGGATGAATATAAAAATAATATGAGCCGGGAAAAAGACGGCGACCAGTATTATCCCGAATTAGTCCAGGCCCTGGAGTATCAAAGGACGGAAGCCAGATTCCTCAGAGCGTATTTTTATTTTGAACTGGTCAAACGTTACGGGGGCGTGCCGCTCGTCAATGACGGCAATATTGATATTGATGCCGGCAACTATGAAGTTGAAAGAAATTCGATGGATGAATGTATTGCTTTTATCGTCTCGGAATTAAATGAAGTCATTCCTTTGCTGCCTGTTGTCCACGACATGAGTTTCGGACTGCAGGGACAAACCGGGCGGGCTACCCGGGGAACGGCGATGGCTTTGAAATCGCGGACGCTGCTTTATGCTGCAAGCCCCCTGTTCAACTCCTCCAACAACAGTAATTTATGGACAGAAGCGGCGAAGGCGGCTCATGCTGTTATCGTATCCGGCAATTATGCGCTGGAAAACGATTATGCGGACCTGTTCCTGCGGGATAACAGCCGGGAATTGATTTTTGAAAGAAAGGCAGGGGATTCCAACAGCTTTGAAAGGGCAAATTATCCGATTGGATATGATGGCGGGAATACGGGCGTCTGTCCTTCGCAAAATTTGGTCGATGCATACGAAATGCAGGGATCGGGGCTATCAATCGACGATCCGGCATCCGGTTACGATGCAACGAATCCCTACGACGGAAGAGACCCGCGATTTTATGCTACATTATTGCACAATAACAGCGACTGGGCCGGCAGGAAGGTCGAGACCTGGGAGGGAGGACTGGACGCTCCTCCTATCCAAAACGCGACAAAAACAGGGTACTATCTGAAAAAATACATGAATCCTGCCGTTAGAATCGGAGGCGGACAAAATATAACGCAAAGACATACGTTATATATACTCAGGCTGGGTGAAATGTATTTGAATTTCGCCGAAGCCATGAACGAGGCTTACGGGCCGGAGGCTGACCCCGAAGGCCTGGGCATGACGGCGCTTGAGGCAGTCAACAGGATACGCGAGCGGGCAAATATGCCGGGTTTCGGCGCCGGAATGTCTCAAGAGGCGTTCAGAAACAGATTAAGGAATGAAAGAAGGGTTGAACTGGCGTTTGAAAATCACCGTTTCTGGGATGTCCGGAGATGGAAAACAGGGCGCGAAACACTGGGCAGCGACGTGAGAGGAGTGCGGATTGAAAAGCTGAATGATTCACAATTCTCCTATACGCCTAAAATTGTGGAAAAAAGGAGTTTTGAGGAGAAAATGAATTTATATCCGATTCCTTATTCCGAAGTTATTAAAGCAAATTTAAATCAGAATCCGGGATGGTAATGAAGAAAACAGTGAGGAGATTATTTGGACTGACGGCAGGAATTGTTTTCTGCCTGGGCAGTTGCAGTGTGAAGGAAGAAAAAACGGTAGCCGCTTCGGTTGATCTTCCGCCCGGTTACGAACTGGTTTTCCGGGACGAGTTTAATAGCGGCAAGCTGGATACGGTCACCTGGGGATTTCATAATCCGGGGAAACGCAGGAGCGCCGTAAATATCCGGGAGGCCTGCCTGCTTAACGGAAACGGGGAACTTGAAATCCGGAACTGGACCGAAACCCGTGGAAACGACACGACACATTACGCCGGCATGATCGAAACAAAAGAAAACTTTACATTCGGTTATTATGAAGCCCGAATAAAATTCGACATCGAAACGGGATCCTGGGGCGCGTTCTGGATCATGTACAACGCCTCGAAAATACCTCACGAAGCGGATAATCCGAAAGAAGGCGGCGTTGAAATCGACATTATCGAGTTTGTTCCGAAAAACAGCCGCTACGGATGCCATAACCTGCACTGGAACGGGTACGGCGAATATCACAAATCCGAAGGCAGCGGGGAGCTGATGAATGGCCGGCTGGAAGGTTATCATACGTACGGCTTGCTGTGGACGCCCGACGAATACGTGTTCTATATCGACGGGGAAAAAACATGGAATTCTTCCGGCGCTGTTTCCCACACGCCCGAATACGTGATCCTCAGCACGGAAATACAGGATCTCGGGTGGGCCGGAGACATACCGGCAGGAGGATACGGCACGTTTGACAAGACTAAAAACATTATGTATGTAGATTATATACGAATCTTTCAAAAGAATAAATAAAATGAAACTGTTATTTCCGAACCGCTGCATCCACAGGATGATGCCGCTGTTTATGCTGCTGCTTTTACCGGTCTCTGCCGGATGCCGGGATCATCCCGGCACGGGAAAGGTACTGATCTGGAGTGACGAATTTGATTACGAAGGCTTGCCGGATGATACAAAATGGAGTTACGAAGAAGGTTTTGTACGTAATAACGAACCTCAGTATTACACGAAGGGCGCCGCCGGAAACGCATTTGTAAAAGACGGCGTTTTGAAAATCACCGCCCGCAAAGAAAACGGCCCGGACGCCGAATATACTTCGGCAAGCATCCATACCGGCGGGAAGTTTGAATTTACCGGCGGGAGGATCGAAGTGAAAGCAAAACTCCCCCGGGGAAAAGGCGTATGGCCGGCAATATGGACGCTGGGAGTCAACATCAGCCGGGCAGGCTGGCCGGTGTGCGGCGAAATCGACATCATGGAATACTGGGGGGCGAATCCGCACTCCATACACGCCAACGTCCATACCGGCGACTATAATCATACAAAAGGTTCGGGACGGGGCGGACAGATCACGTTCGAAAATCCCTGGGAAGATTTTCACCTCTTTGCGGTCGAATGGTACGGAGACCGGCTCGATTTCTATTTCGACAAAAAGCTCTACTATTCGTGTAAAAAAGAAGGAAAAGGCATTGGCGAATGGCCCTTCGAAGCCCCGCAATACCTGCTGATAAACCTGGCGCTTACTTCCGGCGAAGGGAACATTGACCCGTCCGTCTTTCCCGCCGAATACCTGATAGACTATGTCCGCATCTATCGTTTTGAGTGATATAGATACGTATCGGAAGTTTCCCGATACGTATCGGAGATTTATAGATACGTATCGGAGGTTTTCCGATACGTATCGGAGGTTTGTAGATACGTATCGGAAGTTTTCCGATACGTATCGGAGATTTCCCGATACGTATCGGAGGAAAGCAAATCACGCACCTGCATTTTAGCCCGAACATATTAATATTAAATAATTTACCTATGGAAAATATGAAACAAATAACCGGTTTATTTTTATTAAGCTTCATCCTGTGCTGTCCGGCCTGTCAGCCCGAGAGGAACGGTTACGGACAAGTACATCAATTTGACCTGCAGGAAATCGCCAAAACAACCCTGCTGACCCACGAATGGCTTAAAAGCCCGGATTTCAACGGAAAATGCCTGTCGGTAACTGTCGCCGAAAACAGGAACGAGCTGGTGCTCACCGGAGGAGAAGATGCGATCGACTGGCCGGCAGCCAAATACCTGGTATGCGAGGTATGGCATGACAACCCTTACAGCTTGCTGCTGACGCTGCAATTCTTCCGTAAAACCGGCCGTGAATCCACCGTCGCCAGGCAGGGCGTCGAGACGGCAGCGGCAGCGGCACCGGCCGCCGGCCCCCGCCTTTCATGCACCATCGGCATATTGCCGAAATTAAAAACTAAAATGATATTTCCCCTGAGCCATCTCGACGGTCAGCAGATCTTCCTGGAGCGCCGGCCGCGCCAGCTGAAAGGCACCGTTTCGGGCCGGCGCATCGACCCCGCAGACGTAGGCAGGGTATCCATCCGGATCACTCCCGCCATGCAGCCCGATTTCCTCTCCCGGGTACAGATCAGCGCGGTTTACCTGTCCGACAAACTGCCCGATCCGTACGAAAAACCGGCATACGCCACAGTCGATTCGTTCGGACAGTGGACGGCCCGCGACTGGCCGGGAAAAATACACAGCGCCGACGAACTGAAAGCGGCAATGGATCAAACGCACAAAGCGGCGCAAGCGTCCGGGTTCCCCGACGAATGGAGCCGGTATGGCGGATGGAAACAGCTACCATTCAAAGCAAAAGGCTTCTTCTACACGCACCATGACGGCAAACGCTGGTGGCTGGTCGATCCCGACGGCTATGCGTTCCTGAGCGCCGGAATAGACTGTGTACGCAGCAATGCATCGGGCGTCCTCAGCGGGCAAAAAGAACTGTTCGGCTGGCTTCCGCCGGAAAAAGACAGCGTTTTTGCCGGGGCATACAGCGCAGGCCGGCTCCAGCAGGTAGACTTTTTGAAAGCCAACCTGATGCGTATATATGGAGCCGGATGGAAAAAAGAATGGGAAGAAACAACCGCCGGCCTGATGAAGCGCTGGCGGGTAAACACGGTGGCCAACTGGTCGGACAGCGGGATGGCGCGCCGCAACAAAATGCCTTACGTCCTCAACATGGAGAACTTCCCCGGCACGCCCGTCAAGCTCTACCGCGACTTCCCCGACGTCTTTGACCCCGTCTACCGGCAGGAAGCACAGCGTTTTGCACAGCAGCTGGCCCCTCTCAAAGACGACCCGTACCTGATCGGCTATTTCCTCCAAAACGAGCCTCAGTGGGCTTTTGGAGACAACAGTCCCGCCTTCGAGATGTTTGCCGTACCCACCCCCTCCTATTCCAAAAAAGAAATGGCGCGGTGGCTGCAAAAAAAGTACGGTAACATCCAAACATTCAATGACAGCTGGAAACAAAACCTGGAAGATTTTTCCGCCCTGGAAAGCCTCGTGTTGAAAGACCGGCCTTCGGATGCGGCATGGGACGACTGTACGGAATTTTCCGGCATACTGGTCGACCGTTATATCGAAACCGTCTGCAATGAAGTAAAAAAAGTAGACTCCCGGCACCTCAACCTCGGCATGCGCTACGCCTGGATCAGTTCGGACCTGTGTTACCGGGCGGGCGCCTGGTTCGACGTCTTCTCCATCAACGGGTACAGCAACCCTGCCCCACCCTCCACCGCCGAAATTGCACGCCGCAGCGGCAAACCCGTGATCATCGGCGAGTGGCACTTCGGATCGGCTATCGACCGCGGCCTCCCGGCAACCGGCATACAGGGCGCCGAAAGCCAGACGGCGCGCGGCCAGGCCTACCGATACTACTTCGAACAGGGAATCGCGCGTCCCGAACTGATCGGCATCCACTGGTTCCAGTGGAACGACCAGCCGATTTTCGGACGTTTCGACGGAGAAAACTACAACATCGGCTTCCTCGATGTCTGCATGCAGCCATACGCCGAGCTTACCGGCCAGGCAACCCTGTCGCACGAGCGAATGTACCGCGTAGCTGCCGGCAGCGAAGAACCCTATGCCGTGAAAATCCGCAAAGTGCCGCAGATCTATTATTAACTTTCAACTGTAAAAATATGAAAAAGACAGCATTAATACTCTTCGTGCTTGCCTGGATTCTTCCCGTGAAAGCACAAAATAAAGTCCGGGCTTACGAAGGACAGGAAGTAATCCCCACATACAAAAGAGGAGCGGACGAAACCAGCCCGGTATTCTATACCGGCAGAGGCGTACAGGGTGCGGCGGGGCACATCTACCCCTACCCCGCCCAAACAAGACTGGGCGAAAAACCGACGCCGGAAACATACGATATGGTCTACCTTGAAAACGAATATCTAAAAGTAACCATACTCCCCGCCTTCGGAGGAAAGATCTTTTCGGCCATAGACAAAACGAACGGACACGAACTTTTTCACCGTAACAGTACGGTCAAGCCCGACCTCATCGGCTCCCTGGGCGCCTGGATTTCGGGAGGCATAGAGTGGTGTTTCCCGCATCATCACCGGACGACGACCCTGCTGCCGGCCGATTATGCCACGGTACAAAACGAAGACGGGAGCGCTACCGTATGGGTAGGAGAAACGGAACGTGACTTGGGCCTGCGGGGCGTTATCGGCATCACGCTGTACCCCGGGCGTTCGTACATCGAGACCGTTTACCGGCTAAACAACCCGACGGACGTGACGAAAAACTTCCTCTTCTGGGCCAACGTCGCCGTTACCGCTCATGAAAACTTCCGCACCTTTTGGCCTCCCAGCCAGGAGATCGGCGTATTCCACAGCAATACAAGCTTTACCCACTGGCCCGTATCCCGCGAAGTTTACAAGGGAGTCGATTATACTTCCGGCGTTGACCTTACCTGGTGGAAAAACCACCCGGATCCCGTCTCCTTCTTCTTTTGGCAGGGGAAGGAAGGCTTTATCGGCGGATATGATTATGCACAAAAGGCAGGCACCGTTCATGTAGGCGATATCTATCATAACAAAACCTCAAAACTATGGCAGTTCGGCCCCGGACTGCAGGGACAGAACGCACGGAGAAAACTCACCGACGACGGAAAAGCATACGTTGAACTGATGACCGGAACCTTCTCGAACAATCAGCCCGATTACAGCTGGTTTTTCCCCCATTCCGTCAAGGAAGCGTTCAATTACTGGTATCCGGTGCGGGATCTCGAAATCGTGAAAAATGCAACCGTCGATGCGTCGGTAACCCTTCAAATGAGGGATGAAAAAACGGTCTTTTACGGTTTCAATACCACCGGACTTTTCAAAGACGTAAATATCATCCTAAAGTATGGCGACGAACTGCTGGTCTCGAAGCAGACAGACATTGATCCCGCCACTCCTTTCACGTCCATCTATAAAAGTAAAAAGCCTTTAGACGAGTATCAGCTCTCTGTCGAGTTACGGGATCATGCCGGCAATCCGCTGATTTCCTATCGACCTTACAAATATCAATACCCGGAATTGCCTCCGGTGCAGGAAGAACCTCAATCGCCGCAAACCATCGAATCCGTTGAAGATTTGTACCTCGCCGGCCGGTTTGTAGAGCAGTTTTCACGTCCGGGCATCAATCCCGACGACTATTATCTGGAAGCGTTGAAAAAGTCGCCCGACGACTACCGCGTAAATATCGCCCTGGGAATACGCCGGAATAACCAGTGGAGATACGAAGAAGCCGAAAATTTCCTGCAAAAAGCAGCCGGTAAGCTAAAAGTAAAATATATACAGCCGAAAGAAGGCGAGCTGTTTTATCATCTGGCCCTGGCTCAAAAGGGACAGGGGAAAATCGACGAAGCGTACGGCAGCTTTTTCCAGGCCACGTGGTATTATGAGTGGTTTTCGTCCTCCTACTACCAGTTGGCATTGATAGAAAGCAACCGTAAAAATTACGGACAGGCGCTCGAATTTATCAAAAAAGCCTATTCCACCAATACGAACGATGGCAGCATCACGATCCTCTACAGCGCTCTGCTAAGGAAACTGAACAGGGAAAAGGAAGCCTTTGCGCTCGTAAACAAACTCCTGGAGTTCGATCCCATAAACTTCGCGGCTATTTACGAACGGGAATTGTCGCAGGGCAACCCGTCTTTAACAAAATGGCATAAAAATATGCAGGATATAGACAACAACTACCTTGATATGGTGTCAACATACGTAAAAGCAGGCTTATACGACGATGGCATTCGCCTGCTCTCGGCATTGCCATCGCCCGGAAATCCGCTGATTCACTATTACCTGGCCTGGCTTTATGAACAGGCAGGACAGCCGGACAGGGCCATCGACAGGCTCGCGTCGGCAGGTAAGGTGTCGCTTGACTATTGCTTCCCGTTCCGGGAAGAAATGGAACAGATCCTGAAGTATGCGATAGAAAAGGATCCGCAGCATGTCAACGCCTGCTATCTGCTTGGAAACCTGCTGTACGACAGGCGGCCCGCCGAATCCATCGCAGCATGGAACAGGGCGGTACAAACAGGGGACGACTTCTCCATGGCCTGGCGTAACCTGGCCTTTGGCGCTTTCTATTATGAAAACAATATCGAAAAGGCCATTGAATATATGAAAAAAGCAATCGGCAAAGACAACGCCCATCCGCTTTGGTATACCGAACTGGAGAATTATTATGACCTGTCGGAAGCCGATTTCAGGGAGTGCCTTGCCATCATGGAAAAAAATATCGAGGTCGTAAAAATGGACATCACCGCCCCCCAAAGCCTGGTAAAGCTCTACAACCTGAACGGAGAATACGACAAGGCCATCGATTTATTGAAAACGCACCATTTCAGGACATGGGAAGGCGGTCGTGAAATATACTACCATTATGTAGATGCGCACACGCTGAAAGCCTTGCAATTAATGAACGATAACCGGTACAAACCGGCCATTGAAGAATTAAATGCAGCCATGCTCTACCCCGAAAACCTGGAAGTAGGCAAACCGCTCGACGACGAAAGAAACGCCATGATCTATTATTATTCAGGCATAGCCTGGAATAAGCTGGGACAGAAGAAAAAAGCAAAAGAATCATTCGAAAAGAGCACGCAGGCCCGGAATACGTCGCGATGGGCAGACCTGATTTATTACCAGGCAAAGTCCTACGAAGAACTCGGCAATTCACAGATGGCAACCCGGTTGCTCGAACAGCTGATAGCCCGTGGAAACAGGATGCAGGAAAAAGGCGCGTCCACCGCAGGCATCGGCGTAGAGCAAGCCTCCTTAAAAGACAAATCCCTGTCCGAAGCCTTTTACCTTCAAGGGTTAGGCCATAAAGGTTCGGGCCATGAAGACAAAGCCAACGACCTGTTCCGCAAAGCCCTGAACACATATCAAAACAACCTGTGGGCAAAATTTCACTTGACAGATAAATGAAACATATGTGCGGAAGCAATATTTGTCGTCAATTCATTGCATTATGAGGTATTGAAAGGAGATAAGAAGGGAATATCTCCATTTCGGGGTTGTCAGCCGGTGCGATGCGTAGCTTGTCGCCGGTAATTTCCGTTGCGTAAGGAAACGCAACCATTCACTGTCATTGTTAATTATTAATTGTTCATGGCCTTATTCTATCACCCATCGTTTCACGCCCCGTTCTGTTTGCGAAAACTCTACTCCGATTTTTACGGTTTTTCTGTGGTCGGCAGCATAGGGGATCGCGTAATCTTTACTGTTAATTTGTTTTATAGCGTCTTCGGCAGTTGCATTGCTGTCCATTTTGAATTCGAAAACGAAAATATTCCCCGATGTTTTTACAACTGCATCGGCCCTGCCTTTATTGTTTTTTACTTCGGTTTGCACAAATTGCCCCATAAGCGTGAAAAGCAGATAAAAAACATGTTGATAGTACTGCTCGCTGCGGTGTTTCCGTTTGATGGCGTCGTAGGGAATGGCGGCAAAAAACGCCTGCAGCGAAGTCATAAAACCTTCGACGTCGTTTTTCATCAACTGCCGTAAAAAACCGGTTACCGAAAAATGGCCTGTGGCAATCGGCGTCAGAACAAACGCCGGCAAAAGTTCGTTCAAAAAACCGTATTTTACTTCTTCATTGGGAAAGCCCAGAGTATATTCGTCCAAAACGCTGTCGTATGCCTTGACGGTCAAATAACCGGTTTGATAAAGCAGCGGCACAAGATCCTGATTCTCGTAGCGGTAGTCCATCACAGAATTTGCCACGATTTGCACGTCATCATCAAATTTACGGATGTCATAATTCTGATTTCTCAACGCCTTTGCCAGAAACGTCGGCGTGCCCGTAGCAAACCAGTAGTAGGCGAAATCCAGCTTTGCAAAGGTATTCAGCACACTGAAAGGGTTGTACATGTCTTCGCTTATCTTTGCAAAGTGATAACCGTCATACCGTTTTTTCATTTCGGCAAAGGCTTTATCCGGCGTTATTCCCTGTGCTTCTGCCAATGCCTGTAATTCCGGTTGAAAATTCCCGAGTAATTCGGTTTCGGAAATACCGCATATTCCTGCATACTGTTTATCCATGCTAATATCCATCAATTGATTCAGATCACTGAAAATGCTGACTTTTGAAAATTTTGTGACGCCTGTGAGAAATACAAAACGCAAATGTGCGTCAGCGCCTTTGAGGACACCGTAGAACCCTTTCAGCACATCCCGGATTTTTTCATTCACATCGGGTTTGTCCATTGTATTGATCAGCGACTTGTCGTACTCGTCAATTAAAACAACTACTTTTCGACCTGTTTTTTCGTGCATTGCTGC
>JAISCL010000325.1 GCA_031265585.1 Tannerella sp. | reverse complement strand
CTCGTTTTACGAAATCCCCATAATAAATAATATTGTTATAACGTCGCTATAGGGCAATGGTTTAGTACAAGCAAGGCTTCATTTTTAGCACTTCGTGCAAACGAAGCCTTATCTATTATGGAAAGTAAGAAGTTATTTTTAGCCTCGTTTTTCAAAGACGTTGCACACCTGTTTCCCGCGTTTGCCGGTCAGGACATTCAGGGGAAAAGGGTTACATTTATCCCTACCGCAAGTATCCTGGAAAAGATAAGGTTTTATGTGGGTGCGGACAGAAGGGCGCTGGAGAAAATCGGACTAATTGTGGATGAGTTGGAAGTCAGCAAGGCGAGTTCGCATGAAATTGCTGCGAAGCTGAAGGGCAACGACTATATCTTTATTTCCGGCGGAAACACGTTCGTCCTGCTTCAGGAATTGCTGCGGACGGGAGCGGACAAAATCATTGCGGAGGAAATTCGGTCGGGAAAACCGTATATCGGGTCGTCTGCCGGTTCCGTGGTTCTGTCGCCGGACATCGAGTACATAAAAGCTATGGATGATTGCGCTACGGCGCCGGATTTAAAAGCATTTGCCGCGCTGAACATCGTGGATTTTTATCCCGTGCCGCATCACACGGACTTTCCGTTCAAAAAAACCGTCAAAAAAATCATAACCAAATACGGGGCGGAACTGACGTTATACCCCATCAGTAACAAACAGGCCATACTCGTTGACGGGGATACGATTGAAGTGAAAGGATAACAAACAGGTATTCGGAGGCATGAAATAATGAAAAAACGAAAGATATTTATTGCAACTGTATGCATAATTGTTGTTCTGACCGGAATCACAAAAATCTATTATGCAATTGGAAATCATATATACAACAGAAAAATGGAAAAGATAAATTTATGTGTCAACAGCCCTGTTGAACAGAAAATACTTGAAAAAGAGGGCTATTCGATATACTATTTCGTGAGCGGGAATGAAGAAGGAGAAACGGTTGTCTTTCTTCATCCCGCATTTGGAGACCACCGGTGTTTTGACGGGCAGATTGATTATTTTTCGCAGAAATTCCGGGTAATAACCGTCGATATGTTGGGACACGGTTTGTCGCGGGTCGGAAAATCGAAGGACAAAATAGCTTCGACGCCCGTTCATGTCGCTGAAATTTTGGACAGGGAAGGAATTGAAAAGGCGCACGTTGCAGGCGTGTCTTTGGGGTCGCTGCTTGCACAGGATTTTGCCCTGAAATATCCTGAGAAAACGCTGTCACTAACCGTTCTGGGCGGCTACAACATAAACAGGGAACAAGCAGAAGTTGCGAAAGCACAGCGGGGAGAAATGTTTAAATGGCTGTTTAAGGTGATTTTCTCCATGGATGCTTTCCGGAGATACGCCGCTTCCATGACAGCAATTACCCCGTCAGCGCAAGCCCATTTTTACGAAAGCGCCCGGTCGTTTACCCGGAAATCGTTCACGGTCATGTCCGGCCTGGACAAGCTGATAGCGAACCGCCCGGACGTTCGACGGGATTATCCGCTGTTGCTTTTATCCGGTGAAAAAGACCTGGAATTAGCCGTAAACCTGACCCGGCAATGGCATGAAGATGATACGGAAAGCCAAATGCATGTCATCGAAAATGCAGGGCACTGCGCCAATATGGACAATCCGGGAAAGTTCAACGAAATCTTGGTGGAATTTCTTTGTGATAGAGGGGTATCGGGAGTAACAGAAAATAGATTATGAGCAAATACGATTCTTTATGGAAATACCTCGACAGCAGGGGAGAGGTGCAAATGAAACTCACTTTCGAGGAAATCAAAACAGTCATTGGGTTTGATATGTACCACTCATTTTTGACGTATAAAAAGGAGGCAAAGGAGTACGGTTATGAAGTCGGGAAAATCTCATTGAAGGAAAAGTATATCACTTTTAACAGAATAAAAACAGCATAAAAACGAATATTTATGGAGGAATATCTTGAATTTCTGAAATTATTTGAAATAGAATACGACGAACGGTATGTTTTTAAATCGATTGAATAATGTGAACCTTTACGAGGTTTTGGTCTGGTGAGGCTACATTTTTCTATTGATATGCTTTCCCTACAGGAAACATTTGTTTCATGTATGATATTTAATTGAAGACATAAAAACAAAAGAATATGAAGTATAAAACAGTCAATTTAGACACATTCAGCGTCGTGGGAGTAAAAGAATTTACATCTCTCGAAAACGGCGATAATTTCATCGCCATTCCGCAGGTATGGGCGCATTTGCCCGAAGAAACCCTTGCTGCGTTGCAGAAACTGTCCAACCTGGAGCCGTCGGGCGTATTGGGACTGTGCGCAAACATGCATGACGGCGGTTTCGACTACTGGATTGCCGCCGCAACAACCGGAGAATGTCCTGCCGGATTCGCAAAGCTGGATATTCCCGCCGCGCAGTGGGCCGTCTTCGAGATAAGGGGAGCGATGCCGAAAGCCATACAGGACGGTTTTAAGCAGATATTCAACGAATGGCTGCTGTCGTCGGGCTATCAGCACGCCGACGCCCCTGAAATCGAGCGCTATTCTGCTGGCGATATGAGTTCGCCCGATTATAGGAGCGAAATATGGATTCCGGTCGTAAAAATATCGGAACAGTCCATGATGATAACCGTTAAACGGACGGATTCGGGAGACGGCGACTTTCGGCGGCTTGTCGAACTGCTGGATATTTATCTGGACGAATCGGATAAAACCGCCCATTCCGTATGCAAAACATTCAATCGAATTGACACAATCAAACATGCAGTCGTGGCTTATTCGACAAATGAAGCGGTCGGCTGCGGCGCCATCCGGGAATATTCGCCCGGTACGGTGGAAATCAAACGGATGTTCGTCTCCGAAAAGGCGCGGCGAAAAGGCGTCGCCTCACAGATATTGAATGAGTTGGAAAACTGGGCAAGAGAGTTGGGCTTCAAAAAGTGTATTCTGGAAACGGGCGAAAAATTACCCGAAGCCATCAGCCTCTATCAAAAGAAAGGCTATTCCGCCATCGCCGCTTACGGACAGTATGAATGTCTGGGCGGCAGCGTCTGTTTTGAGAAAAATATTTAAAAATGGGTATTGTTAATTCAATATAGTTTATTACCTTTGCGCCCAAAAAAATATATGAAATGTCCGAAATGTGGCAATGAAAATTACTGCAAAGATGGAGTGATAAAAGGCGTTCAAAGATAT
>JAISCL010000313.1 GCA_031265585.1 Tannerella sp. | reverse complement strand
GCCGTCCTGCCTGAAAATGCGACAAAAAGCCGCCGCAATAACACTCTTCCCCACATCACTGCCCGTCCCGGCAAACATCACCGGATGAAGTTTTCTTAATTCTGCACACATAATTCTTTCGCGTTTATTTCGTGCAAATATATAAGCCTGTTTTGAGTTTACAGTAGAAATTCAAGAAAACTTGTTGAAAAAGGAAGCAATCAATACACATGCCTGTCGAATTTTAAATATATATCCAAACTTGCGAAGTACATATAAAGTCCGACTCTCCCGAAACGGAAAACCTGACGACAAAACCAACCTTCCGCAGGTCGCCAATCTTTGGCTATGAAAATCAAACCCTTTCGAAGCATTCCGGCTTTTGGCTTCACACAAAATCAGGTCGCACGCAGTACGACGGCCGGGTGACGGAAAAAAGAGGGATTGACCTTACTTCCCAATCAGATTCCGGTAAACTACCGATTGCAGCAATTCGTCTTTCCGGTGGCGGGAAAGCGGCAGTTCGCGGTTGCCGACAAAAATCCGCCCGCCTGAAATGGAGTCAATATGGCGGATGTTCACAAGGAATGATTTGTGTATTCTGAAAAAAGCGTCTTTCGGCAGCATTTTTTCGATTGATGTCATGGTTTGATGCGCGGTCAACTGATTGTCTGCGAAGACGATTTTGACGTAGTTTTCCATGCTTTCGACGTACAGGATGTCACTCCAAATGATTTTCCGGAAGCCATCGTTTTGCTTGACATAGAGGTACGGGAGTTGATTTTCCCTGATTGCATTTTGTGCCGGTTCCCTTTCCCGGAATGTCTGCTGCGCTTTCAGGGCTGCCTGGTAGAAGCGTTTGAATGTAACCGGTTTCAGCAGGTAGTCGGCAACTTGCAGGCGAAAGCCTTCCAGGGCATACTCGGAATAGGCCGTTGTAAGGATAGTCAGGGGTGGTTTTTCGAGCGTTTCCAGCAGGTCGAGACCTGAAAGGTAGGGCATGTTCACGTCC
Source organism: Tannerella sp. (assembly GCA_031265585.1). GTDB lineage: Bacteria > Bacteroidota > Bacteroidia > Bacteroidales > Tannerellaceae > Tannerella. The sequence goes on along the minus strand of JAISCL010000313.1, from coordinate 2,950 downwards.
AGAAACAGCAGATCGACGGGATTTGCCTGCAGGAACGCGACGGTTTCCATGGCGGACGCACACGTTCCCGCTACGCTGAGGAATTCCACGTTGCCGATTAAGTCAACCATTCCTTCCCGTGCGATCGGCTCGTCGTCGACGACCAGGCAGCGCAGAGGTTTGTTTGATTTTACGGAATTTTCCATATTTATAGTGTAATAATAAGCGTTGTCTTGTAAACGGTATCGGTTTTCCGTATGAGCAGTTCGTGCTTGCCGGGATACAGAATTTCCAGCCGTTTTTTTACATTTTCCAGACCCAGTCCCGATGCGCTTTTCTTTTGCGGGGCCTGACCGGTTCTTGAATTTTCGACCGTCAGCCGGAGTGTGTTGCCTTCCTGACGGTGGGTGATTTTTACATATCCCGTTTCGGAAGGCAGGCGTGAGACGTGCTTGAAAGCGTTTTCCACGAACGGGACAAGCAAAAGCGGCGTGATGTTCGTTTCCCTGTTCCCGATATTCCACGAGCAGTCGACGTTCAATTCCTTTCCCCATCGCATTTTTTCCACTTCCACAACATCTTTCAGATAATCGACTTCCCGTTTCAGCGAAACGGTTTCGCGGTTACATTCATACAGCTGATAGCGCAGGATGTCGGAATAGCGCATCAGCAGGTCATCGGCCATATCTACATTCTTTTTCATTAAGATATGGATATGATTCAGGACGTTGAACATCAAATGCGGATTGATTTGAAGAAGAACGAAAACGGCTGTCCGACGGCGTGGGGCTTGGCGGAGCATACGCATTGCTGAACAACAAACATTTCCCCGACGGCATGGTTTCCGAAATCATGAACCTGCAACTGGGATTCTTTCATCTAAGACCGCTGAACGACAAATGGTCGATGATGACAAACGTCAGGGCGGGCGTTTTAAACATTACGTCTTTCCCGTCTTTTTCCAGCAGTGCCATCTGTCCGTTCATCTCGAATGCCAGAGACAGACTGAAGTAGTCGTTAAGATTGTAGCCTGCTGACAGATCCAGCCCCTCGCTCAGCGCGACGTTCACCTTGAAACGACTCTCCAGATATCAGTTGAAATAAAATGCCGGAAATACCATCGGATAACCGAATGTGCTGTTTACCGCCAGTTCGCCGCCAATGTCCAGATTCGGCTTTAGGTGCCAGATAAAAATAACGCCTGCGCTTCCGAGTACATTTTTGTACCTGATGCAGGATAATTCGCTGAAAGAGGCATACCCATCAATACATGGTCACGGGACTTCGTCCCGAAATCCACTTCGGCAAGACGAGAATATCCATGCACTTCACGGTCGGGTAAACGTTTATCGCCCCGCCTACTACAGCGACAGGACGCTGAAAGGCATGTTTGCAACGAATAATGATTTTTACTTTTCGGTATCGCCTTTTCGGTATCGCCATACGCATCTGCAGGCATCTGGTATGGATTCTAAAAATATGATAACAAGAATCTTCATAACAGGATTTTTGCTGTTCCTGTCGTCTGGTTTGCCGGTACAGCAGTAGACGTTCGACAGTTACCTTGCTTACGCAATGGGAATCATCAAAAAAATGACCGAAATCACATTTTCCGCTTGCATTACGGCGTCCTGTAGCCATACGGATGAAACCTGTACCGTACGGAACAGACGTTCAACGAGACTGTATATGTTTCGGATGAACTGTTTCCCGAAGAATACTACTTCCTCAAAACTATATCATGCTATCAATCAACGTATTTTATTGCATTATGTACAAAAGGAGATAAAAGACAAAAGTATTGCCAAGAGTATCTATAACAAACTGATATTTATATATTTATAGGCAAAAAACATTATGAGTAAAAAATATGCATTTATTGTGGCAGTAAAATCACGAAGAAAAATGGACATTTTCGAGGCAAACAACGCTATAAATGTTTCGTTTGCGGAACAGTATTTACGGGTCGCAGGTTGCTAAATCCGGCAGAACTGTTGGAAAAATATTTGCAAAAGAAACAAACTTATCAGGAGTTGTCAGATGAATACGGCTGCTCCTCGAAGACGATTCAGCGGTGTTTGGACGAGTATTCTGTGCAGTTCAACGAGAATCTTCCCGGGGTAGCCAATATTGTGATGGATACGACTTATTTTGGCAGGGATTTTGGCGTGATGTGTTTCAGGGACAGTATCAGTAAAACGCTGTTACACAAGCAGTATATTCGTTATGGGACCAACGCGCCGTATCAGGGAGGCGTAGCGGCGATACGCAGCAAAGGGATTAAAATTCAGTTGATTATTAGCGATGGTCGCAAGGGATTGTTCCGTTTGTTTGGCGATGTTCTTGTTCAGATGTGCCAGCGGCATCAGATTGAGATTGTACGGCGATATTTAACCCGAAATCCGAAATTACAGGCAGGAAAAGAGTTGTATATCCTGGCAAAAATATCACCAAATTGACTGAAAGAAAATTTGTTACTGATTTTGAACAATGGCAGGTAAAGTGGAATGATTTTTGAATGAGCGCAGCCGAAACAGCGTTACAGGCAAAACATATTTTACGCACAAAAAACTGCGCAGTGCGTGGCGAAGCATCAAGAATAATTTGCCGTATTTATTTGTTTTTGAGCTATTTAAAGAATTGAATATACCAAACACAACCAACGTTTGGAAGGCAGTTTTGGGGCATTGAAAAAGCGTTTGAACAATCACAACGGACTGACGCTGGAACGCAAAAAGAAGTTTATAGATGTTTTTTTTAAGGTATAAACTTATCAAATTACAGCGAGAAGGGACTGCCCCAACAGGCAATCCTTCTCTGTAATTTGCGTAAGGTCAAACTATCCCTGACAGGTTGCTCCCCCAGCAGAGCCTGTTTCCGTTTCGCTTGACAGTGCAAAATTAATGACGATAAAAATTAACAACAAAATCGTGTGAAAAATTTAGCAACACTTTTGTCCACTTGAACAAAT
>JAISCL010000192.1 GCA_031265585.1 Tannerella sp. | reverse complement strand
ATGCCTACCGGATGACCGGCAGCGAGCCGTATAAAAACAGGGCGATTCAGGAAATGCTGGCGCTGGCCGCCTTTTCGGACTGGAATCCGAGCCATTTCCTGGATGTTGCGGGTGCGGTGGCCTCGCTGTCCATTGGCTACGACTGGCTTTATCCGGTGATGACCGACCGGCAGAAAAGCATCATCCGGGAAGCCATCGTGGAAAAAGGGCTTCGGGACAGCGACAAATATTTCGGTTTTCATACCTCCCATAATAACTGGGGACAGGTGTGTAACGGCGGCATGGTGCTGGGCGCTTTGGCCGTTTATGAAGACGAACGCGAACTTGCGGAAACGACGGTCCGGCGCGGAGTGGAAACAGTCCGCCTACCCTTGAAAGCCTATCAGCCGGATGGCGTTTACCCCGAAGGCGGCGGATACTGGGGCTACGGGACGGGCTTCAATGTGATGATGAATGCCGCACTGGAGAGCGCTCTCGGTTCGGACTTCGGTTTGTCCGACAGTCCGGGCTTTAAGGAATCGGCCCGGTTTGTCCAGTACTCAACCGGCACAAGCGGCAAGCTGTTTAACTTTTACGACAACGGCGAAGACGTGTCCGGCGACCGCCCCATACTCTACTGGTTCGCCCAAAAATACAACGACCCCGGCCTGCTGTACCTCGCTCAATCGGAGGTTCGGTCGCACGGCCGCATGAATTCCGATCCTTTGACCCTGATATACGGCTCGCAGGTGGATTTCAGCCGGATCACGCCTCCTTCGGAAAAGATGTGGACGGGAAATGGTGAAACGCCGGTGATTCTTATCCGTACAGACTGGAAAGACAGGGAAGGCCTGTATGCAGGCGTCAAGGGAGGAACGCCCTCCACCAGTCACGGGCACCTGGATGCCGGGACGTTCGTTTTTGACGCACTGGGCGAACGCTGGGCGATGGATTTGGGCGGACAGAATTATCACACGATGGAATCCGCCGGAATTGATCTGTGGAACATGCGCCAGAACAGCCAGCGCTGGGATGTGTTCCGTTACTCCAACAGGGAGCACAATACGCTTACCGTAAACAACCGGCATCAATCCGTAACAGGCAAAGCGACCATCACGGAAGTGTACCGTTCCGGCAAGCGGATGGGCGGCCGGATAGACCTGTCCGGTCTTTATCCGGAAGACGTCTCAAAAGTAACGCGCGACGTGGAACTGCTCAACGAACAGTATCTGCAGGTAACGGATCACATTACCGCTTCCGACAATACGGCTCAGATCACATGGACGCTGGTCACTCCGGCGGAAGTGCAAAAAACGGGTAAAAATGAAATCCGGTTGACCCAAAACGGCAAAACGGTCATTTTATCGGTAACGTCGCCGAAAGAATTTGATTTGTCGTACGTTCCGGCGGCTCCCGAAAGCGGACAGTACGGCGAACCGAATCCCGGCGTTTCGCTGATCCGGCTGTCCTGTCAGGTAAATGCAAAAAGCCGCACCCGGATTCAGGTGCAGTTAAAACCGGTATATCATTAAACAAACAATAAAAAAAATCAGCTATGAAAACAACAATCGCATCTACTGTTTTATTACTTCTCCTTTCGTGCAGCCTCTTTGCACAGAAGGAAAACCTGCTGAGCGGGAAATATTCCGCAGCAGAATTGCAGCGTATTCTCATCCCGCAAAAGGACTGGACGCCCTTCCCGCGGATAGACGACCGCGAAGGCTGGGCCGGGGCGGACGGAGACATGCTGCAGTCATGCATCAGGGCCGCCGAAGAGTATCTGGATTACGACTGGCCATCGATTCCCGCCACCCTGTCGCTGCTCTTTGTCCGCGACGGCAACCGGAGCCGGTACGAAGCCGTCAGCTTCAAAAAGCGAAACGCGCTGGCGACCCTGATCATGGCCGAAGTCGCCGAAAACAAAGGCCGCTTCATCGACCCGGTCATCAACGGCGTCTGGTCCGTCTGCGAGGAATCGTGGTGGGGCGTTTCCGCGCATCTGCCCCGCGGGAAGGAATATGCCGGACTGATGGACGTCTCCGAACCGTTTGTCGATCTGTTTGCGGCCGAAACGGGAAAAGTCCTTGCCTGGGCGGACTATTTTCTGGGAGACCGGTTCGACGCCGTTTCCCCGCAAATCCGCAAGCGCATTTACAGTGAAATTACCGCCCGCCTGCTCGACCCCTTCATGAAGCGCGACCACTGGTGGACGGGCAAAGACGGCTCCATCCCCAACAACTGGAACCCGTGGATCTGCTCCAACCTGCTGAATACCGTACTGCTGGTGGAAAAGGACGGACAAAAGCGCACCGCCATCGTGAACGAACTCCTGACCGTCCTCGACAACTTTCTCAATCCCTATCCGCAGGACGGCGGATGCGACGAGGGGCCGGGCTACTGGAACGTGGCGGGCGCCTCGCTCTACGACAACATCGTCCTCCTGAACCTCGCCGGCAACGGCGCCTTCCGCTACGTGTACGAAAATGAAAAGTTCAGGAACATGGGACGGTACATTTACCGCGTGCAGATCGGCGAGAATTATTTCCTGAATTTTGCCGACGCCTCTCCCCGCCCCGGCGTGAACGCCGATATGATTTACCATTTCGGAAAAGACACCGGCGACCGGGACATGATGGACTTCGGCGCCTTTTACCGCAAGCCGGGCGCCTCCGCTTCGGCCGGCATCCGGAGCCTGTGCGCCCTGTTCATGCAGAACGAACTGAAGCAGGCCCCTCAACGGCTGCCCCTGCCCCGGGAAGTGTGGCTGCCCGACCTGCAGGTGATGGCCGCCCGCGACACGCAAGGCTCCTCCGGCGGCTTTTACCTCGCTGCCAAAGGCGGACACAACAGCGAAAGCCACAATCACAACGATGTCGGGAGCTACGCCGTGTTCTACGACGGACAGCCGCTGCTGATCGACGTCGGTTCCGGAAAATACACCGCCCGGACATTCAGCGCCAGCCGGTACGACATCTGGTTCAACCGTTCGGATTACCACAACCTCCCCACCGTCAACGGCTGTACGCAGCAGCCGGGACGCCGTTTCGAAGCCTCCGGCGTCAGCTTTCGCGCCGGAAAACCGTCGACCGCATTTTCGCTCGACATCGCGAAGGCCTATCCCGACGAAGCCGGCCTGAACAGCTGGAAACGCACCGTGACGCTTCACCGCGGGAAAAAGGTCGTCGTCAGCGATGCGGTCGACCTGAAACAGGCCGGTTCCGTCGTCCAGCACCTCATGACCTGCTATCCGGCGGAAGTGACGGAACCCGGCAAACTCGTCATCCACGGTCAGGCGAAAGACGGGACAGCGGCGGATTTCACGGTCGCCTACAACCCGAAGCAGATGCGGGCGGAGGTGGAAAAGGTGACGCTTTCGACCGAAGAGGACGAAGGGATCCGGAACGGCTGGGGCGACCGGATTTACCGGATTAACCTCCACGCCGTCGCGCCCAAAGCGAAGGATACGTATTTACTTGAAATCAGGAAGTGAGATGAACGCATTTGCCAGACAACTGATGACCGTTCCGGCGCTGATCCTTTGCCTGTCGGCCTGCCGGGAACCCCAGGCGCCGGTTACGGTGCTGGACACGCAGATCCTGCCGCACCCGCGTATCCTGTTCACAGGCCACGACGAAAAACGGCTGGACAGCCTGGCGGGCCGCGAGCCGCTTCTGGACAGTCTCCGCGCCCGGCTGATGGAACGTGCGGAATCTCTTCTGGAGGTTCCCGTACAGGAGTACCGGTTGCAGAACAGCCAGCTGCTGGCCGTGAGCCGGGAGGAAACGTCCCGCATGGTGACGCTGTCCCTTGCGTTCCGGCTGTCCGGAGACCGGCGTTTCGTCCGGAAAATCGAGGAGGAACTGCTGAACGTGTGCAATTTCAAAGACTGGAATCCGCAGCATTACCTGGATGTCGCCGAAATGACCATTGCCGTGGCTATTGCCTATGACTGGCTGTACGGCGTCCTGAAGCCCGAAATCAGACAGCTGGCCGTTCAGTCCATCAGGACGAAAGCGCTGGACGAAGCCTTTAAGGCATATGACCGGGAACATTCGTGGGCGAACGGCAACAATAACTGGAATGTGGTATGCAACGCCGGGATGGTGATCGGCGCCCTGGCCATCGCCGAACATTTCCCCCGGGAGGCGGAGCGGGTGATCGAGTATGCTTCCCGCTATATCCCCAATTGCCTGAAGCACTTTTCTCCTGACGGCGTGTGTTACGAAGGGCCGGCCTACTGGGGATATACCAATGAATTTCTGTCCCTGGTTTCCAAAACGCTGTCCGACAATTTCGGCGGCAACGATTTCGGCGTCACGGCCGTGGAAGGGATTGACAAAACCGCCCTGTATTTCATCCGCACGTTCAGTCCTTCCGGCCGGGTGTTCAATTTTGCCGATGCCCCCTGGCCGTCTCCCGGGCAAATCCTCGAATATTCCGAAAGTCCGCTGTTCTTCTATTACAGCAAGCGTTTCAACCTTCCCGAAGTGGAGGCCCGTCACCGGCGCGTCCTGTCCGAAGCGGTGAAAAGGACAGACCGGTTTGAGCGCTATTTTTTCCTGTCCATACCCTGGTACGCGCATACGGACGGCGGGGAAAGGGAGGCCGTCATCCCCAGGCTCAGCGTGTATGAAGGCGGGGGAACCGATGTCGCGGTTTTCAGCGGGGACAGGCAGACGGACGGATTTATCTGGCTTGCCGCCAAAAGCGGAACGCCTTCCCTGTCGCACGGACACATGGATGCGGGCACTTTCCTGGTCGAAACGGATGGAATCCGGTGGAGTGACGATCCCGGAAGCGATTACTACCATTTGCCGGGATTCTGGAATGCCGGTCCCGGCGGACAGCGGTGGACGTATTTCCGGAATACCAATTTCAGCCATAATACGCTGTCCATCGACGGGGGCCTGCAGTATCCGGCAGGTGCGGCCAGGCTCCTTTCCTTTGACGGACAGGCCCCGCAACCCTGCGCAACCATCGACCTGACACCGGTATACCAGCATCAGGCGACAGGCGTACACCGGGAGTTTCGCCTGCTGGACGATGCCACCGTGACGGTTACCGACAGCATCCGGTTGCCTGCCGCCGGACGGGTGGAATGGTCTATGATTACTTCTGCAGAAGTGGCGTGTGCCGGCCGTCAGGCCACGCTGAGCAGGGACGGGAAAGAATTTTATTTAAAAATCGTATCGCCGGCCCATGCCGTATTTACATCGTCGCCGGCCCGCGCCTTTTTTGATACGGAAAAACCGGTCAACGGGTTCCGGTTTTTGAAAATTTCAGTTTCCGGAAGCCGGGAATACAGGATCCAGGTAATGATGGGCAGCAAACCGTAGCCGGTTGCAATGGAAGCATTCTTCTTCGACGGTCGACGGGATTTACCATCATGGGTAACAACCTTCCCGCACGCTTTGACGACGGCCTTGCCAGCACGGGCGGAAGGGCGGCGGAATTTTTCTTTTATTTCCCTGCGCTTGGAAATCTGAAATTTTCATGTAAATTTGCAGCGAGCTTGTGATCATTTAATCCTTATTCATATAAATCCTGAAATTTAATCCGAATGAAATCGATTATTACAATCATTAGAATTGCCGTTGGATGGCATTTCCTGTATGAAGGCCTGGTGAAACTGTTTTCGAACAACTGGTCTTCCGAATCCTATCTTAGTAACACGTACGGTTTGTTTTCCGGCGTCTATCACTGGCTGGCCGCTTCGCCGGAGAGGCTGCAGGTTGTTGACTTTTTAAACATCTGGGGATTGATTTTAATCGGGGTGGCCCTGTTTGTCGGCATCTTCATCAGGATGGCTTCCCTCTCAGGCTTTTTGCTGCTTGTCCTGTATTACTTTGCCTATCCTCCGTTCGGCGTATCGTTGCTTGGGGGAGACGGAACGCTCTATATTGTCGATAAGATACTGATTGAAGCCGCCGTCCTTTTATTTATAGCCTTCAGTCGTGAAAAAGGGTACGGGCCGGAGAACCTGTTCAATCTGAAACATCTTCGTGCTGCATACAGGAAAGAAAAAACCTTGCCGGAGGAGAAGGAGGAGCTAAAGCGCAGCCGGAGGGAAGCGGTGAAAAACCTGCTCACCTTGCCGTTGCTGGGCGTATTCGGATGGGGCGCCGCGAGAAGCCGCCGGCTGTATGATATCGATGCGTCGACAGGCGCTACGATCCGGATAAACCGGGTCTCCCTCGGCGAACTGAAAGGCGAACTCCCGAAAGGAAAACTGGGAGGTTTTGAAATAAGCCGCCTGATCATGGGCGGGAATCTGATCGGCGGATGGGCGCATGCCCGCGATTTACTGTATGCAGGCAGCTTATTCAAAGCCTATAACACCGAAAAGAAGATTTTTGAGACGCTGATGCTTTGCGAGCAGGCCGGGATCAATGCCATTAATATCGGTTATCCGACGATGACGGTCATGCAGAAGTATAAGAAAATAACAGGCAGCAAGATCAAAGTAACCGTCCAGGTCGGCATTGACCGGGAGCATGAAGACATCTATCATAATGTTACGCACGCGATCGATAGCGGTATGGACATGATACAGCTCCAGGGCAACTGGTGCGACTGGCTTGTCCGTGACGGCGAACAGGATGTAATCGCCGGAATCATAGACCGGATCCGGAGCCAGGGCTATCCGGCCGGCATGGGCGCCCATACCGTTGACTCGCTTATCACCTGTGAAGAAAACGGGATTATCCCGGATTTTTACATGAAAACCATGCATCATGACAACTACTGGTCTGCACATCCCCGTGAAAACCGGAAAGCCTTTGAGGTCGACGGCGCGAAATCTTCCGATCATAATATGTTTCACGACAACTGTTTTTGTCCCTTCCCCGACCGTACGGCCGCGTTTGTCAGCCGTACAAAAGTCCCGGTGATCGGTTTCAAAGTGCTTGCCGCCGGCGCCATCCATCCGAAGGACGGTTTCAAGTGGGCCTTCGAAAATGGAGCGGATTTTATCTGTGTCGGCATGTTCGATTTCCAGGTCGTGGATGACGTCAATATCTGTATCGATACCCTCGCCCAACTGTCCGGGCGCAAGAGGGAATGGTTTGCATAGTACGCGTGTGCCGTGCCGGGGAAATGTTCCGACAGAGATCCGGAGACTTCACCGTATATTATCAGCAATGGTTCCTGCTTCATGTTGGAGAGCAGGAGGCGGAAGGGTTGATCCGGATGATTAATGATATGATGCTAATGCTGCATGAATGATTTGGAAACAAACTCCAGCACCAGCGGCAGTTCCATTCGCCAGTACGTCCAGGTATGGGCGCCGTCCTTGACCCGGTATTCATGCGGTATCCCGTTCTTTCTGAAGGTGATGTGCATGCGTGCGTTCCCTTCGTAGAGGAAGTCGTCATCGCCGCAGCTTATGTACCAGCGGATGCTTCTGATCTGTTTCAACTCTTCTTCCGAAGCGTTTTTGATCATTTCTTCTATGCTGTGGCGTTTATAATGTTGCTCCATCGCAGATTCCGATACGCCTTCCTCGTTTTTCATCCTTTCCTTATACTGTTCCAGGTCCCAGCTTCCGGCTGCAGCGCTCAGGGGAGCGGCGGCTGCGAACAGATCCGGTCGGTGCAGGGAATAAAAAACAGTTCCTCCGCCGCCCATGGACAGACCCGATACGGCGCGATAACGCCGTTCACTTCTTACCCGGTATGTTTTTTCGATATGCGGAATCAGTTCGTTAAAGAAGAAATCTTCGTAATTAAAGTCCCCTTTTATATCGTTGAAATAGCCTCTTTTGCCGGTATTGGCATCCGGCATCACAATAATCATCGGGCCGGCCGATCCGGATGCGATGGCCTGGTCTGCGATGTGCTGTACCTGTCCGAACTGAACCCAGCCGGTATGGTCGTCGCCTGATCCGTGCAGCAGGTATAAGACCGGATAACTGCGATCCGATTCATTGTAACCCGGCGGCAGGTAGATCGAATAGTTGCGTTCCGCTTTCAGGATTTCACTTTTTAAGGTGGGAGTTTCAAGGACAGTCCCGTTTTGTGCCGTAGCCATCCGGCAGATCATCAGTAATATTGCCGGGAAAAGAAGATGTTTCATAGATAATTAATTTAAATGAATCCGCGAAAATACGAATTTCCCGCTGAAAAATAAAAAACAGAGAAGAAATTTTGAATTAAAGAGTTGAAAATTGATATGTACCGCTAAGCTATTTATTTTTTACGCGTACGAAAATATGGGGGCATACCGGCAACTCTTTCCCTAACTTTTCTTCCATCTTTTCCAAACAGGATTTTCCGGGGAAATTCCAATTAAATTTATAACTTTGCAGTCATCTTAGACAAACGTAAACATTATGAATACAGCAACACTGGATAAGCAAACAAGCGACAAGGTCAGCTTTATCAGTTTCATTGTGCCCGAATTTGCGCTGGCTTACAAGATGAACGTGCAGGAAGCCTGGCTGTATCTGAAACAGTACGGCGGACTGGATTACCTGAACCGCCACTGGTGGGCGCTGCATACCGATACGCCTTACTGGGCGGTACGTTCGATGTTCAACATCTGCCGCAGCAACGGAGGACGCAGGTAATGAAAGTCTATCACGGAAGCTATCTGGAGATAAGAACGATCGATTTGTCGTCAGGGCGACCGAACCGGGATTTCGGGCACGGTTTCTACGTGACAAAACTTCGTGAGCAGGCTCAGGCATGGGCTGACCGCAAGGGCGAAGACAACCGGACAAAGGGCGTTGTTACCGAATTTGTTTTTGACGAATACATTTGGGAAGATACCGAACTGAAACTGCTCCGTTTTGAAGGCTACACGGAAAACTGGCTCGATTTTGTGGTTAAAAACCGGCTGAACCGTTCGCGGAAACAGGCGCATGATTTTGATATTGTCGAAGGTCCCGTTGCCGACGACGCAGTGACCGTTCGCGTCAATGACTATATTCGAGGCGATATTTTCAAACAGGATTTTCTGGAAGAATTGAGATTTCGCAAGCCGACACATCAGATTTGCTTTTGTACAACGGCGTCGTTGCAGGCGCTCGAATACACCGACAGCCGGCCGGAATGGAATATTGAACATCTGGGTAATGATATCATCCGGCAGATTATGATAGATGAAAACAGAGATGAAATCGAAGCCGCCGACATTTTCTTTACTTCCAAAACATTTTCAAGCTTTGCCGACCCCTCCACCGGCCTCTACCTCAAACCCTGGCAGGAAATCTACGAAATGCTGAAAAAGGAATTGAAGGGATAGATTCCCGATAAAATTTATAACTTTGCGGCATGATTTGACAAACGTAAAAAGTATGAATACAGCAACACTGGATAAGCAAACAAGCGACAAGGTCAGCTTTATCAGTTTCATTGTGCCCGAATTTGCATACGCATACAAAATGAATATGCAGGAAGCCTATTTGTACCTGAAAAAATACGGCGGACTGGATTTTCTTATGAAGCATTGGTGGGCGCTGCATACCGACAATTCGTTTTGGGCTGTTCGCGACCTGTATGATGTCTGCTATAAAAACGGAGGGGAACGCTAATGCAGGTCTATCATGGCAGTTATATTGAAATTACCGGAATAGACTTGTCCAGGGGGCAGGCGAACAAGGATTTCGGACGGGGTTTTTATGTTACAAGATTCCGTAAACATGCCGAAACATGGGCCGAAATCATCGGAAGCAAACACGGTACAAAAGGAGTTGTCACGGAATTTACGTTTTATGAAAGAGCCTTTACGGACAAAGTATATAAAACCCTTCGATTTGACGGATACGATGAACTGTGGCTTGATTTTATCGTGCTCAACCGGGATAAGTCGTCCATGGAACAGCGGCATGACTATGATATTGTAGAAGGCCCCGTTGCCGACGACAAAGTTCAAAACAGGATAGACCAGTATCTGAACGGGGAAATAACGAAAGAGGCCTTTCTTGAAATGTTGAAATACCACGAAAAAACACATCAGCTATGCTTCTGTACCCGGAAATCGTTACAAATGATAGAATCCCCGCTGAAAACGCCGATAATCAAAAGCGTGATGATATCCGAACCGGTAATTGAGTCATTAATAATCGAATTTCACCTGGACACGGAAACTGCCGCAGACAGGCTCTACACATCAGAAACCTTTGCCGCCCTTGCCGACCCCTCCACCGGCCTCTACCTCAAACCCTGGCAGGAAATCTACGAGATGCTGAAAAAGGAATTGAAGGGATAGATTCCCGAAAATTCTTGATTGCCGGACAGCTTGCCGCGGGCTGTTTTTATCATCACATACTACTCATCCGCGCGGGGAGTGACGGACGAGGTGTAGATCATGAGCAATGCGGCAATCAGCAGGAATACGACCCATTCCATCCGTTCACGGAACATAAAGATGGAGGAGGCGATCATTGAGATCCCTGCCAGTACATTGATGCGGTGAAGGCGGCGGCGGCGGAAACCGGAATCTTTAGGCGGGACGACGGTCATGAAACAGACCGTTATGCCGGCGGCTCCGGCGGCAAAGACGTAGGGTGCATGAATCCGGTCTGTGATATACAGCGCCGCGCCGGCGAGCGCCAGGACGCCGGAAAACATGAATATGTAATTTCGTATTTGCCGGTTCATTCTTCTACGATAAACAGATCTTCATCTTCACCTTTCATCAGGTATTCCTCGCGTGCAAACTGTTCAAGCCCGATCCTGTCGGTCTGCAGCTCACGTATCTTTTTCCTGTTCTGCTCTATTTCCTTTTTGTAGCGATTTATTTCGTTTTCCAGCGTGCGGATTTTTTCTTCGTACCTGTAGCGGTTATACAGGTTGCTGTCCCCGGTAAAAAAGGTGATGGCGAGAAAAAGAATCGTGACTAACCAGTATTTGTTCAGTCCTGCCAGGTATTTTTTATAAAAATCGGTCAATCGAGACATATCGTAAAAAGAGTTTGTGCAAAAGTAGAAAAAATATTCATATATTTGCAGGCAATTTGAAAATTTAATGGAAGATTATATCGTATCGGCACGGAAATACAGGCCTTCAACGTTTAAAAGCGTTGTCGGGCAGAAGGCGTTGACTGCCACATTGAAAAATGCCATTCAAAGCGGCAGGCTGGCGCATGCCTACCTGTTTTGCGGGCCTCGCGGGGTCGGCAAGACGTCGTGTGCACGCATTTTTGCCAAGACGATCAACTGCCTGAGTCCGGCGGACGGCGGAGAAGCCTGCAACGAATGCGAGTCGTGCCGCTCGTTCAATGAACAGCGTTCGCTGAACATCCACGAACTCGACGCGGCGTCGAACAATTCGGTCGACGATATCCGCTCGCTGACGGAACAGGTCCGCATCCCGCCGCAACTGGGCCGGTACAAGGTCTATATCATCGACGAAGTGCACATGCTCAGCGCCGCAGCGTTTAACGCCTTCCTCAAGACACTGGAAGAGCCTCCGCATCATGCGATTTTCATCCTTGCCACAACCGAAAAGCAGAAGATCCTTCCGACGATCCTTTCACGGTGCCAGATTTATGATTTTTCACGCATTACGATTGACGACATGGTGGAACGCCTGCAGCATGTGGCATCTTCCGAGGGCATAACCGCCGAGCCGGAGGCCCTGCATGTGATTGCGCAAAAGGCGGATGGCGGCATGCGCGACGCCCTGTCCATCTTTGACCAGGTTGTCAGCTTTACGGAGGGCCATATTACCTACAGGGCGGTCATTGACAATCTGAACGTACTTGATTACGAGTACTATTTCCGCATCACCGGCGCCATACTCGGCGGCGATGTCCGTTCCGGCCTGCTGATCCTGAACGAGATCCTGGAAAGAGGCTTTGACGGGCAAAATATCATTACCGGACTGGCGGCTCATTTCCGCGACCTGCTAGTCTGCAAGGATGAAGCGACACTGGTGCTTTTCGAAGTCGGGGCGTCCATCCGCGAGCGCTACAGGGAGATGGCCGGACAGTGCGCCGACAGGTTTCTCTTCCGGGCGATCGAACTGGCGAACCGGTGCGACCTCGATTACCGGAACAGCAGGAATAAGCGGCTGCTGCTGGAACTGACGCTAATACAGCTGTGCCAGCTTGTCGCAAGTCCCGCGGAAGAGGACGGTAAAAAAAAAACGCTGATTAAGCCGCTTGCCGCTTCACAGCCGGATTCGCCGGCAGGCGCCCCGCCGGCAGCAAGCCGGACGGATGCCGCATCGCAGAAGGAGGATATGTCCACGGCGGCAAGCGCTCCCGTCATTACGGCCCCCCGTCCGGGACGGGTGCAGCATGTTCCCGAAATCAAGCCCAAACAGGCAGATGCTTCCAAAATATCAAGCATCCGCCGGACATCGTTAAAAGATCTGGGCCAGGAAAACGGGAAAGCGTCGCCGGCGGCATACATGCCACAGGTGCCGGATGCCGGAAATGACTTTTCAGAGGAAGACCTGTTAAAGTACTGGATTGAATATGCGGAAAGCCTGACGGTCGAAAAGATACACCTGAAAAATACGCTGATAAGCTGCAAGCCTTCACTGAAAGAAAATTATTCGATGGAAGTGTCGGTCTACAACCCAAGCCAGAAAGATGAAATAGTGAATAACAGTGCGGAAATCACAGGCTATTTGTGCAGCAGGCTCCGTAACAGCCGGATAACAATGGATATCCGCATCGTCGAAAAGGATGAAAAGGAAATGATTTATACTTCTTCGGAAAAATATAACTATCTTGCCGGAAAGAACCCCAATCTTGAAAAGTTAAAAGATGTTTTTAATCTTGCGGTTGAATAAATCCGGGCTTTCTAACGAACCCTCCGACGCGCGTCTAAAAACTTGCGACACGCCTCGCAAAACCTGCGACACGCCTCGCAAAACTTGCGACACGCCTCGCAAAACTTGCGACACGTCTCGCAAAACCTGCGACACGTCTCGCAAATCTATTTCTCCCTCATAAAGACCTGTATCGGCGTACCGCTGAAATCCCAGTTCTCCCGTATTTTATTCTCTAAAAAACGGCGGTACGGCTCTTTTACCCATTGCGGAAGATTGCAGAAAAAGGCAAAGGAAGGCACATTGCCGGCCGGCAATTGTGTGATGTATTTTATTTTTACATATTTCCCCTTCATGGCGGGAGGAGGCGTATTTTCTATCACCGGAAGCATTATTTCGTTGAGCTTCGCCGTTGAAACGCGCCGGTGACGGTTGTCATAGACTTCCTGTACTTTTTCAAGCACTTTGAAGATACGCTGTTTCGTCAGCGCCGATATAAACAGTATCGGGAAATCCCTGAACGGAGCAAACCGCTCCTGAATCGCATGGATAAAGGTTTTAATGGCGACCGGCGACTTGTCCTCTACCAGATCCCATTTATTAACACAAGCGATCAGTCCCTTCCTGTTTTTCTGGATGATGGAAAAGATATTCAGATCCTGGCTTTCGATTCCGCGTGTGGCATCGAGGAGCAATACACATACGTCCGAATTTTCAATGGCCCTGATGGAACGTATCACCGAATAATATTCAAGATCCTCGTTCACTTTGCTTTTTTTACGTATGCCGGCCGTATCGACAAGATAGAAATTCAATCCGAACTTGTTGTATTTCGTATAAATAGAATCGCGTGTTGTTCCGGCAATATCCGTCACAATATGGCGTTCTTCCCCGATAAAGGCATTGACAAGGGAGGATTTCCCGGTATTGGGACGTCCGACAACGGCAATGCGCGGCAGTTCTTCTTCCGGTTCTTCCTCTTTCTCCGATGGCAGCACTTCCATCAGATGATCCAGCAAATCTCCCGTATATGAGCCGTTTATGGCCGAAATACAGTACGGATCGCCAAGCCCCAGGCTGTAAAACTCCGCCGCAAGCGCATGCATGTCATAATTGTCGGCCTTATTGACAGCCAGCACAACCGGCTTCCTGCTACGCCGGAGTATCCGGGCCACTTCATCATCCAGGTCCGTAATGCCCGTCAAGACATCCACTACAAAAAGAATCACATCGGCTTCCTCAATGGCCACCTGTACCTGCTTGTTGATCTCGCCTTCAAACACATCTTCCGGATTTACTACCCATCCTCCCGTATCGATAAGCGAAAACTCGCGTCCGATCCAGTCCGTTTTACCGTACTGCCGGTCGCGTGTCGTACCGGCTTCTTCGTTTACGATTGCCTGGCGCGTTTGCGTCAGGCGGTTGAACAGGGTTGACTTGCCCACATTCGGGCGTCCTACGATTGCTACTACATTTCCCATGTTAATAATAATTAGTTAATGACCGGTGATTGGCGGATTGCCCGGAATTAATCGTCAATCCGGTATCCGAACGTGCGCAACATATGGTCACGGTTGCGCCAGTCAGGCTCTACCTTTACAAACATTTCCAGAAAAACTTTCCTGTCGAAGAATTTTTCCAGGTTTTTACGCGCCATGGTTCCGACCTTCTTCAGCGCCAGTCCCCGGTGGCCTATGATGATTCCTTTCTGGGAATCACGTTCAACAATGATCAGCGATTTGATGCGGATCTGCTTTTCATCCTCTGCAAACTGCTCCACTACTACTTCTACGGCGTACGGAATCTCTTTCTGATAATAGAGAAGTATTTTTTCACGTATGATTTCCGTCACAAAAAAACGTGCGGGGCGGTCTGTCAGTACATCCTTCCCAAAGTACGGCGGCGAAGGCGGTATCAATTCCTCAACGCGCCTGCGCACCCTGTCGACATTGAAGCCGGCCTGCGCCGATAGCGGATAGATTTCCGCTTCGGGAAGCAGTTCATGCCATTTCCCGACCAGTTCTTCCAGCTCTTTCTGATTCGACAGGTCTACTTTATTAATAAGCAGCAGAACCGGGCATGCAGCTTCCCGGACACGGTGCAGAAAATCTTCATTTTTACCGGTTTTCTCGACCGTATCAGTCACATAAAGTAATACATCGGCATCTCCCAGCGCCGATTCCGAGAAATTGAGCATCGATTGCTGCAGCTTATAATTCGGATATAACACGCCCGGCGTATCGGAATATACGATCTGCATGGTTTCGGTATTGACGATCCCCATAATGCGGTGCCTCGTCGTTTGCGCTTTGGACGTAATAATGGATATGCGTTCGCCGACCAGGCGGTTCATCAGCGTCGATTTGCCCACATTGGGATTTCCTACAATGTTGACAAAGCCGGATTTATGTATCGCTTCCGTCATAACCCCATTTTATATACGTCGCTCCCCACGTAAATCCGGCTCCAAAGGCAGCCAGGATCAGGTTGTCGCCTTTCTTCAGCTTCGATTCCCACTCCCACAGGCAAAGGGGAATACTGCCCGAACTCGTATTTCCGTAACGCTGTATGTTGATCATCACCTTTTCAATCGGTACTTCCAGGCGGCGGGCGGCGGCATCTATAATGCGCATGTTTGCCTGGTGAGGTATAATCCAGTCAATGTTGTCCTTTTTAAGGCCGTTACGTTCCACGATTTCCGCCGCCACGTCGGCCATTTCGGAAACGGCGCGTTTAAAGACCACTTTCCCTTCCTGGTACACCGTATGTTCATGATTGTCCACCGTTTCATACGAAGGCATGTGAGCCGAACCGCCGGCTTTCATCAAAAGATGGGGCAGGCCGCTGCCGTCCGAGCGCAGAATGGAGTCAAGGATTCCGACTGATTCGTTCGTCGCTTCTATCAGTATCGCACCGCAACCGTCACCGAACAGCGGACACGTTGTACGGTCCGTGTAATTGGTAATCGAGGTCATCATGTCACCCGCAACGGCAATGATGCGCTTGTACCGGCCCGAACGGACATAATTCGCCGCCGTTTCCAGCAGATAAATAAATCCTGCACAGGCTGCCTGCACATCGAAAGCGAACGCTTTACTGCAGCCGGTCTGATAGGTTATAATGGATGCCGTCGGCGGAAAATGATAATCGCCTGTCGACGTGGCGCAAATAATTCCTTCTACTGATTCCGGGTCTATTCCGGTCTTTCCTATCAGGTCATTCACTGCCTGTATACCCATATATGACATGGCTTTTCCGCCTTTCAACACACGACGCTCCCGGATCCCCACGCGCGACATGATCCATTCGTCACTGGTATCGACGATTTTGGCCAGATCTTCATTCGTTAATTTATCTTCGGGAACATATCCTCCTATTCCTGTAATAACCGCATTTATCATAAAGTTTTTAATTTTAAAAATAGCCCTAAAATTTTTCACTTTTAGGGCTATTTATTTTTTATAACTACTCAAAAAGCCGGCCTTATACGGCAACTTCTTTTTCGATTGCTAATTTACCTCTGTAATAACCGCATTCGCTGCATACAGTATGATAAACGTGCCATGCGCCACAATTCGGGCATACGGCCAATGTAGGAAGCACTGCTTTATCGTGCGATCTGCGCTTGGCAGTTCTCGTGTTTCCCTGTCTTCTTTTAGGATGTGCCATAAATGTTTTATTTTAAATTAATTATCTCCTATTAAATGCCGAAGCGCTTCCCAACGCGGATCTGCCGGTTTATTTCCTTTCCCGCGAACCGGCGGTTCACTGTGGCTACCGGCCTCATCGCCGGTTTCATCCGCCTTACGAAATAAATCATCATCGTCTTCCACCTCATCCACACAAAGCTCATTCAGTTTCGACGCCATCATTTCGTTGCATCCGCCGGACTCGTGTACATGCTTGACGGGTATAGCCAATGCTATAAACTCATACATGTACCAGGCCACATTGATAAATCCTTCTTCTTCCGATACGGTCACATGTTCATCACTTACCTCGGCATACGTTTCTCCAAACGTAACGATTAACCGGTTTTCCGTCTCTACGGAGACCTCCATATCATCCAGGCAACGGTCGCATGTTACTGTAACCTGACCGTCAATGTGAAAATTCAATTCAAATGCCGACGATGCATGAATGACAGATAACGATACATTGACATGACCCTGTCTGACTTCAGATCCGCCCACGCTTTCAAAAAAATCATCCCCCAGTACATAATTAAACTCATAAACCGTTCCCGGAGAGAGATTTTTCAAGTTTATCCGATATGTCTTCAACGTTTCCAAAACCGGTTCAAGTTGTAAAAAACCATGCAAAGGTACGGTTTTTTTTTTGATTGACAATAGCTTTTTTTTCTATTTTTAGCAAAATATTGACTGTAAACGGATTGCAGCCGACAAATAAAATAAGCAGACGCACCCTGTCCTTCTATAAACAGGAACTGTCCGGCCGGCACACGTTCAGTATTTTTCCTTTTTACTGTTCATGCTAAATTCGCATCCGCAATAGGTCTGATTATAAAACCCGTATAAACGAACCAGTTCGTTGCGCCGTTCACTGAGCCCTCCTTTACGCCAGTTTTGCGCCCAGAAAGTAAGCTCCGGGAAAAACGAAGCGGCATAAGTCCCTGCTTCAACGATCTGCTCCGGGCTTTTCCAGCGGGATGTGGCTAATGTGGTTGCAAAAACTCTGAAATTGTGTGCATTTGCATATATAGCAGCAGCGGCAAGACGCTCTTTGAAACATTTCAGGCAACGCGCGCCGCGTTCCGGCTCGCACTCTAACCCCTTCACCTCGCCGAGCCATTTGTCGTGGTCATAATCGGCATCGACAAAATCAAGGTTCAAGGCCTGTGTATGACGAAAACATTCCGCCTTACGTTTCTCATACTCCTTATCCGGGAAAATGTTGGGATTATAATAGAACATCGTCGGACGGATGCCATGCTCCAGCAGGCACTCTACAATAGCAGACGAGCAGGGTGCACAGCATACATGGAGGAGTATTTCCGTCGCTCCTCCGGGCGCTTCTATTTCCAGTCCTGATTTTTTTTTCGTCATATCATAAAAAAACGGCACAAAGATAACATTATTTAACCGGTTATCTATTAAACCTTGGAAAAAACGGATAGTCTATGTAAACAATATTATTGGCATAATGGGTTAGGTTTTTTCATATTTTAGGTTTTTAAGACGGAAAAGGGCAGGACAGTGATGTCAGGCTCTTTTCTCATTTTGCGCCTGCATCCATACCGGTACTAAGGATGTGATTGAAGATCTTTATGAGGAACTGAAGCCCAAGACGCTTGTTGCAGGTTGAGGACTATTTACATCCTTTCCCGGTCGAAGAATTGGGAGATTCGGATTATTGCTGTATCTTTGGCCGTAATATTTGAGTTTACATTTGTATAAATTGCGAGGATACATCTTTGTAAAATGGGTAAAGATATAATCAAAATATGGGATCAGTTCAGGGCTGGGGATGAAGACTCCTTTTCTGTTTTATTCGAAACATTTCTTGATACGCTGTTCAGATACGGGCTGAAATTTGTGGCGGATGAGGATACCGTAAAGGATTGTATACAGGATTTATTCATAAAAATTTACAGCAACAGGGCATCGTTAGCGCCGACAACCAGTCCCAAATTCTACCTGCTGTCTTCTTTAAAAAACATGATCATAGATGTGATTAACAGGGACAGGCACATCACCTATGTTGCTCCGGAAGAGTTGCCTTTTATTGCTTCTTATCAATACTCCGATGAGCAGGACGATCTTGAAGACGACGCCGTAAAAGAAAAGTTTGAGCAGCTGATCAGCATATTAAATCCCCGCCAGAAAGAAGCGGTCTATCTGCGTTTTCAGTTAGATCTGTCTTATGAAGAAATATCCCGCTTATTGGGGATTAACTATCAATCCGTACGGAACCTGATACACCGGTCTATTTTGAAGATCAGGGGAAAGATGAGCCTTACCGGCTTTATGATCCTCTTTTTGCAGGTTTTTAAATAAAAAAAAATCCGTATCGGCAAACGCACAAATCCGGGTCGCGTGAAGTAAATTAAAAAAAATATATAGAAATTGAGTACAAAAGCTTAACGGGAACCGTTTTTAATGTAAATAGAATTTTGGAGAGTGAAAAGCAGTAATTCGGATAACAGGATGAGGTCATTACTTGACAACGGTTTGTTCCTGCGATGGGTTCTTGAACCCACGCCGGAGCTTGATGCGTTCTGGATGCGGGAAATAGCTGAAAATGAAGAACTGAAAAACAGCATATATGATTTGAAAAACAGTATAGCTAAACTGAAAATCGAAGAACCCGCCCTGTCAGCCGATGACAGAAATCTTATATGGGAAAACATCAGGCAGGCTGCCGAAACCGCAAAAGACGCGAAAAAAAGTCACCGGATAACAGGGAGGCGGATGTCCGTCGCCGCAGTTTTTATCGGATTGCTGGCAGGTGTTTATATTTATTCTAACGGCAACAGGCAGCCTGGTATTGATTACATGTCGATGATTGATGAGGTCACGCCGTCGGGTAATATAAGCCTGGTTCTGGCAGGCAATGAAGTGGTAGATATCCGAAAAGACACTTCAAATGTTGTTTATGACCCTGCGGGAAAGGTAAAAATAAACGGGGAAACAATAGAAAGTACAGGGAATGAAAAGCCTGCCACGCTCAATCAGCTGATCGTTCCTTACGGGAAAACAACTTCGCTTACGCTTGGCGACGGAACGAAAATTTGGGTAAATTCAGGCTCCAGGCTGGTATATCCGTCTGTATTCGGCAAAGACAGGAGGGAAATCTTCTTCACCGGTGAAATCTACCTGGATGTCGCCGGAAAGGATCACTGTCCGTTTATCGTCAAAACCGGTTATCTGGACATCAGCGTGAAAGGTACACAGTTTAATGTCTCAGCCTATCCGGATGAAGAGATTCATTCGGTTGTCCTTGTTTCGGGAACTGTCAGCGTGAAAGGAAAAGCGCTGGACGGCACGTACGACATCTACCCGAATCAAATGCTTTCCTACGAGACCGGATCGGACAATGCCGGTGTTTCCGACGTGGATGTAAACAGTTACATTTCGTGGGTACACGGTTATCTTATGCTTCAGGACGAAAGGATCGACCGCGTGCTGCAAAAACTGGAAAAGTATTTTAATGTCTCCTTTACCTGCAGGGGAGCCGGCTTCGACAAGATTTATGTGAGCGGGAAGCTTGACCTGACAGGTTCCCTGGAAAGCACCCTGAATTATATCAGTGTCGCCACTTCCATAAGTTATACGATTAATAATGACAGCATTGAAATCATAAACAAATAACGGTTCAGCTCCTGAAAGCTGAACATAGCATGTGAAACAGGAAAATAATTGTCGAATCTAAAAATTAAGCGCCTATGGGAAAGGATATATAGCCATTGCAAACGGGTTGATTCAATCAGCCGCATTCTAAAAATTTTTATTACCTGAATTTTAAATCAACAAACTATTATGAAACATTTATCGAGACAAAAGCATCCTTTTAACTTATTCGGAAAATGCTTGCGAATAATGAAATTGAGTACTTTTCTGCTATTTGCCGGAATCAAAATGCTTGCTGCAAATCCGTCTTATAGCCAGGGTACGTTTTTAACGCTGGAAGTTTACAATAAAACATTGAAAGAGGTCTTCCGTGAAATTGAGAATCAAAGTGAATACATCTTTTTTTATAACGAAGAAGCTGTGGACTTGAACAAACGTGTGAACATTTCTGTCGAGAAAGGAACCGTCACACAGATCCTGGACGAAGTGCTGGATCAAAATTGCAACTATAAGATAGATAAACGGCAGGTGATCATCTATAAGGATAAGATTACCGAACCTGTCCCGGAAGCAGCCATTGAAATGCCGGGGGTAAAAGATCTGAATCAGGAGCAGGTAACCGTCAGCGGACAGGTGACGGACCAGCAGGGAGAACCGCTGGCCGGCGCCAACGTGCTTGAGAAGGGAACCACAAACGGTGTAGTTACGGATCTCGACGGGAGCTATGCCATTAAGGTAAGAAGCGGGGATGCAGTCCTTGTATTCAGCTATATTGGCCAGGAAACGGTGGAAAAAACGGTCGGCAGCCAGACTGTCCTGAATGTCGTACTGGAAGACCGGTCGTCGGAACTGGACGAAATCGTGGTCGTTGCGTATGGCACGCAACGCAGAAGTTCCATTACGGGAGCGATCTCTACCCTGAACGCCGACAAGATGAAAGACCTCACCTCGCCGGGCGTAGCCAATATGCTGCAGGGAAAGGTGGCCGGCGTTGTGGCCACGCCGCTTTCCGGACAGCCGGGGCAGGGGGTGACCATACGCGTACGCGGTCTTGGAACCATCCAGGGAAACAAAGACCCGCTGTGGGTGATCGACGGTGTCGTGGGGAACGCTGTCGCCGAGCTTAATCCGAATGATATAGAATCGGTTTCCATCCTTAAGGACGGTTCCGCCACGGCGCTTTACGGGTCACGCGGGGCGAACGGCGTCATCCTGGTCACAACCAAACGGGCGGCGCTGGGCGTTTCGCAGATCGACGCCTCGGCAAGGCTGGGCGTTTCGCAGCTGCAGAGAGGCAACCTGAGGATGATGAATGGCGCGGAATATTACGACTATGTGGTAACAGCCCACAAAAATGCGGGAATACTGGATCAGCAGCACTGGCTGCAGCCCTATCTGGCAAATCAGAATACCGACTGGTGGGATCTCGCTACCCAAAACGCGCTTACCCAGAACTATAATGTCGGTTATCGCTACGGTAACGACCGGATCAGGTCGTATATCTCGGCCGATTACTATAACGAAAACGGCACCATCAAGGGCTTCGAATATGACCGCTTTACCCTGCGGGTCAATACCGACTATATCGTGAATAAGAGGCTTACGGTAAAAGCCAAACTGGCCGCCAGTTACAAGGAGACCGATGACAGGGAACATTCCCTGAGCTATGCCAGCTATACGCCCTGGGATACGCCAACCGACTCTCAGGGGAAGCTGAAGGACGGCAGCCAGGGAATGCCTTCTCCGGAAGTAGCGGCTACTGCCGATCCGCGCGATTACTGGTATTCCGACGGCGGTACGAACTACCTCTACGACCGTCACCTGAACTGGGGTAAAAACCGTAATAACGCGATGGATCTCGGCCTGGGTTTCGATTATAAGATACTGGACTTCCTGACATTCGAATCAAACAACAAGGCCGGATTCGGTAACAGTTATACCGAGACGTATACTGATCCTCACAGCAGGGGCGGACAGGCTAAAAACGGAACCATCTATAACGGCAGCTACAACACCCGCGTCCTCTATTTGAATCAGATGCTGCGGTTGTTGAAGATCGTTGGCGAACGGCACGAAATCAACGCCTTCTTAGGCTATGAATACGATGAAAGGCGGGCCTGGGAAAGCACTGGCGAATCCTCCAACATGATACCCGGCAATGAGGTTTTAAGCGGAGGAGCGTCCGACCCCAAGGTGACAGGCCTCAAAACAGAGGAGAAGAACGCCGCATATATCTTTAACGGCAATTATGCTTTCGACGGCAAATACCTTTTCCAGTTATCCGCACGCCGCGACGGCTCCTCGCGCTTTGGCGCCAATAAGCGCTGGGCGAATTTCTGGTCGTTAGGCGCAGGCTGGAATATGCAGGAAGAAGAGTTCATCCGGCAGCTTCACTTTATCAACACCTTGAAGCCCCGCGTGTCATACGGGATCACCGGCAATCAGCCGGCCGGCGCCTATGAATGGACGACGAAGTTAAGCAGTGTCATGGAATACGGCAGCGAGGTGGCTCTTTATTCCAACTACCTGGGAAACCCCAATCTGTCATGGGAAGAAACCGCTTCTTTCGACTTCGGACTGGATATACGCCTCTTCGACCGGGTGAATATTACACTTGATACCTATTTTAAAAAGGTAAAAAACCTGCTTTACCTGCGACATCTTTCCGCCGTAACCGGATATAACAGGCAGACGGCCAATGATGGAAAGCTGGAAAACAAAGGGTTTGAGATCACGGTTACGCCCGAAATTATCAGGACGAAAGATTTATACTGGGATATCAGCTTCAATCTGGGTTATAATAAGAACAGGATCACTTACCTGCCGGATGCCGACGACCTGGCTTTTCATGCCGTAGCGGTAGGATATACTTACTATAACTTTTATATGCGCGAATGGGCGGGGGTCGACCCGCTGACGGGAGGCCCCCTGTGGTTTATCAGGGATGAAAAAACAGGAGAAAAAACGGTTACCGACAATTACAACCGGGCCACGCGTGTCCTGCTCGACGCATCGCCCTCTCCGAAGGTGAGCGGAGGGATCACTACCAGCCTTGCCTGGAAAAGCTTTTCTTTGAATGCTGCCTTTACATACAGCGCGAGAGCCAAGATCTACAATGGAAAACGTGCCGGAGCGATTGACAGGGATTGCGAACGCTGGTCTCAGCCGGCCATGAAACTGGCAAACGGCTGGAGCCGCTGGGAAAAGCCGGGCGATATAGCTACCCACCCCAGGCTGACAGCAGGCGGAAATAACAGCGCCTCAAGTGAATCGACCCGGTATCTGGAAAATGGAGACTATTTTAAACTGAAAACCGTCTCACTCGCTTACAGTTTGCCGAAAAAATGGCTGATCCCCGTGGGTGTTAGCGACTTTACGGTCTCTATCGGCGGTGAAAACCTGTTTACAATAACCAAATATTCGGGAGACGATCCGGAAATCCTGCTCTCAGACCGTTTTAACGGAACGACGACGGCCAGTACCGGACAGCTTTATCCGACCGTAAGGCGCTTTACACTGGGATTAAATCTTAAATTTTAACAGCTCTACTAAAAAATTACGACAATGAAAAAAATACAGTATATATTGACAGCCCTGTGCCTGATGTTTATAATGGTCGGCTGCAATTTGGATGTGAGAATGTATGACGGGATTATGATGGAAGATTTTAATACCCGTAACCTGCAGGATTTGTCACAGGGCAGTTACCGGCTGCTGAAAAACGACGGAGGACTGATTGACTACGGATATCCTTTCTGGAATTTCGGAGCCGACGATATTACATGGAACGGAACCTCTACCGGAGGAACATTTTACATGTATGAGTACAGCCGGAATATCGGCAGCACGGTTATCGAGTATGCCTGGGAACTGGGGTACCGTACCGTAGGAAACTGCAATCTGGTGATTGAAACCATCGAAGGACTCGGTAACGGCCGCACAGAGGAGGACGTCATCCTGATGGGTGAGAATTTTTACCTGCGGGCGCTGTGCTACTTTTTGCTGGTTAACGAATTTGCCCAGCCATATTCAAACAACCCGGCGCAAAACCCGGGCCTGCCGCTCAAGCTGAATTATAACCCCGACGATCTTCCCCCAAGCCGTGCTACGGTTGCCGAGGTCTATGATCAGATCGTCAAGGATCTGCAGGATGCGATCCGGTATCTGACGCTTCCCGACGGCATGAAGTCCAAATCGAATATTTACGCCACAAAGGAAGCCGCACAGGCTTTGCTGGCGAGGGTATACCTTTATATGGAGCGATGGGATGAAGCCCGTGAAATGGCGGATGCCGTCATTCATTCGGGACGCTTTGAACTGGAAACGGGAGAACGCTACGCCATTTATCCGCAGCATATTCCGGAGAATAATAAGGAAACCATCTTCGCCGTGCGCCGTACGATAGAAAAGGATGACGCCGGTTACAGCCGTCCGGGAGGCATGTTTATACGTGTCGACAACAACGGCTGGGAAGAAATGTCTCCCTCCTCCAGGTATATGGAGCTTTTGGAACTGCACCTCAATGACAGGGATATGCCGCAGGACCTGCGGAGCCGGTTTGTCATAAAAAGATACGTGGAAGACGGCGCGTCCGACTACTCTGTCACCGGATACCCGGATAAAGTGTATCGGAACTGGACTTTTGCGTATGCCCGCAAACAGTCCGGCGACAATGCCCATTACGAATACATCAAAATAAAAGTATCCCGGCAGGAAGACGGGACATACAGGATCACGAACGCTTCCGATGCCTCCCCGTTCCGGAGCGATGTGATACAGTCGGAACCCTGTAATCTGGGAAAACGCTTTTATGTGACGGGCACAAACGGCATCAAATACATCGGACGCATTGAGCCGGAAGTGTTCGACGCCGCGACCAAACGCAACAAGGACGCCCGCTTTTTAGTGTATGCCATTAACAAATGTTCCTACCAGGAACAGCGGCTGCACTTGTGGTCGACGGTGATCTCCCGCCTGGCGGAGATGTACCTGATACGCGCGGAAGTCAGCGCCGTAAAGGGAAATACGCAGGATGCGCTGGATGACGTGAATCTACTCCGCCGCCGGGCTGGCATCCCCGAATGGACGGTCGATAACATGGCGACGGCAGAAGACGGACAGCCGAAGGACATTAAGAAAATTGTAGAGGAAGAACGTATGCTGGAACTCGCCTGGGAAGGGCACCGCCGTTTTGACATCTTCCGGACCCGTCAGACACTGGACAGGAGATATCCCGGCGGACATACCCTCCGGGTAGGAGGACAGTTCTTGGATGTTCCCTATAACTCGCCGGCTGTGTGCGAATTTATCCCGCAGGCGCAGTATGACGCTTATCCCTATAAACTGGAACAGAATCCCTGATTTATTAACAATTTTAAAATGAATTTACCTATGAAACGAACATATAAATATATTTTGTTGGCGATCGCACTGATGGCTGTGTACGGGTGTAAGGATACGGATCATCCGTACGTGGGATACATCATTATACAGCGTGCCGTGATAGAAGCGTCCGGAGGCTCTGCCACCATTACGGCCGATACGGATATTTCCGAACCCATCCGGATCATAGCGATAGACGAAGCCGGAGCGGAATGGTGTTCCGTGTCGGTCAGTGGGAAAAATATTACCGTCACAGTCGCTCAGGCCAATCCGAGCAGGGAAAATTTCAGGACGGCTACCGTAACGGTCCGGTGCGGCTACCGTGTTTTGGAGTTCACCGTACTGCAAAAATTTGAAGGCCAGCGATACCTGGAATACGACTGGACGTTATGGTCTGCCACCGGGTCGGATGTGCAGGCAAGTGACGGAGGAGGCTACCCCAGCCTGTTTAAAGACGACCGTACGAACTTCTGGCATAGCCAGTATTCGCCGGCGCTGACCGAACCGCTTCCTCACCAGATCGTTGTCGATATGAAAAAAGAACTGTCCGTAGCCATGGTCAGGATCGGCCGGCGGTATTACGCCGCTAACGGCAACAACTATCCTACGGTGAAAACAATGGAAATCTACGCCAGTATCGATGATGAGAATTACACAAGGGTAGGCGGATTCACCTTTTCGTTACCCTGGACGGCTCCCGACGGGACGGTCATCAACGGAAACAGCCCGTTGATTCCCCCCTACGAAGAGGTGACGCTGACGGAAAAAACAACGGCGCGCTACATCAAGCTTCTCATTACCGAAACAAACAATACAACCGGCGCCTGTCAGGTTTCATACTTTAAAGCCTACGAGCCGCTGTAAATTTAATGCAGATACACCGAAACGCGGAGATTTTAAACAATCCCGGAGTTTCGGTGTATTCCGTATTGAAAGGTTCCTTCCGTTCAGGGATTGAGTTTCAAATCCTCCCTTATCTGCCGGACAGCGGCCAACAGGGGAGGAACATCATTGCGGATAATATTAAAAACAATCTCAGCGTCCACCTCAAAATAATGGTGGGCAATGACGTCCCGCATTTTCATCACATCTTTCCACGGTATGGACGGATATTGTGTCAGTAACTCTTTGCCCGTATATTTGTTGATACTTTTCACCGTTTCGCCCACAGCGAGAAGGTTCATGCAAATACCGTCCAGAATTAAAATGCCTGTCGGCGTGGCCAATAAATCGCTGATGGATGAAAGACTTTCAGTCTGTCTGACAATCAGCAAAAGGGATTCCTCGATATTTTGGAACAGTTCGTTTATCAGTCGTTTGTCATACATAGATTACTTCTTTTTCGATTCGCCGGATAAATCCCGGTTTAAGATTACCGTGTCTTCTAACCACGTCTACGCGGGTGCCGAAGAGGTTTTCGAGTTCTTCCTGAAGTCCCACCCTTGCCGACAGGCCCATAGCGGGAGCTTCATAAAATATGTCCACATCGGAATTTTCGGTCTGTTCGCCGCGCGCTACCGATCCGAAGATGCCGATGCGGGTTATACCGTACCGCCCGGCGTGCGACTGTTTAAATGCCCGTAAAAGCCGAAGATATTCTGAAGACGTCATAGCGTTTATTGTTTGTATCCGGCAAAAATAGATGAATATCTTAATATTTCCAAGTATATGAAATGAAGATTTTCTTTCGGCGACGCTGTTTACCCGTTCCTGTTGTCCGGATGGCAAAAACATGCGGTGGTATGGTCGTTTACATAGCCGACCGCCTGCAGGTAGGCATAACAGATCGTTGCGCCGAAAAACTTAAATCCCCGTTTTTTCATATCTTTACCGATCGCATCGGATAAAGGAGTAGAGGCCGGAACCTCTTCAAATTTCTCCCAGTGGTTGATGACCGGCTTGCCTTCCGGCAGGAATGACTTCAAGTAATTGCAGAAACTGCCAAATTCTTTCTGTACGGCCAAAAAATGCCTCGCGTTGAAAACCGTAGCTTCAATTTTTTTCCGGTTCCGTATAATGCCCGAATTTTGCATCAGGCGTTCTATCCTTTTATCCTTAAAACGCGCAACTTTTTCAGCGTCAAAGCCTGCAAAAGCCTTGCGGTATTCTTTACGCCGGCGTAAGACGGTAATCCAGCTAAGCCCGGCCTGGGCGCTTTCCAGTACGATAAATTCGAACATCGTCTGATCGTCCGTCACTTCTTTTCCCCATTCATTGTCATGGTAATCAACATATAGCGGATCATTACCGCACCATTTGCAACGCTGTTTTTCCTGATTTTTATTCATTCCGCAGGTTTTTAATTAATAATACAAAAAAGCAAAATGCCACGCAGCAAAAGTACATTTTTTTTTTTCATTTTGCTAATTATTTATGAATTATACTACTTTCGACATTTTATTGTCAAAAATTGACTTTTTGCATGATTTCATCATGACATGATGCGCCGATGTGATTGTCGTGCAGGGGTTCGTACTTTTTCCATTCGTAGGATACCTGCCATTCGTCCAGATAGACTTCCAGCTGTTTTTTTCCTTTACTTTCGGCACAGGCGGCCACTGCTCCGGCAGCGCCGGCTTTAGCCGGAAGGCTTTCAAACAGAGCCGCATTGTCGATGCTTCCGGGTTTGCCGGTGA
>JAISCL010000162.1 GCA_031265585.1 Tannerella sp. | reverse complement strand
GCACAGGACAACCAGCCCGATGACGATCCACCCACGCCAATAAACTCAAAAGAACTCAAAAAACGCATTTCCCAAATCAATGCCGAAAACAGCCAAAAAAATCTTACAAAAGAAGAAGAAAAAGCAGTTTCAAAATCGCTTAAAACATTGGATAAAAAATATTTACCGAAACTGAAGGAGTACGAAGAAAAACTGGAAATTATGGGAGACAGGAATTCATATTCCAGGACCGACCCGGATGCAACTTTTATGCGCATGAAGGAAGACCATATGAAAAACGGACAGTTGAAACCCGCCTGCAATCTGCAAATTGGCACAGAAAATCGGTGGTGATATAAAAAGTATGCTGGTATAAAAATTTGGCAATCAGGCAAAAAAGGAGTAATTTTGTAAAATGCAAATAAAAATAACCCTCCATTGTCCCGATTGCCAAAGCACAAAGGTAAAGAAAAACGGTAAAAAAATATCGAAAAAGCAGAATTATTTGTGCAAGGCATGTGGACGACAGTTTATCGGCGACCATGCTTTGCGTTACAAAGGATGTCACTCATCCCTGACACAAAAGTTGTTATTGATGCCTGTTCGTGGCATAGGCATCAGAGATATCGCTGAGATTGAGAAGATCAGCATCAAAAAAGTGTTGTCGGTATTGGTATATGATCCGGCCAAAACAGGAGTATTATGAAAGCAGATACGGAGAAACAAAAACAGTTTCTTGACGAAATGTTAACACCGGCCATAGAAAAAGCACAGAAAGGCGAGATCGAACTCCTGTTTTGTGATGCGGCACATTTTACCCTGTCAGCGTTTTTATGCATGGTTTGGTCGCAGGTGCGAACTTTTTTAAGAACCTCTCACGGACGTAACCGTATTAATGTGCCTGGTGCTGTTAATGCGATTAGTAAGGAAGTTACCACCCTTATCAATACCACTTACATTACGACGGGAACAGTCATGGATTTCCCTGTTCAACTGAAAGGAAAATACGCGCTCAACCCCATCTTTTTAGTATTGGACAATGCTAAATATCAACATTGCGATGCTGTTAAGAAGAAAGCCGAAGAACTCGGAATTACGCTGTTATTTTTACCGCCGTATGCTCCGAATTTGAATATCATAGAAAGGCTTTGGAAGTTTACCAAAAAACAAATTTTATATGCTAAATATTATGATTCTCCCGACAGATTTCATCTTGCAATAAGAGGCTTTTTTGATACCATTAATGATACTTCTCATAATAACCTGCACAAACTTTTGTCCTTGAATTTTCAATTTTTTGAACAGCAGAACATCTCACAAAATTACACCGCGTGAAGTATAGTTTGCAAAATTGGAGAAAAAACCAGACTTTTGCATCATGGGAAATAGAATGGTATTGAGCAGTTGTTGCACTTTGTAGGGTAGCATCAATTTTTCAATATTATCACTCATACACTTTAATCCTCCATACAAAAAAACCTCACAACGGTTACTGGTTTTCAGTATGTTATGAGGATAAATCCGAGGTACCTGGCGGATTCGAACCGCCGTACATGGTTTTGCAGACCACTGACTAAGCCACTCATCCAAGGTACCGTGTCATTTTTGCGACGGCAAAGATATATATATTTTTTCATAAAAGCCAAATGTTTTGAATTTTCTTTTGCATGTCTCGCTAAAAAATACGTTCTTTGTCTCCCTAAAAAAACAGTATGACATATACAAAAACAGAGATAGACGGACTTTGGATTATAGATCCGAACGTATTCTGCGATTCGAGGGGATACTTTATGGAATCATATAAGGAACGGGAATTTGAACAGCATATAGGTAAAATTCATTTTACTCAGGACAATGAATCCTGTTCTCCACAGGGAGTGCTGCGCGGACTTCATTACCAGCTTGAACCGTACGCCCAGTCCAAGCTTGTCCGCGTGATACAGGGAAAAGTGCTGGATGTAGCGGTTGACATCCGCAAAGATTCGCCGACATACGGGAAATATGTAGCGGTGGAGCTGTCAGGCGAAAGCAAACGGCAATTTTTTATTCCGAAAGGATTTGCCCACGGTTTTTATGTAATGAGCGAATCGGCCGTCTTTATCTATAAGGTAGACAACCCCTATACTCCTGCCCGTGAGCGCGGGATACGTTTTGATGATCCGGCAATAGGCGTGGACTGGCGCATTATTCCGGACTGTCCGCTAAACACATCGGAAAAAGACCGGAACGCTCCTTTTTTGAATGAGGCGGACAATAATTTTGAAAATAATCAGTAATAATAGCAGGATTAATTGTAAATATTTAATGTAGATGAAGAAATATCTGGTCACCGGTGGCGCCGGGTTTATTGGCGCTAATTTTGTAAAATATATGCTGGAATCGCATCCCGGCATACAAATCGTAGTATTGGATGCGCTAACCTATGCGGGAAACCTGGCGACAATCGAAAAGGATATTGACAGCAGGCGCTGCCTGTTTGTGAAAGGCGATATATGTGACCGCACTTTAGCCGATGAACTGTTTGCCGGCTGTGACTTTGACTGTGTCGTGAATTTTGCAGCGGAAAGTCATGTAGACCGCAGCATAGAAAATCCCCAGTTGTTTCTTGTAACAAATATATTGGGAACGCAGAATCTGCTGGATGCAGCCCGCAGGGCATGGATTACCGGCAGTGATAAAAGCGGTTATCCCATATGGAAAGAAGGTGTCCGTTTCCATCAGGTCTCAACGGACGAAGTTTACGGAAGCCTTGGCGAGACCGGATACTTTACGGAAAAGACCCCCTTGGATCCGCGCAGCCCTTACAGCGCCTCAAAGACAGGCGCTGACCTGGTCGTAAAGGCCTACGGCGAGACATATAAAATGCCGGTAACCATCACCCGCTGTTCCAACAATTACGGGCCTTATCATTTCCCGGAAAAGCTTATCCCTTTGATTATAAAAAACGTACTGGAAGGCAAGTCTTTACCGATATACGGTGACGGCTCGAATGTCCGCGACTGGCTTTATGTGGAAGATCACTGCAAGGCGATTGACCTGGTAATAAACAATGGCCGTGCAGGGGAGGTCTACAATGTCGGGGGACACAATGAGCGCCGGAACATTGAGATCGTAAAAATGGTCATAAGTACCGTCCGCCGGCTCATGACGGAGCAACCCGCATACCGCAAACACCTGAAGAAGCAGATTCCCGGAGCAGACGGACAACCGTCGGTAGAATGGATGAACGACGACCTGATAACGTTCGTCAAAGACCGTCCCGGACACGACCAGCGGTATGCGATTGACCCGGCAAAAATAACCGGCGAACTGGGCTGGAAACCTGAAACCGGCTTTGAAACGGGCATAGTAAAAACCGTCCGGTGGTATCTTGATAACCAGTCATGGGTTGAGCAGGTCGCCGGGGGGGATTACGTAAACTACTACGAACGCATGTATGCCGGCCGTAAATTAAAGTAAAGCGTTTTGATGAACCGGCAATATCCTTCCGTCTTACTTGAAAATGCAGTAAATGAACTGGCAGCGCTTCCCGGTGTGGGACGCAAGACCGCTTTGCGACTGGCCCTTTACATCCTCCGCCGTGATCCGGACTATGCCGAACGGCTCTCCCTGTCGTTGCGGGCGCTTCGCCGGGACATTCATTACTGCCGGGAGTGCCATAATATATGTGACACGGACATCTGCAGCATCTGTGGAAATCCGTCCCGTGATCATTCAACGGTATGTGTGGTTGAAAATGTAAAAGAAGTAATGGCAATAGAAAATACGGCACAGTTTCACGGAGTATACCATGTTCTCGGAGGCATCATCTCCCCTGTTGAAGGCATCGGCCCGGCTGATCTTGAGATCGGTAGCCTTGTCGGGCGGGTTGCTTCGGGAGATGTAAAAGAGGTCATCCTGGCTTTGCGTACAACGATGGAGGGCGACACAACCAACTTTTTCCTCTACCGGAAGCTGGAACCGTATAACATCACGATCAGTGTGATTGCGCGCGGAATATCGGTCGGCGACGAAATCGAATATGCCGACGAGATAACGCTTGGCCGTTCCATCATAAACCGCATCTGTTTTAATGACTCGATAAAAACCTGATTCCCGTGCCCGGAAAAAAAACAAAGACAAACCGCTATGTTACTGGAAAGTGAAAATATAAAACTCCGGGCTCCCGAACCGGAAGACCTGGAAGCCCTCTACAGATGGGAAAATGATCCCGTGCTGTGGCCTTCAGGCTGCACGATAGCACCCTGTTCCCGTTATGACCTGAAGCAGTACATAGCTTCACCGAAAGACCTCTACGAATCCGGCCAGCTCCGCCTGATGATCGACCTGAAACCGGATTTCAAAACCGTGGGAACAATCGACCTGTACGACTTTGAGCCGCACCATCACCGCGCGGCAACCGGCATAATGGTCGACCGCGAGTATCAGCGGCGGGGCATTGCCGGCAATGCCCTGTCCGTCCTGTGCTGCTATGCCTTCTCCTTTTTAAGGCTGCACCAGTTGTATGCCTTTATACCTGCGGACAATGAACCGAGCAGGCGGCTGTTCAATCGTTGCGGATTCACGGAAAGAGGCCGGCTGTCCAGCTGGCAGCAGACGGAGGAAGGCTACAAGGATGTTTTGCTGGTCAGTTTAATATCGGATCTTTAGGATAATTGATCCATGCCATATAGGAACCCCCGACCGACTCAACGGAATGTTTCCAGAACGACTCCCCTTCCGCTAGCATGATATTGCGGTTGGAAGACCGGCTGACAAGCCATGAATCCTGCTTGATCTCACCGTATAACTGATTTTCGGTCCAGCCGGAATAACCGAGGAAGAACTTCACCGTTTCATAAACAGGCTTCCCGCTCAGCAGATAATACCTCAACGCCTCAAAATCCCCGTCAAAGTATAAATTATCACCTATTTGAACACTGTCGGGAATCACGTTTCCCAGTGAATGTATAAAAAACAGGTGATCGGAAGACACCGGCCCTCCGAGGTAAATGGGGATCCGCGGGATGCCGTCGAATCCGTCAAAAAAATCATTGACCCGGAGTCCGGTCTTCTTATTCAGCACAAAGCCCATCGATCCCCGCGCATTATGTTCAACAAGCAGCACGACCGCACGTTGAAAATAAGCATCCTGTAGGAAGGGTTCTGAGATAAGAATATGACCCTTTTCCGGCTGCAAATTATTATGTCTTATTTTAAATATGTCCCTGTATAGAGCCATTGTCACATTTTATTAAAAGCGAGGGGGGCAATGTATATCTTTATTGGGACATAAACAAACAAAATTTAAAAATTAACAAAACAACCCCCGCTGCCGGTGCCGGAAAACGCATGGAAACACGTAGGGGCAGGGCGCTCCCAGTCATGTTCGGAAGAAAAAGAAGCGTGTAGAGTTGGCTATTTAGCAACTTTCACTTTCTTTTTTCTGTTTACCGGGTTTTATTTTTACGGGTCATCCAGGTCTGCCTTCTTCACATCACCTCCGCTTTCTACTGCGACAATGGCCATGATAAGGTTTTCAAGTTCTATTCTCATTCGTCTGACGGCTGTTTCATAGCCAATCCGGTTTTCGCGTTTGTAAATCATCACCGGCATAGCCGTGATCACAGTCATATATAATACCACCCGGATACCATTTTCATTGAGGGAGAGGAAATGGCTGAAATTTAACTCCTGCTTGAGAAAACGGAAAAACACTTCGATATCCCGGCGCCGTTTATACATCGAAGCGATCGTGTCGGCAGGAAGTTCAGAGATATGGGTGACAGGCAGGATTTGTGTACCATCCCTGAACTTGAAGCGAACAACACGGTATATTTCAGGGCACAGGTGTTGCCGGCTTACCGGCTTACCGGCTTACCGTTACGACTGACAGATTCCTCATAACCGTAAATCTGTGCCGGACTATCCTGCAATAATTCACCCTGTGTAAACACAGATTCTTCAAAGGATAGATTTTCCAGCACCTTCAATTTACGATTTTCAATCAAACGCCCTACAAAAAGAAGCCCTTTTTCTGCTTTGAGGCACCCCGGCTTTTGGGACGAAGATAACCCCCTGTCAAAGATATAAACCGGTGCATGACCTTTTTCCTTTTTGAAATGACCCGGTATATTTTCCGGCATTGCCATTGATTCACTGGCACAGGATTCCTCACTGAACACATTCCCAAAAGAAGCAAACATCCCGTCAAAATTCAGGGTGTATTTAGTGTCTGTCTATAAAGTCTAAATAATTTTCAATCAGATATATAGATGCGAAAAAAAATAATTATCTTTGTGTCCATGAAAATGAAAATATTTGAAGAGGTTCGTATAAAATATGAG
>JAISCL010000081.1 GCA_031265585.1 Tannerella sp. | reverse complement strand
AATGAAGACAACGACCCGTAACACGAGGATCGGTAACTTCGGAAAAGTAGTTAGATGTTTTCATGACGGCAAAGATAATTCTTTTTTACTATAGATTATTTTGGTGCGGTTGCCCTGGTCAATATTGACATTCGGAGTGGGGGTTTTTACGTTGTGCGCCGGCTGTCTTTTGTTTTTATGTTTCATACCCTGGAAACGGGCTTTCAGGTCGGCATGTACTTTCTTATGGGAGTTTTGACCTTATGCAAAAAAAGATGGAATATCTTTAAAAAACAGGGAGATGCTTTTTTCCCTGTGTTTTTTGTTTAACTTTGGGGTATCTTATTCTTGTAATAGGTAGAATGATTGATGTTATACTAAAAAAGAATTGTTATGGAACGGGAAAAAAGTATTAAACTGTTAAATTTAGCGGTAAATGAAGAATTGCTTGCTGTTCATCAGTATATGTATTTTCATTTTCGTTGTGATGATATTGGATATGAATTATTGTCACAGATGTTTAAACGTATTGCAATTGTAGAGATGATGCACGTGGAACTGCTTGCCGAGCGGATTTTATACCTTAAAGGAGACGTTGATATGGTCGTTCACGGTAAAGTGGCGCATATAGCAGATCCGAAGGAAATGTTAGAGAGAGCATACGAACTGGAAACGATCAGCATTAATGAATATAATGCGTGGGCACAGAAATGTGATGAGGAAGTGGACTCCGCATCCAAAACTTTATTTGAAAGTTTAGTCAGGGTAGAAGAGGATCATCAGGATCAGTTTGAAACCGAATTGGATAACCTGAAACAGTTTGGTGACAAATATCTTGCTCTTCAGGCCGTGGAAAGAAGTAAGCAGGTTGCTTCCGGCAAGGGAGGTGACTGATTCGATTTGTTTGAAGATTATGAAAAAATCCCCGGGGTCTTTTGTTCCGGGGATTTTTTTATTTGTAAGAGCGTGTGTCAAACTTTGAGGATGACATTCATCGGCCGATATTATAACGTTTTCAGTTTCATGTTTTTCCATAATACCCGGATGCCGCCTCCGTCATGTATCTGAAGAACGATCCGGCCTTTGCCGGCGCCGATTTTTGCATCATTTATGTTCACCATTTCCAGGTCATTAAGCCATGTCGTCACGTTGTCGCCCTGTACTTTTATACGCATCGTATTCCATTCTCCTTCTTTAAGAATTTCTTCTTTTTCGTCGGGAATCTGAACAAGCCATCCGCGGCCGTATGATTCGTATATTCCCCCGGTGTCGTGTCCTTTCGGCGCCACTTCAACCTGCCAGCCATTTATTTTGACGCCTTTTTCGATAAAGGAGCGAATGAAAACGCCGGAGTTACCGTCAGCCTCCTGTTTAAATTCGAGCGTGAGGTCGAAATTATCATAATATTCGTTTGTGGCAAGATAACCGTACTGTTTGTCCAGACCGCTTTCACAAATAAGAAGTCCGTCTTCAACATACCATTTTTCTGTTCCGTAGGCTTCCCATCCTTTCAGGTCAACACCGTTGAATAAGTTTATTTCTTTTGTTTTACGTGGCAGTTCCCTGATCTTTATATTACGGAATGACGCCGGGTATCCATGATCCTGCAAGCAGATCACGCCTCTGTGAGCCAGCCCGTATTCCGGAGCATGCGCCCATTTCCCGCTGTTCTTACGTACAAACCAATCGTCGGTCCATGCTTCAAATTCGAGGATTTTTACCCCATTGAGCCAATGTTCCACATGTCCGTTATCGAATACGATTTTAGCATTATTCCATTCTCCCGCCGGATTTACGTTCATCAGGCCCCTGTCGGGAAGATACATGGCATAGTCAACACCCAACTTTTGCCATTCTTCCAACGGTTCCGGAAAATTCGGCTCATCTATTAACTGGTACTCAGGGCCGGTTACGTAAGGAACTTTAAATAACGGATTTTCAACAACGTGATAAAGCATGCCGCTGTTTCCTCCTTTGGACAGTTTCCAGTCCCATGACAATTCGAAGTTTTCGTACTCTTTTCCAGTAACAATATATCCGCCGGCATCACTTCCTTCTCCCTTGGCCTGAATACATCCGTCAACCACATGCCACGGTTCGGTAAGCGCTGTACCGTTGTAATCTTTCCAGCCATTCATCGTTTCTCCGTCAAAGAGTAATGCCCAGCCTTCCGCTTTTTCCTGCTCTGTAAGCATATTGTGCTTTTCCTTACAGGAGGATGTAATAAATAACAGTGCAAGTGCAACAAATAAAAAATTGCATGATTCGATTTTCTTCCTTCTTAAGTGCATAACAGTTTCTTTTAGTAGATTTGAATAAGGGGCAAATATAGTGCAAATCGGATAGAATGCAAAATAAGTAAACGTCTTTAGATACAAAGATTTTAATATCCTCTTGCAATCGATATCGAAAAGATGCTTATCTTTATTTCAGGCACTTCGGATAACATTTTGATACAGGCGGATGTACTTGCTCCTGTTGTCATTACATCGTCAACGAGAAGAACATGTTTCCCGAACAGTTTCTCCGGATTTGTCAGGTTGAAGATGTTTTCAACGTTTACATGTCTTTCGTATACGGATTTTCGGGTTTGTGACACTGTTTCCGTGATGCGGTTCAGGCTCGTTCTGTCTATTCCGCAGCCGTAGATGGAAGCGATACCGTTTGCGATACATTCGGACTGGTTATACCCGCGTTTCTTTTCCCTTTTAGGATGCAGGGGCATTGGGATGATCGTCTCAACGGATGCATAAAATCCATATTCTTTCAGCTCTATTGCCGCTATTCGCCCTAAATATTCGGCTAATGACTTATTACCGTAATATTTAAATGAATGAACTAATTTTTGTACCATCCCGTCTTTCCGGAAGTACAGATATGCCGTTACTTCATTCACCTTCTCGAATCCGGCCAATAATGCTCTTGCCGGATTGCCTTTATATATATGATAATTAGTTCTGGGCAGGTCGCATAAGCAATACAGACAGATATGCTGTTCGCCTTCGATCAGCGGATTTTCGCATACCATACATAAACGCGGATAGAACAGATTCGTAAAATCATTCAAAATATTCCTCATATTCCATATTGTTAAGTACATCTTTCAATGCTTTAATGATAAGGGGACTTTCAAATCCCCGGGAAGATGCGAAACGGTATAATTTCTGAAAAGTATCCTGTGCCGAATGTCCTTTTACAGATCGTTTTTTGCTTTTGAGCAGGTTGCATAAGACGGACATGTACTCGCTTTCGTCCATAGCGTCCATCGCATCCGAATAAGTTTCCGGCTTTATGTTTCTTCTTTTCAGTTCATATCCTATTTTTATGCGTCCCCAATGGTTGAATTTTAATTTGTCATTGACAAAACTGTGACAGAAACGCTGTTCATCAATGAACTTTTCCTGTATTAACCGGTTTATGATGCTGTTGGCGGTATCTTCTGCCAAACCGGCCGTTTTTATTTTTTTTCTGACATCATCAATACATCGTTCTGCCTGTGAACAATACTTTGCCAGATTAGATAATGTTTCACCTTCTGTTTTCATTGTACTTTCATTTTTCCTGCAAAAGCAAACCTGTTCTTTCCCGACAGATCGCGTATTATTTCTATTTCAGTAAATCCTTTATCAAGTAGCATACCCGTGATAAGACGATCACATCGGGGATTTATTTCAAAAAAGATCCGACCGCCGGATACAAGTTTTTTTTGAGCAAAATCAGCAATTGCCCTGTAAAATAACAGCGGGTCTTCATCCGAGACAAATAATGCATGGTGAGGCTCAAAGTTAAGAACATTCGGATACATGGTTTCTCTTTCACTGTTTTTGATGTAGGGGGGATTGCTTATGATCATATCAAAATCGCCTTCGATACACGTGACCGCAGAATCTGTGTCCAGTATATCCGATTGAAAAAACCGGATACCGGTTTTGTTTATGAAAGCATTTACCTGTGCCGTTTGCAACGCCGGTTCCGAAATGTCCGTTGCTGATATTTCGGCATACGGCACATGTTTAGCCAGTGCAATCGCAATGCATCCGCTCCCGGTTCCTATATCCAGTATTTTAAGCGGTGAATTTTCCGGATGTATTTTTAAGAAAGGTGATTTTATGATCAAATCAACGAGTTCCTCCGTTTCAGGACGCGGTATTAAAACGGAAGGATTTACGTTTATCGGAAGACTGTAAAACTCCGTTTCTCCCAGAATATACTGAATCGGTTCCTGCATTTTCAGTTTTTCCGTGATGGAAAAAATCTGTTTCTTTTCGTTTTCGGGGATTTTCTTATCTTTGCATAAAATTTGCCGATGATAAGATAAGCCGCATACCGTTGAAAAAAGGAGCCGGATGAAGTTGTGTATTTCTTCCGGGGAATAAATGTCAGCGAGTGTTTTTTTTATATATGCAGTTATATCTTTCATATTCGGGATGTTTTGTATAAAGTCTGTATATTTTTTTCACAAAGGTACATATTTTTTGTATGATAATTTTATGGATGTTTCGGAAAAATATATGTCCAGATGTCTGAAACTGGCAAAAAACGGACAGGGCCATGTGGCTCCAAATCCTATGGTAGGCGCTGTTATTGTACAGGATGACCGTATTATAGGCGAAGGGTATCACCGTTGTTACGGGGAAGCTCATGCTGAAGTGAATGCCGTAACATCGGTGAGTAATGAAGTTTTACTGCGCGATTCAACGATGTATGTAAGCCTTGAACCCTG
Organism: Tannerella sp.; assembly: GCA_031265585.1. Classification (GTDB taxonomy): domain Bacteria; phylum Bacteroidota; class Bacteroidia; order Bacteroidales; family Tannerellaceae; genus Tannerella. Next base: position 21,164 of record JAISCL010000081.1, on the reverse strand, counting down.
TTCTCATTACGGGAAAACGCCACCCTGTGCCGAACTTATTATACGGAAAGGGATTCCGCGCGTGGTAGTGGCCGGCCCGGATCCTTTTCCGGAGGTGGCCGGCAGCGGTGTCGGGATGCTGCGTGATGCCGGCATAGAAGTCGTTACAGGTGTTATGGAGCAGGAAGCGTTTGAGTTAAATCGTTTTTTTATGACTGCACATAAAAAACACCGCCCGTATGTTATTCTGAAATGGGCGCAGAGTGAGGATGGCTTTTTGGATCGCAGACGGGAGAACTGTTCGGAAATGCCGGTATTACTTTCGTCACCCGTTACACGTCTTATGGTTCATAAGCTGCGTTCGGAAGTGCAGGCTATCATGGTGGGGACAAATACGGTAATTCTTGATAATCCTTCCCTGACGGTGCGATACTGGGCCGGGCGTTCGCCGTTGCGCATAACGATGGATCGTAATCAACGGATACCGGATCACGTACACTTATTTGACGGTCAGCACCCTACACTGGTTTACAGGGAACCGGCCGATAATTCCATACATTTTTTAAGAAGTATAATGACGGATTTATATAAACGGAATATCAACTCTTTATTGGTTGAGGGCGGGGCGCAGCTTCACCGTTCCTTTTTAGAAGCGGATATCTGGGATGAGATAATCGTGGAAACGGCTCCGGTAAAACTGGGTGAAGGTGTGGCGGCAGCCTGTTTTCATTGCGTTCCCGGGGTTCGGTTATCAGGGATGAAGTCTGTTCCTTCTTTTTCTTTACATCACAGTAAATCTTCATTAATAGAGATTTATACCCATCATTAAGTTCTTAAAATTAAGGTATCGTACACTAAAATATTATAAATAATGCCGGAAATGTAGACTAATAGAAAAAATGTTGCTACTTTTGTCCACTCGAAAATAAAGAAATAGATGGGAAAGATTAAATTTTGCGGGTTGTTGATAGCGGGATTGGCTTTTTTAATGTCTTCCTGCCTTGGAAGTGGTGATACGACTATTGACGACTGGAATCTGGGTAATGCACAAATAGCTGCATTTTCATTATCGAATGATTCCATAGAAGGTTTGTCTGATGTGGTCTTTACAATAGATCAGGTGAACGGAAAGATCTATAACCGGGATTCTATGCCTTATGGAACGGTGATAGATGAAAAGGTTATTTGTACCATATCCTATGAGTTTTATGCCCTCGGAAGCATTTTTGTCAGTCAGGAAACCGGGGATACGGTTTACTGGAATGGAAGCGATTCCGTAGACCTCTCATCGCCGGTTTGGATTACGGTTTATCCATACGATGGTGTTTCCACAAAAACGTATGATGCCAGGATCAATATTCATCAGGTGAATCCCGATTCAGTGATCTGGGAACTTTATTCCGGTTTGATTCGCGGTAAATCGTTTAGCGAAATGAAGGTTTTGCCATATAATGGCTTATATTATATGTATGCTAAGGATCCGTCTGTTTCCGGGACAGGTGTTGAGTGTGAACTTTATAAGTCGGAAACTTCGGATATGGTGGAGTGGGAACAGATCTCCCTAACCGGCTTACCTGAAAATACCGTCTTATCCCGGATAACCGAATATGGGAGTTTTCTATATGCCTTTACAACAGCCGGTGAATTATTTCAATCTGCTGACGGACAGAACTGGTCGCAGGTTGAAGAGGCCCCCCATATACAGGTGTTATTGGGCGCTATTCCTGAAAACAGGACGGGTGGCGTCTCGGTGTTGTCCAGCATTTCGAAGACGGATGAAACCTTGCGGTTTGTTACGATGAATGATAAGATGGAATGGCAGACGGGTACGGCGACGCCTGCATCATTTCCGCTGTCGGGATTTGGCGTCTTGAATTATGAAGCGATGTATCATTCGTATTTAGCTATTTCCGGCGGACGTGATAAGGGGGAAAATCTGTCCGACCTGACCTGGTTAACCATGAATGGTCTGTCGTGGGTTTCTATTACAAACAAGCAATCGACGTTTTCTGTACGTGAAGGTCCGGCCTTTTTCCAGTATGACACGCTTTTTTATCTTATCGGTGGTATGGATGCTTCGGGAACAGCCTTGAAAGATATTTATTATTCGAAAGACAAAGGTGTTACATGGTGGCAGGATACAGTGCATCTGATGCCGGAAGATTATGATGCAAGAGGTTTTTCTTCGGTTGTTATTGATGAAGATCATTATATGTTGCTTTTCGGCGGAAAAGCAGGTAAAGATACGAATATTCTGAACGAATTGTGGCGCGGACGAGTCAACCGTCTCGGCTTCAAGAAGGATTAGAAGTCCGTAAATATATAATTTTATGTATTCTTTTTCGTTAGAAAGAAAGGTCAAATATGAATTTTGGCGGTTTATCAGTAAACTATTAACGGATGGATTTAACTTTTTTTCGACGGATAAGCATTATGCTGTTCCTGTGTCTTTCTTTTTTTAGAGTAAGCGCGCAGGAATACCTGTATGAGATTGGGGGGATGCTTGGAGGTGCGTTTTATATGGGAGATGCCAATAAAAATACGGCATTTAAAAATATGAATCCTGCTGCAAGTGCTATTTTTCGTTACAATGCTAACTTTCGTATAGCATTCAAGGCGAATCTGGCTTGGGCGCGTGTAACCGGATCGACGGAAGGGCTTAATAATGTTTTTCCGGATAATGCACAGGCCGATTTTAACAGGAATGTGATTGATCTGGGAGGACAGGCGGAATTTAATTTCTTTCCGTATAGTGATAAATATCAGTATCTGCAGACAAAACGTATTGCACCGTATATAATGGGAGGATTCGGATTGTCGGTCGCACCCGGTAACGGAGGCACTTTTTTTAGTCCCCATATCTCGGTTGGTACGGGGGTAAAATATAAGATAAAGAGCCGTATCAATATTGGTGCGGAGTGGTCTATCCGAAAGTTGTTCGGAGACAGGCTTGATACAAATGGAGGAAATGAATTACTGGACGATCCTTATAGTATAGGAAGCAGTCCCTGGAAAAATAAAGACTGGTATTCTATGTTGATGATTTCAGTATCGTATGATTTCGGTCTTCGGAACTGTAACTGCAACAAGAAAGATATAAACAAATAGATTAGACGTTGTACAATGTCAATTATTGAGAAAATAGATCAAACAAAACTGCCGCAGCATGTGGCTGTAATCATGGATGGAAACGGACGCTGGGCGATGAGTCATGGCCTTGATCGCAGTGAAGGGCACAGGGAAGGTGTCGTTTCAGTTCGTAAAGTGATGGAGGCCGCTGTTGAAATCGGGTTGAGTTACCTGACGGTTTATACTTTTTCTACAGAAAACTGGAATCGCCCGAAAGAAGAAATAAATGCGCTGATGTCTATTATGGTAGCAGCCATTCATCGTGAAACGCCGGATTTGATGAAAAATAATGTCCGGCTGATGGTGATTGGGGATATGATCCGTTTGCCGGGGGATGTTCGTGACACCTTACTGGAATGTCTGGAGAAAACATCCGTGAATACCGGAACGACGCTGGTGCTGGCACTTAGCTATTCTTCCCGCGGGGAAATTGTTCAGGCGGCAAAACGTATCGCGGAAAATGTACAGGAGAAAAAAATTGATCCCGAAGACCTGGATGAGGCGCTCTTTTCCTCCTGCCTGACAACGCGTGATATTCCCGATCCGGATTTGTTGATACGGACGGGAGGTGAAAAACGGATAAGCAATTTCCTGTTGTGGCAATTGTCTTATGCGGAATTGTATTTTACGGATGTTTACTGGCCTGATTTCAGAGAGCATGAATTTTATGAAGCCATTTTGTCTTATCAGCAGAGAGAGAGACGTTTTGGTAAAACAAGTGAGCAAATAACTAAATCCTGATGTATGGATAAGAAATTACTATTGTTTATTACATTTTTGAGCATTTCTTTTGGGGGATTATCACAAACTGCCGACACGGTCTCGGTCGTAACGGCCGTTTCAGCGGCTGATACGACGATGTTGAATAATCAGGATACGGTTCCGGAGAGCGAGATTCCGGAAATTTTGTATACATTTGTTCATAAGAAATATAAAATTCAGCACATAAAAGTTACCGGAGCCACCAATTATGAAGATTTTGTCCTGATAGGATTTTCAGGACTGTCTGTCGGTGATGAAATCAGCGTTCCCGGTGAGGAGATTACGGAAGCGGTAAACCGTTTCTGGCGACAGGGGCTGTTTTCCGATATAAAAATCCTTGCAACAAGGATGGTTGATGATAAGGTCTGGCTTGAAATACGTGTTAAACCGCGTCCCCGTATTTCCGAAATAACTTATAATGGAGTTAAAAAGGGTGAGCGTACAGACCTTGACACAAAGTTGAACCTGCGTAAAGGTCAGCAGATCACCCCTCATATCGTAGACCGTGCGAAGATCCTTATAAAGAAGTATTTTGATGATAAGGGTTTTAAAAACGTCGATATTGATGTAGTGGAAAAACCGGATCCTGTTAAAGAGGGCGAAGTGATAGTCAGTGTTAATATTGACAAAAACGAAAAGACAAAAATACAAAAGATTTATTTTGACGGAAACGAAATGCTTACCGATTTCCAGCTTCGTAAAGCGATGAAGAAAACGAATGAGCGTTTTAACATGATAGACCGTTTCCGGAATAGCTGGCTGGAATTATTCAGCACGAAAAAGTTTACGACAGCCGAATATGAGAACGACAAGAATAACCTGATTGACCGGTACAATGAATTTGGATACCGTGATGCGGTGATTGTTGCAGACAGCATCGCTCCTCAGGATAAAAAGCGGATTAATATTTTCCTTACGATTGAAGAGGGGCAGAAGTACTATTTAAAAGATATCCGGTTTGTGGGTAATACGAAATATTCTTCCGATTATCTGGAAGACTTGCTGAATATGAAATCCGGTGATGTTTATAACCAGAAAAAACTGATGGACCGTATGTATTCGGACGAAGATGCCGTCATGAATGTCTACTCAAATAACGGATATATGTTTGCAAATGCCGATCCGGTGGAGGTCGATGTCCAAAACGATTCCATTGCCTTGGAAGTCCGTATCATAGAGGGGCCTCAGGCCACGATTAACAAGGTAATTATCAACGGGAATGACCGGCTGTATGAAGACATTGTCCGAAGGGAACTCCGTACAAAACCGGGAGATCTGTTCAGCCGTGAGGCATTGATGCGATCCTTGCGCGAGCTGGCGCAGATGGGGCATTTTGATCCGGAAAACATGAAGCCGGATTTCAATACCAATCCGGATAACGGAACCGTAGACCTGATTTATAACCTGACGTCCAAGGCGAATGACCAGATCGAATTTTCGCTCGGCTGGGGGCAGACCGGTGTAATCGGTAAATTAGGCCTGAAGTTCACCAACTTTTCAATGAAGAATCTGTTGAATACGAAAACATATAAGGGGATCATACCTCAGGGAGAAGGACAGACGCTGAATATCAGCGGCCAGACAAATGCCCAGTATTATCAGGCTTACAGTGTTTCATTCCTTGATCCGTGGTTCGGAGGGAAGAAGCCTAATTCACTCTCTCTCAGCGCTTATTTTTCCCGGTATACCGGTATAAACAACCGGTATTACAATCAGTTGCAAAGTCAGTATTTAAGTAATTATTATAACAACTATTATAACAGTTATTACGGTAACAGCTATTATGGCAACAGTTATTACGGTAATGATTACGGTAACAGTTACGAGAGCGCTTATGACAAGAGTAAATACATGCAAATCCTCGGTTTTTCCGTCGGTTATGGAAAGCGGCTGAACTGGCCGGACGATTATTTCCAGGCTATGGCTACCCTGAATTACCAGATGTATATGCTGAATAACTGGACCAGCGCTTCCTACCAGCTGGGACTGCCGGACAACGGGAACTATCATGACATTAACCTGGAACTCACCTTTCAGCGCAATTCTGTGGATAACCCGCTGTATACCCGTTTAGGTTCGCAGTTTATACTTACCGGTGCATCTACGCTGCCTTATTCCCTTTTTGACGGCAAGGATTATAAGAACATGACTTCGGATGTGGAGCGATACAAATTAGTAGAATATTATAAGGTAAAATTCAAGAGCAAAGTGTTCATCCCTCTTATACTGCCAACCCAGTATGGCGGGCCTCTACGCACACCGGTGCTGATGTCGCGTGTTGAAGTGGGCTGGATTGGCGATTACAGCAGATATAAAAAATCTCCTTTCGGAACCTTTTACGTAGGAGGTGACGGTATGACAGGCGGTTACAGTTATTATCAGGAAACGGTGGCGCTGCGAGGATATGATAACGGGGAAATTGCCGGAAACAACTACTCAATGCCGAATGCCCGCGCCTATTCGCGTATGTCACTCGAATTGCGCTATCCGCTTATACTTGAACCTTCGAGTACAATCTACGCACTTATTTTCGGTGAAGCCGGGGATGCGTGGAACAGCATTGCCGATTTTAAACCGTTTAACCTGAAGCGTTCGGCCGGGGTCGGAGTGCGTATTTTTCTGCCGATGATCGGTTTGATGGGGATTGACTGGGCGTACGGTTTCGACAAGCCTTACGGATCTGCGAACAGAGGTGGCGGAAACTTCCACTTTATACTTGGACAGGAATTTTAAAACTAAATAGCGTTTTGCAGATGTTTTTTTTACAGTATTGTTAAATAAAAAATGATGTAAGTATGAAACGGGTAATTTTAACAGGATGTATGGTGCTGTTTTGCTCACTGGCAACAACAGCAGTGGCGCAGAAATTTGCGCTGATAGACCGGGAATATATATTAAAAAATATTCCGGCGTATGAAATGACAAACGAACAGTTGAACCAGCTGTCTGAAAAATGGCAGGGTGAGATTGAGACCCTGCAGCAGGAAGCGCAGAATATGTATAAGAGCTATCAGAGCGACCTTGTTTTTCTTTCTGCCGAAATGAAGACCAAACGGGAAGAAGATATTATAAAGAAAGAACAGGAAGCGCAGGATCTGAAACGGAAGTATTTTGGTGCGGAAGGTGAACTTTACAAAAAGAGGGAATCTTTGATGAAGCCTATCTGGGATGAGATCTATGAAGCCGTCAAGGCGATAGCCGAAGACAAGGGATACCAGGTGGTGGTTGACCGGGCCGCGGCGATGAGTGTGATTTATGCCTCTCCCAAAATCGATATAAGTAATGAAGTGCTGGCGAAATTGGGATATTCAAAATAAAATAGTATCTTTGCGCACTTTGTTTTAAAAACGGATATTAATTAAATAAAGAAAAACATGAAAAAGATTATTGTATCAATGTTATTGTTGCTTCCTTTGGGACTGGCAGCTCAGGAAATGAAGATTGCTATTGTTGACCAGCAGGCAATATTCAGTCTTTTACCGGAACTTTCCGAAGTGGAAAGCCAGATTGCAGCATTTGCCAAACAATACCAGGATCAGATGAAATCGATGGAGGATGAATATAACCGTAAATTTTCGGATTTAACCGCACAGGGCGATACCCTGACCGAAAACATCCGGACCCTTCGTTTACAGGAGATTCAAGGTATAGAAGCCCGCCTGCAGAATTTTGTACCCATGGCAAAGGAAGAAATTGACAAGAAACAGGCCGAACTGCTTGCTCCGCTGTATGAAAAAATGCAGAAGGCCGTTGACGAAGTCGGAGAGGAAAACGGCTATACGTACATTATGTCTCCCCAGGTAATGCTTTTTAAAGGCAGTTCCGCTATTGATGCAACGGACAAGGTGAAGGCCAAGCTGGGATTGAAATAAAATTAATAAAATACAGGACGGATGCCTGCGCCTTTTTAGGAACAGGCATCTTTTATTTTAGCGGGATTACTTTTAATGGACGGGTACCACCCTATAGGAATATTTGACTCCGGCTACGGAGGACTGACGGTTTTTGAGCATATACGCCGCTTATTGCCCGGGTATGACTATCTGTATCTTGGAGATAATGCCCGTGCACCGTATGGCGCCCGTTCGTTTGAAATTGTGTACCGGTTTACCCTTCAGGCCGTCAGGAAGCTTTTTGAGGAAGGGTGTCCGCTGGTCATACTTGCATGCAATACGGCATCGGCAAAGGCATTGCGTACCATACAGCAATGCGATTTGCCCCTCTCGGCAGATCCTGCACGGAGAGTCCTGGGCATCATACGTCCCACCGTAGAGGCGCTGGGGCCTTTAAGTAAAACACGGCATATCGGTGTGGCGGGTACGGCCGGAACCGTCTCGTCCGGGTCGTATTCCCTGGAGATCGCCAAGCTTTATCCGGATATGACGGTGACGGGCGAGGCCTGTCCGATGTGGGTGCCGCTTGTTGAGAACAGGGAGCATGACGGCGACGGGGCCGATTATTTCGTCCGGAAGAACCTGGCGCATCTGTTCGCTTCGGATCCGGAGATTGACACGCTGGTGCTTGGATGTACACATTACCCGCTCCTTGAAGCTAAAATACGGATGTTTGTACCGGAAAATGTCACGCTGTTTTTCCAGGGCCCCCGCGTGGCGGAAAGCCTGAAAGAGTATCTGTTCCGCCATCCGGAGATGTCGTCCCGGCTGTCGGAAAACGGCTCGTGTCATTTTATGACGACGGAATCCGGGGAAAAGTTTTCGGAGGCGGCGTCACTGTTTCTGGGATGTTCCGTGGATGCGGAACAGGTACAGTTGACGGATCGGCAGTTTAACCGTAAAAATAACGTTCGATGAAATCATTCCGCCTGTTAATCCTTCTCTGCCTGTGCATGTTTGCATCCTGCAGCAATGCGCAGAATAAAAAGAATGCCGAATATGACTGGGATGCGAAGATGAAGGATATGGGACTTATTGATGTCTGTTTCTGGGAACCTTCGATACAGTTTTACCTGGTGTATAAAACCGGGGATAATTTTACGGGAAAGCCGCTGTATAATTCAAAGCTGACGAAAGCCTGGCTTCATCCGCGCGCGGCAAAAATGCTGATCCGCGCGCAGGATATACTGAAAAAGGAGCGTCCCGACCTGTCGCTGCTGATATACGATGCCGCGCGCCCGATGGAAGTGCAGCAGAAAATGGGCGAATGGGCAAAGAAAACGAACAATGAATATTATGTAGCAGACCCGGCAAAGGGGGGAGGGCTTCATAACTACGGAATGGCCGTTGACGTGACGCTGGTAGACGGAAACGGGGAATGGCTGCCGATGGGGACGCCCTTTGATTTTTTTGGCCCCGAAGCACATGCGGACAGGGAGGACGATCTGCTGAAAAGACGCCGTATCTCCCCGTCCGAATATAAGAACCGCAGGTTTCTCCGCCGTATCATGGAAGAGGCGGGGTTCAAGTCCATAGCCAGCGAATGGTGGCATTTCAATGCCTGCCCGCGTGAAGAAGCGCGGGAAAAGTATCTGCCGATAGAGCGGTGACAGTCCTTTTTTTCAGGTAATTGATTTGCCAAAAGGCGTGAGCGCCAGTCCCGCCATTTTGAAATGCTGCTTCCCGAAGGGTATGCCTATAATTGTGATACACAATAATAATCCGAAGAACAGATGCGTAAGGCAAATGCAGAATCCTCCGGAGACAAGCCACAAAATATTCATTATGACAGTCAGGCAGCCGCCGGGATTTCCCGTATCCGCGACTTTACTGCCGAATGGCCACAGGCACAGCAATGCCAGTTTCAGGGTTTGCAGGCCGAACGGTATTCCAATGATGGTAATCATTAATAAAAGACTTGATACCACGTACCCTGCGCCGGTAATGATACCTCCGAATAAAAGCCAGATGATGTTGCCGATAAATTTCATATTATTACAGTTAAAGTGTTAAAGCAGGATGGCGCACCGTATAAAAACCTCCGTTTTTTTGCCGGATTGCCTGTTTTAAACGGAAAAATACGTTCGTAAAGGGCAAATACGTAGCTACTTTTTCGCAATACGTAGCTACGTTTACGCAATACGTAGCTACGTTTTTGCCATCCGTGTTCACGTTTCCGCCTGATTTTAAGACGTAATACCCCGGATCCCCGTATTTTTTTTCCATTTTCATCTCACCGAAAGAAATTTTCAATTTTCAACTGTTAACCGCATGCTGTCCATCTCTGCCAGGACGGTGTGCCTGATGAGGTTAAAACTGTCACGCAGTCCGGCCCTGACAGGCTCGGCGGGCGGAGATTCCATTTTCAGCGGATCTGTCGGCTGGCCGTTTTTATGTACGCGGAAATCCAGGTGAGGGCCTGTGGAAAGGCCTGTAGAACCTACATAGCCGATCACGGCTCCCTGTTTTACGTGTGCGCCCGGCTGTATCCCGTTCCCGAAACGGCTCAGGTGCATGTAGGTCGTTGTGTACACGGAATTATGTTTTATCCTGACAAAATTGCCTCCTCCGTTTTTGTCAAATCCTTTTGCGACCACCGCTCCGTCGCCGATCGTTTTGACGGGCGTACCGGTTGGGGCGGCGTAATCGACGCCGTGATGCGCCCGGTAGCGTTTCAGGATCGGATGAAAACGTGCGTTTGTGAACCGGGAGGTGATACGGAAAAAGTCGAGTGGCGCCTTCAGGAATGCACCGCGCAGGCTGTTTCCTTCCGCATCGAAATATTCACGGATGCTGTCCTGCGTAAAGGGGATTGCCGTAAATTCCTTTCCCCGGTGCACAAACACAAGCCCTTCGACGGAAGAAACATTCAGGCTGGTTGTATCGTCAATGAAGGCTACATTATAGGCTACACGGAACGAGTCGCCTTCCTTCACGTCAAAAAAATCGACCTGCCAGGCCAGTATATCCGATATTTTCAATGCCAGCAGAGGGTCTGCACCCTTATTTTTGATGATATTCCACAGCGAAGAGGTGATAACGCCTTCCATATATCGCCGCTCGAACCGTATTTCCTTGTTGTACCCGTAGGCTTTGATGCTGTCTCCGGCGAGTTCAATAATGGAAAAGTCCGTCATTGACCGGGCGAAAACAATATACCGGATGGCTGCAAGGCTGTCCCTTGCTGCAATGGTGGTATACGTCATGCCGGCCCTTAACTTTTTCGGATCAAAGACTTCACCGGAAGCCTTACACAGCCGGTCGGTCATATTTGCAGAGAATCCGATCCGTGTGAATATGGCGGAAGGGCTGTCGCCGCTTTTAATCGTGTAATTTGTGATGTCAAGGGAATCGACGCAGATGCCGTATTCATACAGATGGCCCCGGTTTTCGATCCATTCGGAGTCCACTTCCCCGGTTTCCGGCGGAGCTGTTTTCTTACAGGACATGCAGGATAACAGGCAGAAAAAAACCAGGCTGCCGCATTTTATTTTACCGGCTGTAATCGTCATATAACAGGTATTTTTTACGGATTTGCCGGTATGCGTCCAGGTCTGCTTTCCACGATTCGCGGATTTCTTTTTCGCTGAGGCCTTTTACCAGCTGCCGGCGCAGGGAATCGGTGCCGGCCAGTAAATCAAACCGGTCGGCGTGTGAGAAAAATTCTTTCTCACTGCTGCCGGATTTTTCAAAAAAACGGATCAGGAAACGGAGCGACAATCCCCCTTCGAAAGCTTCGTCGCGAAGATCTTCACCATAGCAAACTTTACCCTTGTACAGCGGGTTTGTATCCATACCCTTGACAGGCTGCGGCGTAAACGTGAAGTCCCCGTATTTTTTATCCGGATTGCCGAGCGCCTGAAACGGGAACTGCGTGCCGCGGCCCACACTGATGCTGGTGCCTTCAAAGAAACACAATGACGGATATAATCTGACGGACGTGTCATTCGGCAGGTTGGGAGACGGTTTTACGGGAAGGCTGCAGGGCTGTCCGTGCCGCCAGTTTTTCATGGGAATCACATGCAGGCGGCAACTGTTTTTTCCGGTCGAGATCCACCCTTCCCCGTTTATCATCCGTGCCAGTTCCCCGACCGTAAGTCCGTGAAGAACAGGAATCGGATCGACGCCGACAAACGACGAGAAGCCTTCCCTGCGAACCGGCCCGTCCACATAATCATTGGGATTCGGACGGTCCAGGACGATAAACTCCCTGTTCATCCCGGCGCATGCCTCCATGGCATAGTGCATGGTGCTTATATACGTGTAAAATCTCGCGCCCACATCCTGAATATCAAAAATAATGACATCAATATCCGCCAGCTGTTCAGCGGTCGGTTTCCTGTTCTTACCGTACACGGAAACAACCGGTATGCCGGTTTTACGGTCGAGGCTGTTCCCTATCGCGGCTCCGGCATCGTCTGTTCCGCGGAAACCGTGTTCCGGCGCAAAGACCTTCTTAATATTTAAGCCTTCTTTCAGGAGCGCATCCAGCAGATGTGTTCCGTCGGGCAGAATCGAAGTCTGGTTCATGATCAGTCCAACCCGCCTGTTTTTAACAAGGTCTTTTATCCCGCCGGTTTGCTCGGCGCCCATTATGATACGGTTCGCGTCATCTTTTGCCGTTATGTCTGTAACGGCCGGTAAGAGTATAATTAATAAATAAAAAAATCTTCGCATGCTGTCCCGATTATTATTTTGGGGGCAAACTTACAATAAAAAAGGTAAACTTTGACCGGATTTTCAAATAATTTGTCAGAAAAGCTTCTCTTCGCACCAAAAGATTGCGGAAAACTTTCAACTCTCAATTATTAAAATCCGGGTCAAACGTCACGATGCGGAAGTCCGGGCTGATGCTTACGGCATACAGCAGGTTCGAGTCCGTACCGGACGCCAGGCGGATGATATGCGTGTCCGGCTCCAGCATCCAGCGCAGGTTTCCCTCATAATCGAACAGGTAGATGGACTGGAGGGGAACCTTCATCTCACGGCCTCTCACGGACAGGGCGAACGTATTTTCGCTGTTTTTCTCATCCTCCGTCAGGCAGGCGATATAATCTTTGGTGAAGGTTATGTCCTGGACGCCTGCCGGTTGCCCGTTTCCCCAGCGCAGCTTCCCGTCGGACACCGAATAGTCCGGCTCCTTGAACTGCTTTTCCCAGACCTGTTCGAGGCCGCCGGGCTTGACGCGGTACAGGGAGAGATACGGATTGTCGATCATCCCGTATGCCATCAGTTGCTTTCCGGGATGTACCGCCAGAGGCCCCTGGAAACGGTCATACGTATTGGTGACCGCTTCCGCGAACGGATACTGTCCGCAAGGCAGGGTCTCCCCGTCCGAAAGCAGTTTGAACGGCGTTTCCGCATAATCCGCCGCGACAAGCAGCCGGTCGTTCACAAAAACCAGCTTCACGGGTTGGAAGTCCGTCTTTTTCACAGCTCCCGCTTCTGAAATTTCGCGGTACATGTTCCCGGCTTCCGCAACGACATATTTCGTCAGGTTCGGGTCAAAAACCAGCACTTTGTCGCCGATCACATTCCCCAGCGAAGGCGTAATCCACTCCTCCGGCCCACCGCCGACAGTTCCCAGCCAGCCCGTTTCCCGTCCCGTTTTCCGGTCATAGACTTTAAGAAAACCATCCGAATTAAACGGCGTCTCTACCAGGATATGCGTGGAAGTAACACGAAGCAGCCCCGGAAACGAAAGGTACAGCGAATCCGCAATCACGGCGCTCACAGGTAAATTTTTCCGCACGGGAACGACCTCCCCCGCACGATGGGTACAGGCCGAAAGCAGCACCCCGATAATAACTATAAAATTACGCATAACAGTTGTATTTAAGTATTATAAAAAATTGTCTGAAAAGTATATGTAAAAAGCATCCATTCAACCGGTCTTTTTTTTCAATGATGCCACGACCAGTAGGGGATTATCGTCTTCTTTTAATCTGTTTGCAAAATCACGGAATTTAACGGCGGCGGCGTGATCCTTTCCATTTGATGCGGTATTCAATAGCTGTTCCCTGATCAGATGCGCCTCATAAAACTTATAGAACCGGTCGTTTTCCTGCTTCTCGGGCCAAAAATCCATTCCGCTGTCATAGTCATTGGGGATTCCGTCTTTTGAAGGAAAATAGAACAGATCCCCGCTCTGTTTATCATAATAACATCTGTACTTTTTCGACTGATACTCATACGAAATCAAAACACAGTCCGCCGTTTCATATATTTCCATAAGTTCTACACATTGGTTCATCCTGTCAAAAGCTCCTGTAAAATCGCTTCTTATATCCACCGTAATTCCGTATTTTCCGGCGCCAAGCAGATATTCGGGATGAAACGTGTTTTCTCCGGTAATGGAGTATACCGTATCATTCAATGCGTTTTCTTTCACATATATTTTATTTTCAAACCTGTAATAACTGTCGAACCAGCCAAGAACTACGTTGGCGCCTTCCGATCTTCCGTCCGGCGTACCGTATACGGAGTAGGGAACGGAACGGACGCCCCGGCCAAGCAGTTTATAATCCCTGTCGCGGATTTCATACGTGTAGTCCTTTTTTCCCATGCTGTTTCGATATATTACCAGATATTTATTGTCGAAAAGCGCTTTTATGGAGCCTGCCGGTTTTCCATATTCATCAAGCGGCAGATGGGAGATATATTCACCGTTGAAACCGTACATGTTCAGGCGATTCGGATCGTATGTCCGGATAAATATCCGTTGCAGTTTTTCATCGACAAAAATGTTGTCAATGTAATTGTATTCTCCCAAGCCCTGCCCTTTTCTGCCAACCCGAGCAATAAAACGCCCGCTTCTATCAAATAAATAGACGGCAGTCGATTTGCTGCAAAGAACAAGGATGTAGTTCGGGGTGACATCATACGTGTAGATTTGGCCTGTCACACAACTGTCGTTCGTTTCCAGGGGAATGTATTCGACGGACGAAACAAGGTCATTCAGTTTAAGCTGCCCTTCCCGCCGGGCGTCAGGGTCAATTTCGATTTTTGACAAACCGGACTGGGGTTTATTACAGTCTATTAAAAGAAATGCTATAAAAGCACATAAAACATACCCTGTGGTATTAAAAAAACGGCGTCTGCTCATATCCTTGTATATTTTACTTGCCCGCAAAGGTAATAATTAATTATTTATTTTATCCCTCGGACTGTCTGGAAGTAAAAGTATGATAATCAACTTTAATATTTTATGCCCCTTAACTTGACGGCTATGGCGTATACCCTGCGAGATACCGATGTCGCACTCCACGAGATGCTGATTAAGCTTATGCGAAGCGCACTTTCAGCACTTCGTTTCGAATCTTTTCAGTCATTGTAATCAGGTATTTGATATTAACCGTGCAAATATGCAAACAGACAGGGGAGGGGAGGCAAAAGACTTCCGCCTCCCCTGTCTGCTGCTTTTTGTGTGGCGCTACCATCCGGGATTTTGTTTTAACTTCGGATTGAGCACGATCTCGTTCGTAGGTATTGGCGACAGATAGTCTCTTCCGGGGTTGAACTGATAGCCGTTTCCCATACCTTCATAATTCCTGTAAGGATCAATATAGCCGTCGTCGGTTACTCCCAGAGCATTTATTGCAGTTACAAAATCGTCCGAAGCATCGGGATAGTCTTCCCATTGTTTTCTGATAGCGCCGAGCGGCCTTTTCCCCATGATCAGTTCATCGGCGGCAGCCCAACGGAAAATGTCATCGACACGGAAGCCTTCGCAGGCCAGTTCTACTTTCCGTTCGCGACGAACTTCCTGTAAAAGCGGCGATATCCCTGAAAACTCCCATTTGGGGTCAGTCGCGATACCGTTCATGTCAAGCAGTCCGTCTTTCATACCTGCACGCAGGCGCAATGCGTTGACAGTCTTATCTATATCGCTTTGCGTTACAGTCCCGAGTTCCGTTTTTGCTTCGGCATAGATCAGCAGGGTTTCCGCATAACGAAAATAGATGATTCCCGCTGTTGATTGCTGACCGTTAGCATTTTCGGCATAATCGGTATGATTTCCCTTATACAGCTGGTAGCCTGTAGCGGGTAAAGAAAAGCCCGGTGTAGTGAAATAAATCGTTTCACCGCCACGGTCGTCCCACAGGATATGTTTCCCGTCGTTCACCTGCATCGTCTGACTCAGTCTCGGATCGCGGTTTTCGATTACCGTAACAAGGTCTTTGTCGCCTTGATACATGGGAGACAGGGATACCGGCTTGCCGTCCAGACAAAGGTAAGAATCCACCATTGACTTGCTAAGTCCGCCGTGATTGCCCCAGTAATGCTGTACAACACCTTCCGCTATTGAGAATTTGCGCCATAACAAAACTTCCTTGTGATTGCTGTAATCTTTGCGGTTGAAGAGCCTCCAGTAACCGTCTTCAATGTCCATGTTATCCAAAGCGGGAAATCCGTTGGTTTCAGCCATAGCGATAAGTGTCTCTGCCGCATCGGCTGCTTTCCGGATGAACTTTGCCTCGTCCGAACCGCTAACTGCAAAGGGAGTATTCTTTTTGGCATGATAGCGTTCCCATGTGCCTTCGTAAAGAGCAATGCGCGCTTGAAGCGCCAATGCGGTTTCTTTGGTAACGCGACCCGACCAGGCGCTTCCTGCGCGTGCGGGAAGATACTCTATCGCAAGATCTAAATCGTGCATTATGGAATCTGCCAGCTCGTTACGGGGCGTTCGCGGCGCATAAAGCGTTTCCGAATCGACATTGACAGTCGTGGAAGTCCAGGGAACATCGCCGAATGTCCGCAATTTGTTAAAATAGAATATGGAACGGAAAAAATGTGCCTCTCCGACATATTGGCGAATATTTTCCCATTGCGCTTCAACCTGACGGTAATGGTCCATAAAATAGTTGATGTTTCGCAGCACGCTCCAGTCTCCTGATGACCAGCCGCCATCCGATGAAGGTAACGTGTTTTCACCGTTCATGCGACGGTTATAATTCTCTTGAACGTGAGTATCGCTGCCGTTTTTCGCGTCAAATGAATAATAGCTGTCGCTCCACGTGCCCATGATACCCAACAGACCGTCCTGATTGTAGAAATTGTTGGCATAAACACGCAAATCGTTCTCGGATTGCCAGAAATTGGCATCGCTCAGGTTAATTAAAGGGGCGCGTTCCAAAAAATCATCGTTACAGGATAATAATCCGAAACAGAGAGCAACGCCTGTCAAAATGCTTATATATATACTTTTCATATCTGTAATATTTAATTGTTGATTAGAATGTTATATTAAAACCGCCCGCCCAGGTTCTTTGCAGTGGATATATTTTACCGTCGATACGGCCCCAGGTTCCTCCCTGATTGGAGAGTTCGGGGTTGATGACCTTTACCATTTGGGTGAAAGTTGCCAGATTCTCAACATTGAAAAACAGGCGAAGTTTCTGACAGTAGATCTTGCGGAGGATTGAAGAAGGCACGGTGTATCCCAGCTGCAGGTTTTTAATCCTCATATACGCAGCATTCTGCATATATTTCGTCTGTGGCTGTATGTTTTTGACCATTTCTCCTGATGTGAAGTAATACTTGGGGAAATAGCCGTCCGGATTACTTTCGCTCCACCGGTCAAGGTTGGTTACAAAGCCGTTGCTGTGCCACTGGTCGCCTGTCATACCCCAGAACAGACTGCAAAAGTTATCGTTTCCAAGCACGGCGTCCCGTTTACCGACACCCTGGAAGAGAACATTCAAATCAAACCCTTTGCAGTCTGCATTAAGAGTAACACCGAATGAATAGCGCGGCGTTCCGTTACCGATGATTTTCTGGTCGCCGGGATCGTCAAGCGTACCGTTGCCCCAGTCAATTTGATTGTCGCCGTTAAGGTCTGCGTAGCGAATGTCACCCGGCGTCCATCTGCTGTAAATCCTGTTCTGACTGGGCGCTGATGCAACATCTTCCGCTGTCCTGAAGTATCCTGCCGTTTCGTATCCCCAGAAATCGCCCATGCGCTGACCTTCATACCAGGTGTTAATCAGGCCGCTTGGATTGGGATACCTGGTTACTGTGCCGCGATAGTCGCTCAATACAAGGTTTGCGCCATATCCAAATTTGCCCGGACGGTGTTGCCAGCCTACAGTCAGTTCCCATCCTTTGGTTTCCATCGCCGCCGAATTGGTCTGAGGCGCGGAAGCGCCGAGTATGGCCGGTAATGCCTGTGCAGGACCAACATAATCGTCCATCGAACGTTTGTACCAGTCAAAACTGACATTCAACTGATTGGCCAGGAATGACATGTCAACGCCGAAATTGAGTGTCTCGGTTGTTACCCATGTCAGTAGGGTATTAATGATTCCCGGATTACTGACGTACGATTCCCGACCGCCGCTAAACAAAAAGTTGCTTGATGTGGGCGATACGGTGTTGAGTGAGGGATAGAACGGATAGTTGCCTGTGAAACCCTGGTCTCCAAGAGAAGCGTATTCCACTCTCAATTTGAACAGATTAACCGCAGGTTCCAATGGTTTCCAAAATGATTCTTTCGATGTAACCCATCCTGCTGAAACTCCCGGATACAGTTTGTAACGCACGTTGTCCATAAAGCGGGAAGTGCCGTCATAGCGTCCGGTGAACTCGAACAGATACTTCTCCTTATAATTGTAGTTGAAACGTCCGAACCCGCCTCTGATTGCCAGTTGCGACGCACCCTCGCTTATATTGCGCTGTGTACCGTACGACAATGACAATGACGGTATCTGATCGGAATACAGATAGTTATTCCCGGCGGAAAGCGACAGATTGTCATACAATTCCTGCGTGTAGCCCGCTAACAGTTTGAAATAATGCCCGCTCAGTTCCTTCTCATACGATGTGAAGATATTCACCGTGTGATGCTGGTTCTTTTGCGTGGAACGGGTAAACGAGCTGGGTGAAGTGCCACCCAGTATGGCCCTTTTCCCGCTTGGATTCGTGTAATAAACGGTTTTCAGATGTTGCGTACCATTGACATACGTCCCGTCGTATGAGTAGTTCGCTGTAATATCCCATCCTGCAAGCGGGCGTATAACAAACTCACCAGTAAGAACGCCGTTATCTCTCGTTTCCCCGTTCCTTCCCCCTTCTATATATGCAACAACCTTGCTTGTTGCATTGTATGTGCCGTCAGGGTTGTACAAGGCAACAGTCGGCCATGTACGGCCTATCTGGTTCATAAAGGTAGCTTCCGAACCTGAAAGATTCGGTGCGTCTTTCATGCCTCGTGTGAAACTGCCTCTGAAGCTGAACGACATCCATTTGGTAAGTTCGGTTGAAATATTGGCCCGTGCGTTGTAACGCTGGTAGCTGTCCTGACCGTAGTTCCACATGCCGCCCTGGTAAAGGTATCCCAGGCCGACATAATAATTTGTATTGTCGGTTCCGCCTGATACCCCTACATTGTGCTGCTGCTTGAAAGCAAAATCTTTCATAAAGATGTCAAACCAGTTGTTGTTGGCATTCGCGCCCGCCCAGGACTCCCAACCGTCCGAACCTTCCCATGGAGAAGCAATGGTTTCATAGTCAATAACTCCCGCCTGATAGTCTTTGATACGCTGAATCACTTCTTCGGTGAAAGGAAGGGCGCTGCCTGAGTTTGCCGCAGCTTCGTTCCAGAAAGTAGCAAAGTCAAGCGAGTTCATCATCTCGGGAAGATTGATGGGTTGCGCCCAACCGAAATTGTTACTGTAAGTGACCGTCGGCTTTTGTCCGGTTCTGCCTCGCTTGGTTGTAATGAGTATTACTCCATAAGGAGCGTTTGACCCGTAGATAGCAGCCGAAGCGGCGTCTTTCAGGACAGAGATATTCTCAACGTCATTCATATTAATGTCGTTGATGTCGCCGCCCTGAATACCGTCAATAACGATAAGCGGAGTGCCTGTGGAACCGAAGCCGGTATATCCCCGGATATTGATATTCATGGATGCTCCGGGTTCTCCACCGCTACCCGTAGAGCGCGATGTTGAGGTTTGCCACTTGCCCCTGTAATGCCTGCGAAAGGTTTGTAACGGAACGGTTTTCAAGCGCTTCACCTTTTAACTGCGCAACGGCACCGATAAGGTGCACCTTTTTTTGAACGCCGTATCCTACAACCACTACTTCGTCCAGCGTCTTGCTGTCTTCGGCCAGCGTGATTTTCAGGACGGTCCGGTTCCCCGTGGCAACCTCCTGCGTCACATAGCCGATATAGGAAACGGTCAGCGTCGCCCCCTGCGAGATGTTCAAACTGAAATTTCCGTCCAGGTCGGTGACTGTTCCGTTGGCTGCAACGCCTTTCTCTACAATATTCGCTCCGATGACCGGCTCGCCTGTCCGGTCAACGACTGTACCCGTAATGCGGGTTTTGCTCTGCGCCGGTTCGAACGATTCCTGCGAACCGAAAGCGCTCACTGTCCCGATCCCCGTCATCAGGAAAAAAACGAACAGCGTCATGATATTTATAAGTTTTTTTAGTTTGGCATTTTTTATGCCGTTCATGAATGTATTTGTCATAATGTTACATGATTAAAATTTGTTTTTAAAGGTATTTATCTCGTTTTAAGGTCGACACAGCCGGGAGACGATACCGGCATCTTCCGGTCGCTTTTCTGTCATTCGTTCATTTTGTTTTTTCCATAGGCATTCCGTTTTAAATAATTGTTTTTCCCCAGTATCCAAATTGTAACTTTCTTAGTTGTATTGCGAATGAAATTGCTGAATCCACCTTCATTAGGAAATGCCGTATGACTTTCCGTATTGAAAAAAAATGTATCTTGACGCGCGTGTGCGTTGCGCACCCGATCAATTAACGCGCGTAGCGCGTATGCGTATCTTATGAGAGAGAGAGAGAGAGAATAGTAAATATATTCATAACGAACAAATTAAAAGGCATAAAAATACTTAACGCCTTTCTATTTTTTGTTTCCTGTATGAATGTTGTGTTGTGTCTCATTTTTCTATTTGTTAACCGTTCCTGTTTTTTGGTCGAGGCAAAGGTAAAATATCCTTTTTATTTGTTGCAAGCGAAAACCGAAAAAATAGCAGTTGGTTATGGTTATGAAAGTTTAACGTATTTCCTGTTATTTAGCCTCGGGCAACAAAGCAATAAGGTATTTCTTTCTGGGCTAAATCTTTTTTTGAGATGCTGGAGAAAGATACTAACTCCGCTTTCTCATGGAGAACCAGTTCGTAGCACTCTCTTTTCTCAACCACTTCGTACAAATCGAAATAACTCGACGGTACATGAATCCTCAGTAAGGAGTGTAGCAACTGTTCTGCCGGGGGGACTTTTTTGGACATAACTTTTTTCCGGCAAAGGTAGTGCTATGTTAATTTTCAAATGACGGATATAGTTTTTTCAGTTTGACTCTTGCATCAGCGGTAGTGAACTGCCAGTTTATCTTTGCCAATTGGTTATTTCTGCTATTTTGCCATGCC
>JAISCL010000229.1 GCA_031265585.1 Tannerella sp. | reverse complement strand
CCGGTCATGTCCATATACTGTCCGTCAGCGTCGCTGGTGATATGCCTCCCGAGCAGGGCGTGCCACAGGTCGGTATAAAACTTGACAGTCCTTTCATGCGTCCCGCCTTCAACCTCAATACGTCCAAGCATTGAGTTCCACTCGTCGAAACTGTCCTGCCTGACACGTTCAAAATCCCAGTGCGCCAGTTCGGCGTCGAGGTTCTTCTTTGCCTGTTCTACGGATACGTACGAAATGGCTACTTTCAGTTTTATCGCCTCGCCTTCGCCTGTTTCATAGTGAGCCGCCATGCCCGCGTCCCTGCCCGAAATGCGGAAAGGCATCGTATTCGACGGCTTCACTACAGCGCCATTCTTCCAAAGTATCAATTTTTTAAACGGCTTTTCAAACGTGGCATAAAAATACACATGGGTATCTTTCGGACGGCGCCCCGTGGCAGCCATGATCTCATAGCCGGCTATATCCGTAGCGTTTACCTGCCATGCCTCGGCATGAGCCTTTGGCCCGTGTGCGAGAAATGCGCCTATGTCAAGCAGCACGTAACTGTCCTTGCCGGCAGGGAAGGTGTATTTATGAAAACCGACGCGCGTCGTTGAGGTCAATTCCGCTAAAACACCGTAATCGTCCAGATAAACTTTGTGATAGCCCGGCTTTGCAATCTCGCCCTCGTGCGAAAAGGCGGACTGATAAACATTCATCCCTTTATGTCCCTTAAACTCGCCCCTTGTCGGCATCACAGCCACGCCGGACATTTGCCATGCGTGGATATGGCTGAAGCAGCGCACGTGCAGGCTGTCGTACATATACCCCGAATACCACGATCCAACCGTATGGGTATCGGGGCTTAAAGATACCATCCCGAAAGGACGCGAGGCCGAACTGAAATAGAACCATCGCGACTTGTGCGTGTCGATAAACGGATTAACGTAATCCGCAGGCGTCATACTGCTTTCCTGCGCTTGAACGGCAGGATACGCCGCGAACAAAATCAGAATACATAACATGCTGTATTTATAAAAGGAAATCTTCATTTTATTCATATATTAATTTATACGTTTCTATGGCGTTCTTTTTTATGGGTAAAGTAATGGTTTTGCCTGATGTGTTGAGTGTTTCCATTTCTTCTTCAATGAGATTTGTCCGGATCACTTTCTTTACTTCCTGCGGTAAGGTGATGCTTACATTGGCGTCGCGTCCGCGCATCTCGGTCAAGCGAATAACCGGATGACTGTCACTGTCGGATTTCTTCATTAGACTCAATGCCACAAAAGGATCGGAGATAGATATAAAACTGTTTTCTTTGTGCAGAGACCCGCCCTTGTTTACTTTTTTGACCGCCATCAAGGGATGATTTGCCGCTATTCCGAACTGGTAGCCCTGTTCCCATCCTTCGCCGTGCGATGAGATTGAGAAATGGAAATGATGCGTGCCCGGCTGTGCGTACCAGTTGCCTTCGCCGTGACAGCTTTTGTGCGAGGACAGTAAAATGCCCTGCAATACCGGATAGTCTGCTTCTTCTCTCGACGGGTCGATATAGTCGGCAACGGCTACGCACGAGGACATCGTCAGCCAGAAGCCGTTTCCGCTTGCCGATATGAAATTCTGTATCTCGCGAGGATGCGCTTCTTCGGGACGTTGCGTATATGTTCCTCCCCATGCCCATCCGCGCGGGATTGTTTTCATTTCGTCCTTGCCGACTTCTATCATTGCCATCGGCGCTTCGTAACTGATCGTCCTGTCGTGCATGTTCAGCGGAAAGGCGATGCGATATTGCCGGTTATGCGCGCCGTCGAAATCGACCAGCGAAATGTCGAAATCAATTTTCTTTTGATGGTGGTAAATCTTGACGGACTGTACGATTTTCGCATGAGCCGTTTGCTGCGTATTCCGGTATTCGGCAAACAGGGCGCCTGTATTCACGAGTTGCCATTGCGCGGTACGGCTGCTTAGGGCGGTCAAATCGCCCGGCGTCAGCTCTTTTATCACGGCAAATTCACCTGCTCCGTTTCCGGTGTAACCGGCTTCCAGAATGTCGCCGCCCTTAAACTTGGACGTCTCCAAAAGTTCTTTGTTCAGCTCCTTGTCGTATAACGATTCGATTCCTCCGTCGCCTAAGACTATTTTGTAGTAGCGGTTTTCGTAGAAATTCGATAACTGTGTGACGTCGCCGGGAGTTTGCCCCGGCGTTTTGCCTTTGCTTATGGTGTATGTTTTATAGCCGATTGAAGGGATGTCATGCGTTTGAAAAACGAGGATTCGACGACCGTCTTTCGTTAGCGTTTGCGATGCGACTTCTTTGCCCACTGCATCTTTTACCGCGACGCTGTTTCCCGCCGACGGATCGAGTTCATAACAAACTATATCGCTGCGTTTCCACGTGAGGTCGTTGAATACGACTATGTCGCCGGCAGATGTATTGACTTTGGCGGCAATAGCCGAGAGCGATTCGTCCAGCATTTGGCGTCCCATGTCGCGTGCAACTGCCAGACTGTCTTCAAAGATTTTATCGGTGATGTCTCCGTTTTTACCTCCCAATCCGTGGTCGGGATAGATGGACGCCATCCATGCGCGGTCGAATTGCGCTCGCGGATAGTTTTCCAGCTTGTCCTCCAGTAAGGCATTGAGCGTATAGAATGTTTCGGCGGCGGGAAGCAGGACGCCGGCTTCGCGTTTGAGCAGCGTTGCTTCATAATGCGCCGGACCGTGTATGTAGAGCCAAAGGTTAGGACGTTCGCCTGATATTTTTTCGAAATGAGATTCCGTTGTATTTACCGCGTTGAAATATTCTTCTGCCGTCGAATTTTTTAATCGCGGCAAGGGAACGCCGGCCTGTTCGGCGATGGAGTTCCATTCGTCTATCACTTTACTGAAATTTACCGGCTTGGTGGCGTCGCAGCTTATCAGTACGGCATAGTGCGGAGGAATGGCGTGTTCTTTATAATAGTCGCTCCATAACACTGAGCGGTGATGCAGCTTGTGGAATGCGTTTACGGCGCCATCGTTGAAGAATTTCCATACTATGCTTGCCCATCCGTAATTGCCCGGCGAATAGGTAAACAGCTTTGAGCCGTCGGGACTGTACCAGTCATACATGCCTTCGCCCATGCGGCTTACGAACAAATACTTTATCCCGCTCTTGGCAAAAATCTGCGGTATTTGCAGCGAACGCCCCGGCACGTCTATGTTGTTAGCCGTGACGTCGTCGCAACCCGGCAGGTTTTCCCGGATCCATTTGCGCCCGTAGTACGCCTGCCGGATTAACTGCTCGCCCGTAGCCAGCCCTTCGTAAGGCTGGTTGTAGGTGGCTCCCCACAGGAAACGCCCTTCTTTGTAACGTTGAATGACTTCGTCTTTCCGGTCGGGATATTTGTCGAGAAATTCCATCAGGTTGAGCGTTTGCTCCATTTCAAAAGTGAATCTGTCATCTTTTTTCATGATGTCGAGCGCCGGAATGATGATGTCTTCGATACGCTCCTCGCGGCAGTATTCGGGCGTGTTCATCCATGCAATGTCCTGATGCGAGGACTGTATGATATGAATCGTCCCGTTTTGAAAGTGTCCCCAGTCTTTGGGAATCATGGCGCCGACGATCT
>JAISCL010000040.1 GCA_031265585.1 Tannerella sp. | reverse complement strand
CAAATGAAGACAACGACCCGTAACACGAGGATCGGTAACTTCGGAAAAGTAGTTAGATGTTTTCATGACGGCAAAGATAATTCTTTTTTACTATAGATTATTTTGGTGCGGTTGCCCTGGACCTCAACAAGGTTAAGGGGGCAGCCGTTGCTAAGTGTTTGTGCTCGCCTGCGGGTCGCTCGGGCTAATCGGGCTATCACGTTTTTTGCAATGTTCCGTTCTGTTTTTTAGCTACGCCCGTACCAGCCCCCCTCTGAAAACAGTTGAGTTTGTGAAACAGTGAGCGCAAAACCAAACTTGTTTGAGTTTTGCCGAATCGCGACACAAATACGCGAACGAACTTTTGATTTTACTTGCGTTACCAAGCAGGTTTTTAATTTGCAGGTTGATTTGGATGAAAATCAATAATAAATAATTTTGAGGAAGTCATCTGACAGATGAAAGATAAGAAGACAGTCTCTCTATGCCCAATCTGTGTTTTTCCGGATTTATTTCTTTCAATTTCAATATGTTTTGCAGTTTCCACTTGACGGAAGGATAGCTGCTCAAATCACCGGCGCAGCATTTACTCCATGCAGGTTCTCCCTGCTCGAATGAAACGATAAATTCCTTATCGTTATCGGTAAGTATGCCGTTTACTTTTTCAATCAGATTTTTATGGGTTTCTTCAAAATCGCTGTAAGTAAAGGGAATATCGGACATACCCTCAAATTGATTGTCCAATGCTTCCTGCCGGTTTACAGGATTCGGTTGCAGGGATTCTATTATTGGCTTGTCGCTTCCCAATAAACAGAACATTAAGCCATTCTTTACAATATCAAACGATTCTGCTTCCATGTATCTGCAATCAAACAAATCGCGCGGGTGCTGGCGACTGAGTGCGGCGGCTATTTTCCCGCCATACAATTGAGTGAATGGAACAATCCGGGCCATACAGGTCATATTAAACTCCTGCTCCGCCTTTGAACAAAGCATTTTATCCTCCGTATCACAAATTACGCCTCTTTTAGTGCCGTTGACCTCTATTTTAACTATTGCTCCGTCCTTGACACACAATAATTTCCAAACAGCAAGTTTAGGTGTAACCCTGATGCCGGATACGGATTTCTCTATATATTGCCCGAGTTCGAGTAAACGGAGATTGATTTCCTCCAAACTTTGCTCCCTGCCTTTTAACGGCAAATAAGTCAGGTCTATATCAATGGAGTAGCGGGGCATGTTTTTGTGAAACAGATTAATGGCAGAGCCGCCATGCACGGCAAATTCTTTTATCCTGTACACCGAAGGCATTATTCTTATTAAAAGCGCTACTTGCTTCTTATATCCCTCATTCATAACCGTATAATTCTTTAGGAACAGTTATTTTGTACTTTGGAACGTACACGCCGTTTTTTGCCAACTGGTGTTTTGCCGCGCCTGTATCTACTTTACCCGTATCAAGCAAATTAAACCAGTAATGACCCGCTTTCTCCGCCATATAGAGAAACAGCCTTTTGACTTTGAGATTATCCGTGTTTTCCAATAAATCCTGCAATATCTCCGGACGGAGTGTCGTTAACTGCTCCATGATATAGAATAAATCCATGAATGCGTACTGCTTCGGCGACAGTAAAAGGCATTCAAGAAAAGCCTGCTCCGGAGATGAAACCGGTAACTCCACTCCTCCAGCGTCAAACGTTGACATTTGAGGTTTTATAAAAGTTTCTGTTGAGAAAAACTTCATAACCCTGTCAAAGTCATTCTTTTTCATCCAGTCCGGAACTGTCTGCTGTTTGAGATGCCCCACTATCAACACCGGCTTCCCCATAGGTACATAATGATTGAAGCCGTTCAGTTCCAGGGCTGAATGAGCCGCCACATGAAAACTTTTTCCCATCTGTCGGTTATAACAGGCAAGAGCAGGAAAAGAAAGCAATTTATCGCCTGCACGATACATAACGCCTTTCGATAAGGCAGACAGCCATCCCGAATTTCTGTACTGTTTCAGCAACTGGTCGGAATAGCCGTATTGCTTCAGGCTACCGGAAAAATACAGCTTGCCGGGATAATAATCCTGCAATAGCCGGTTGATTTTATTTGTGTTCTCTATATTCATACTGTATAATACATATCTAAAATCAACTGCAAAGTTAATGCTCATTTTTGAATATGCAGGATATGGGTTGAATTTATTTTCCATTTCTATATTATGGATATAGAAATATCAACCAATGCAAACCCGTCAGTAAATGATTTGTTCTGTGTTCAAATTTTTATTAATCACGTTATTTGTGTATTACAGACGTTTTTGTTCGACATTATTATCCATGCAAAAGTAGAAATTGGAATGCAAACCACTGCCACAGACCTAACCGCATGAAAATCTGAATCTATTTATATTCAACTTTGCTGTTCACCATTAAAATTCAGAAAATATGAACAGCAAAAACAGCCATGCGCCGGATATTTCGTATTTCCGGTTATCCCTGATGGATTTTCTTCGCGAAAGCCATCCCGAACGGCTGAAGGACAACCG
>JAISCL010000335.1 GCA_031265585.1 Tannerella sp. | reverse complement strand
ACCGCCATCGGAATAACATGTTATGGCAATAGAAATATGTATAAGCCTAACATTGATGAAGAATATCTGATCCGGTATGACAAAGATTTTCCGATTCATGACGCCGACATGGTCTTTTTTCATTCCGCATTATATAAAATGGATCGGAAACAAGCTGACAAAACGATCTTCAATATCACAAATGCTAAAAATAAGAAATATGTCTCAATATTTATAGATGAAAATGATGGAGTTCGTACGTCCGGATTCAGTCGAGGTGCGCGTAGTTGTGATATTGTACTGAAAAGCCATTACAACCGGAAGTATCAATACCCGAAGAATTTTATCCCCTGGCAGTTTGGCATCAGTAATCGTATATTAAATTCAATTCATCCCGTTTCGTATAATGACCGTGAGCATAGCATGCTTGTAAATTTCCGTCCAAATCACCAATTACGGCAATTTATCAACAAATTAATCATTCCTGTTGTCAGTCGCTTTTATACGATAAATAATACAATTGATCAAATAGATGTTTCTAATTTGCAGGGCAATGATTTGTTGCTATGGAAACAAACACAGGGGCGGCATTATCAGCCTTATTATGACAGACTTTCCAACAGTAAAATATGTGCCTGTTATGGGGGAGTATTTGCCATTCCTGTAGGGAATTACAATAAGTATATGGCCAAGATTGCAAGAACTGCTAATGACATTGTCCATTTTTACGAATGGGACAGGGTAAGGCAATGGGATTCGTGGCGATTGTGGGAAGCCTGGGTCGCCGGCTGTTGCGTAATACATGTCGATTTCGAAAAATACGGTTGTGCACTTCCTGTAATGCCTCAAAACGGAGAACACTATATTGGTATAGATATTAAATATCCTCAAAAAATTGAATCATTATTGAACGATAAAGTTCGTTTAGAGCGTATTGCTAGAAACGGAAGGAATTTTGTTCTATCGCATTACACTCCTGAAAAGATTGCGAAATATTTATTGAGTCAATTGTAGTTGCAGTCAAATATTAAGAATCAAAGCAATGAAAATAAAACGGATTATACAGTTAGTTTATCGTTCTTTATTTCCATCAACGGTTTTCTCCAAACGCACTTATTCCCAATGTGGAGAAGATGTTTTGATAGATATTAATTTAAATCGCAGTAAAGGCTATAAAGGGTTTTATGTTGATATTGGCGCACATCATCCATTTGCCCTGTCTAATACAGTTCGCTTTTATAAGCGAGGCTGGCGAGGAATAAACGTTGAAGCATCTTCCAATCTGCTTTTTGCATTTAAAATATTCAGATATAGAGATATCAATTTAAATATAGCTATCGGAAGTACCAATCAGGAATCGGATTTTTATATATTTGACATGCAAGCATTTAATACGTTTGATGAAGTTTTAGCGAAAGAGCGCATACAAAGCGGATTAAAATTGTCGAAAGTAATAAAAATAAGGCAGATGGGATTAGAAGAGTTACTGGATATGTATTTGCCTAAAGGACAGCACATCGATTTTATGTCCGTCGATGTGGAAGGATTTGACTATATCGCTTTATCGACAAATAATTGGAATAAATATAAACCGGATGTAATAGTGGTGGAAGACTATAGTTCCGGATCTGTCAAAAGTGATATACAAAATTTGTTGGAAATGCATGGTTATTCTCTAAAAGCAATGATAGAAGGTGGAACTTGCATTTACAAAATTTCCGATTAACTAACGTAAATGGAAGATATTTTGTATATGATTGAATCAGTTGAGGAAAAAGAAGGTTTTTTACTTGTGGAAGGATGGGCTTATCTAAAACCGGAATCCATGCAGATGGAATCTGAAAACATTTATTTATACCTGGTTAATGAAGAACAGCAATGGATTTGTCGCCCATACTTTGAACGACGGTTCGACATCATCGATGATACCCGCAAGGCTGATTGTGGTTTCTTCGCCGTAATAGATAAAATGGAAATTCCGGTCGGCACATATCGGATTGAAATAGGAATCAAATCGCGGTTAAAACAGACAAGACCGATTCTTTATGTTTCTACTGATCGGGAATTGGAAATATAATTATTATCTTTGCAACAGTGATTTTAAATTATAGCAACTATGGGACTTTCATTGGATCTTAATAAGCGATACACTTACGCGGATTATTTGACGTGGTGGGATGATAAGCGGCGCGAACTGGTAAACGGATTTATTCGGATGATGTCGCCTGCGCCCAAAGTGCGTCACCAGGAAGTAAGTGGAAATCTATACAGCGGATTGCATCAGATTATTAGAAAACATAACGGCAAGTGCAAGATTTTTTCTGCGCCGTTTGACGTTCGTTTACCTCGCAACGGTGAAAAGGAAGATCATTTGATTGATACGGTCGTGCAGCCTGATATTTGCATTATATGCGACCTTTCAAAATTAGATGAAAGAGGCTGCCTGGGCGCTCCTGACATGGTGGCGGAAATACAATCCTTCTCTACTGCCAAATATGATACTACCCAAAAATTTGAACTGTACGAGGCGGCAGGTGTTCGTGAATATTGGATCGTCTATCCGTCGGAAGGGGTGGAAGTTTTCCTTTTACAGCCGGATGGAAAATATGACCGGGGCACAAGATATGAAGCGGGACGAGTTCCGGTATATATCTTTAATGGAACGGAAATTGATCTGAAAGATATTTTTTAGTATACACATAGACTGTCACCGGAAGCTATTCCGGCTTTTAATGGAAAGTTTATCTCCTGTTTTTTCTATTGTTACTGTGACCCGCAATGCCGAAAAGGTGCTGGAACGTACGATTTTAAGCGTGTTGAATCAATCCTGTCCCCAGATTGAATATATCATTGTGGACGGCAATTCATCCGACAACACAAAAGATCTTATTGCGCAGTATGCATCCGGTCTTTCTTCCTGGATGAGTGAGCCTGACACAGGTTTGTATGATGCGATGAACAAAGGGTTGCACATGGCAACGGGCGATTATGTATGGTTTCTGAATGCCGGAGATGTACTTCCACACAACAATACAGTCACGGATTTGGCCGCCATCGCAGTACAGAACGGGATGCCGGATATTCTGTACGGTGAAACGGATTTGATGGATTCGAAAGGCAACGTCTTTGCAAAACGGCGGTTAAAAGTTCCCGGAAGATTGACGTGGAAAAGTTTCCGGATGGGGATGCTGGTTTGTCACCAGGCTTTTATCGTAAAACGGGATCTTGCTCCCGAATATGATCTGCAATACCGCTTTTCGAGTGATTTTGACTGGTGTATACGCTGCCTGAAAGATGCAAAATCAGCCGTTCATTCCGGATTAAGACTTGTCAATTATCAGTACGAAGGAGCTACGACGGCCAATCGCAAAGCGTCGTTGAAGGAACGTTATAAAATCATGTGCAACTATTACGGCGCTTTTCCTGTACAAATACGGCATATCTGGTTTGCAATCCGATTTTATTGGGCGAAAATATTTAAAAATAACAGTTGACAAATATGTAAAATTCGATCATTATGAACAGTAAACTAAAGAAACTTTTACCGCATATAGCGGCGATAATCCTGTTTGCAGGATTATCATTAATCTACTTTTATCCTGTTGTAACGGAAGATAAAGAACTTTTCCAGGGAGACATACGCAATATGGTCGGATGGGGTAAAGATTTAAGAGATTATCATGATAAAACCGGGGATTACGCATTCTGGTCAAACTCGATGTTCAGCGGAATGCCGGCCAATTATACTTTCTCAGCCCCTTTCTTTAATATTTTCAACTATTTCAGTACCGTTTTCATATTCAATTTATCAATATACCATATAGGAGTGCTGTTTGTCTACTTGTTAGGATTTTATATTTTCCTGATATCCATAGGCTGTAAGCCTTCGCTGAGTATTCTCGGAGCCATTGCGTATGCACTTACTTCCTATAACCTGATCATAATTGAGGCCGGACATGTGAATAAGGGATTAGTCATGGCCACGATGGCTCCGGTGCTGGGAGGGATCATCCTGTGTTACCGGAAAAAATATCTCTGGGGAATTATTACTACGCTGGTTTTTGCCGGGATAAATGTGGTGTGGGGGCATCAGCAGATCAGTTATTATCTGCTGTTAATGATTATCATCCTGGCGGTTGTATACCTTATCTATGCCATAAAGGAAAAGACGCTGAAGGACTATTTTATCTCGTCGGGAATTTTGGTGGCAGTAGCCGCACTGGCTCTTGCTCCTTCTTTAGGGACGCTGCTTTCGACGGCTGATTATTCAAAAGATACAATGCGCGGAGGAAATGTTTTACAGAAAAATGCGGAAGAGGAAAAGGAAGGATCCGGGCTTGATATTGGTTATGCCTTTGACTGGAGTTATGGAAAGGCGGAAACGATGACGCTGTTGATTCCGAATTTTTACGGTGCAAGTTCACAGTACAACATAGGAGAAAATTCCGAATATTACAATTTTTATAAAAAGGCCGGTTCCGGTGGACGGCAGGCGGCACAGGCAAGCAAACAGGCGCCGATGTACTGGGGTGATCAGCCGTTTACCGGAGGGCCATCCTACGCCGGCGCAATTGTATGTTTCCTGTTTGTATTGGGGGTTATTATTGTAAAAGGGCCTGAAAAATGGTGGTTGCTGGGAACCGCGATTCTTTCCATAGTGCTGTCCTGGGGAAGAAATTTTGAAATTGTAAACAATTTCCTTTTTTATCATCTTCCGCTGTATAATAAGTTCCGTGTTCCGGCCATGGCTTTAATCATAGCGGAAGTGTCGATGGCGGCATTAGCCGTACTGGCATTGAAAGAAATTTTCGATCACAGGGATAACCGTAAAATATATCTTAAACCGCTTTACAACTCTGCCGGTATCACAGGGGGATTATGCCTCCTTTTTGCTCTTCTGGGCAGTAGCCTGATGAGTTTTTCGGGATTCGTAGACGCCCAGATTCAACATCCGGAGATGCTTGCAGCCATCATTGCCGACCGTAAGAGCATGCTTTCGTCGGATGCATGGCGTTCGTTTATTTTTATTGCACTGGCGGCAGGCGCAGTCTGGTACTATATAAACAATAAATTCAAAACTGCTTACCTGATTATGATCATAGGGGTTCTGATCTTTGCAGATCTGTGGACGGTTGACAAAAGATTCCTGAACTATGACAGTTTTGTCGAAAAAAAGAAAAATGAAGAAGTGGTTCCCACCGAGGCAGACCGCCTGATCCTGCAGGACAGGGATCCGAATTACCGTGTACTGAACCTTGCAGCGAGTACTTTCCAGGAATCCAGGACTTCTTACTTCCATAAATCCGTTGGCGGATACAGTCCGGCCAAGCTGCGCCGTTACCAGGACATCATAGATTATTATTTTACAGGAAACGTCAATATGAACATCCTGAATATGCTGAATACAAAATATATCATTGTGCCGACACAGCAGGGGTCGCAGGTGCAAACGAATCCTGCGGCATTGGGCAATGTCTGGTTTGCGGATGAAATCAAATGGGTTGACACTCCGGATGAAGAGATCCTGGCGCTCAAGGAATTTAATCCGAAACAAACCGTCTACATTGATAAAGAATGGCAAAGCGCATTGACAGGATGGGAATCACTGCAACATGAAAAGGACAGTACGGCTTCGATCCGAATGACGGATTATGCCAATCCGGGGAATATTATCTATGAAAGTAACAGTGAAAAACCTCATTTTGCCGTCTTTTCCGAAGTATTTTACAAAACATGGCATGCCTTTATTGATGGCAGGGAAGCGCCCCTGGTGCGGGTTAATTATATACTGCGCGGCCTGGAAATTCCCGCCGGAAATCATACAATCGAATTTAAGTGCATTGACGATGTTCACCTGCGCGGTGCAAAGATTTCAAAAACAGCCTCTGCGATTGCAGGCATTATCCTGCTCGGCCTGTTTGGATTTGCGATCCGGACAATGCTGAGACGAAAACCTGCTGAAGCCTGAGATTGACGGATGGAAAAGTACCGGAATATGACTTCTTCGGAAATAGACATACTGCAAAAAAACGGATGTTTATGCGAAGACTGGTCGAAGGTTAAAGTGAAGGACGGTTTTGTGGCGGAGCATATCCGGAATACGTCCTTTTCAGGCGAAGTTTTTCTCGGTGTATTCAGCCGGAAAATCACTTTTGCCGGTGGTATCGTCAGATATTCCGGCATATATAATGCAACCATCCATCATTGTGTGATAGACGACGATGTGTATATCAATCAGATTAAGAATTACATGGCCAATTATACGATCGGGAAGAACGTACTGATTGAAAGTGTCGATTCGCTTGTCGTTGAAGAAAAATCCTGTTTTGGCAACGGTACGCACGTAGCCGTACTCAATGAAACCGGAGGGCGGGAAATACCCATATACAATGAGCTTTCCGCCCATACGGCCTATCTGATTGCATTCTACAGGCATAAACCGGAATTAATAACCAGGCTCCGGCAGATGATTGACGGATATGTGCAACAGGTATGTTCGGATATGGGTTCTATCGGGGAAGGCGCGCATATATTCAGCTGCCGCAATATTAAAAATGTAAACATCGGCCCGTTTGCCAGGATTGAGGGGGTTTACCGGTTGAAAAACGGAACGGTGAACAGCGCCGGAAAAGATCCTTCCTGTGTCGGCACAGGGGTAATCGCCGAAAATTTTATCATGGCAAGCGGATGTACGGTTTGTGAATCTTCCGTAGTGAATAATTGTTTTGTAGGGCAGGGTACCGTTCTTGCCAAACAATATTCCGCCGAAAATTCCGTATTTTTTGCCAATTGCCAGGGATTCCACGGGGAAGCCTGCTCCATATTTGCAGGGCCGTATACCGTCTCGCATCATAAATCGACCTTATTGATCGCGGCTTATTATTCCTTCCTGAATGCGGGGAGCGGTTCCAATCAAAGTAACCACATGTACAAACTGGGGCCTATTCATCAGGGGATCATCGAGCGGGGCAGTAAAACAGCCAGCGACTCATATATCCTGTGGCCGGCAAAAATAGGCGCTTTCTCCCTGGTCATGGGACGCCATTACCGTAACACGGATACATCGGATTTACCTTTTTCCTACCTGATAGAAAATTCCAACGAAAGCTTTCTGGCTCCGGGGGTCAACCTCAGAAGCATCGGAACCATCCGTGATGCCCAGAAATGGCCTAAACGTGACCGGCGTAAAGACGACGAATTGCTGGACTGTATTGTTTTTAATCTGTTCAGTCCCTACTCCGTACAGAAAATCATCAAAGGAAGGGACGTTTTGGAAAACCTCCGGAAGATATCCGGCCCCGCTTCGGACTATTACATGTATAACAGTGTCAAAATGACAAACCGGGCACTTGAAAAAGGGCTTTTGCTCTATCAGCTGGGGCTTGCCAAATATCTGGGAAGCAGTCTGGTGAAAAAACTGGAACGGGCCTGTTATGCGAATGAAGAAGAAATGCGGGAAGCCATCGCGCCTTCCCCGGACGGGGAAGGGACGGGCGAATGGATAGACCTGGCAGGCTTGCCTGTCCCGAAAGAAAAGGTCTCCAAACTCATCAAAGACATAGAAAACGGCGTGATCATTTCACTCGACGGACTGAACAGGATGTATCATCAATGGAAAGATCATTACCTTCAGTGGTCATGGAACTGGACTGTTTCGAAGCTCGGGACGGAAGAAGGGATTGATACGGGAAACGTTTCCGTTAAGCAGCTCGTGGCGTTTATCGAAAAGTGGAAAAATGCGGTCATAAAACTCGACAAAATGATTTATGAAGATGCCAAAAAGGAATTTACGCTTAAATCCCAGACCGGTTTCGGGATAGACGGAAAAGACAAAACGAGGATCTCCGATTTTGAAAATGTACGTGGCGAGTTTACGAACCATCCTGCGGTGACGGAGATTCTCGAACATATAGATAAAAAAAGCAGGCAGGCGGAAAGGGTCATCGGACGGCTTCAAGGCTTGCTGCCGGAACAAACAAACCGTAACGGTAATAAAATATGTGTGGAATAATGGCTTATGTGGGGGACCGTACGGCTTACCCCATATTAATTAAGGGACTTCAACGCCTCGAATACCGTGGATACGACTCGGCAGGGATTGCACTGTTCAACGGTAGCGGCAGTATTTATAAATGCAGGGGAAAAGTAAAAGACCTGCAGAAAATAACAAAAGGCGAGGACACTTCCGGGTCGATCGGGATGGGACATACACGCTGGGCGACGCACGGTGAACCGAGCGATGCCAACGCACATCCCCACCTGTCGATGAACGGAAAATTCTATGCAGTCCACAACGGAATTATAGAGAATTACGCTCACCTGAAAAAGGAATTGACAAACCGGGGATACCGTTTTCAAAGCGAAACGGATACGGAAGTACTGGTAAACCTGATTGAAAACGTATATCTCGAACAGCATGTCAGTGCGGAACTGGCCGTAAGACTGGCCCTGACAAAAGTAGTCGGCGCATACGGACTGGTTATCGCCTGCGAAGACGAACCCGGAAAGCTGATTGCAGCCCGGAAAGGAAGCCCGCTGGTCATAGGAGTAGGGGATAACGAATATTTCCTGGCATCCGACGCGATGCCGATTGTTGAATATACCGACCGCGTCCTCTACCTGAACGATGAAGAGGTCGCCGTTGTTTCCTCCGCCGGTTTGGATCTGAAAGACCTGTACAACGACACAAAGACCCCGGAAATAAAAACCGTCCGCCTCAGCATTGACAACATCAGCAAAGGGGAGTTCGAGCATTACATGCACAAGGAAATCCACGAGCAGGCGGTATCCGTTACCGACACCTTCCGCGGCAGGATCTCCATAGACCGGAGCAATATATTTCTGGGCGGTATTCTTGACATCATGCCCCGACTGCTGGAAGCAAAACGCATTGTGATTGCCGCATGTGGCACCTCCTGGCACGCCGCGCTGGTAGGAGAATACCTGTTTGAAGAATATGCGCGCATACCGGTTGAGGTCGAGTATGCTTCCGAGTTTCGTTACCGCAATCCGATCATAAACCGGGATGATCTGGTGATTGCTATTTCCCAGAGCGGTGAAACGGCGGATACGCTGGCTGCTGTCCGCATGGTTAAAAACTGCGGGGCGACGATCATCGGAATCTGCAACGTGGCCGGTTCGTCCCTGTCCAGGGAAACGGATGCCGGCGTTTACACACATGCCGGTATTGAGATCGGAGTAGCCAGCACGAAAGCCTTTACTTCCCAGATCACGGTACTGACCATGATGGCCTTTTTTATGGGCTATAAGCGCCATCAGTTATCCGGAGAAAAGTACAGGGAACTGATCTGCGGCCTTACCCGGGTTCCGGAAATGATCACAGAAATACTGGAAGAAGAAACCCGGATAAAAGAAATCGCCTCTGCCTGCAGGGACATCTCCAACGCGCTTTACCTGGGCCGTGGAATATTATTCCCGGTAGCGCTGGAAGGCGCCCTGAAACTCAAAGAGATCTCCTATATCCACGCCGAGGGATATCCCGCAGCGGAAATGAAACATGGCCCGATCGCCCTGATTGACGAAACAATGCCGGTATTTGTACTGGCGATCCGGGATAAGTCATACGAAAAAATGATCGGTAACATCCGGGAAGTAAAAGCCCGCAAAGGAAAGGTCATCGCCGTCACGACAAGAGGCGATAAGGAAATACATCAGTTAGCCGATCATGTCATCGAAATTCCCGAATGTCACGAAGCGCTGTCGCCTTTGCTGGCGATCATCCCGTTTCAGCTGTTATCCTACCATATTGCAGTTATGCGCGGCTGCAATATAGACCAGCCCCGGAACCTGGCAAAGTCAGTCACGGTAGAATAAAAGCAACATAACAGACAACAAACAAAGGAGACGTTCGGCAGCATGAGCGTCTCCTTTGTTTGTAATTGAAAATAATTATCCCCCCCATGTCCATTAGCGCATTTATTGACTTCCTGCCGGGAGTTCCGGGAACCTTTCTGCATGACGGGACGTCATTCTCTGATCAGAATCATTGATTCTGTTCGGAACTGGCTCCGATTCCGATTAGAATCATTGATTCTGTTCGGAACTGAGTCCGATTCCGATTAGAATCATTGATTCTGTTCGGAATTGGCTCCGATTCCGGTTAGAATCATTGATTCTGTTCGGAATTGGCTCCGATTCCGGTTAGAATCATTGATTCTGTTCGGAATTGAGTCCGATTCCGATTAGAATCATTGATTCTGTCCGGAATTGAGTCCGATTCCGACCAAAAAAAGAATTAGCCGGAAAGGCTGAGTGGAAATTCCGGTACGGTTAATAAAAGAAAGTATGAAAACCTATGGACAGGGGGTACAGTTCCGGCCCTTTTTCAGGCTCGAACAGACTGACGGGCGAGTATTTTACGTAAATACCCCAGTGGCGTATTCCGACCTGTGTAAGGATGTCCATTGTAACAGGGCGCAGTGTCATTCCCCTGTCTACTTTTTCCTTGTGCTTTTTGCCTTCCAGGCTTTCCGTATATTCAATCCAGGAAGAAGACCATGTTTTTACGGAACCGACGATTCCGGTTGAAAAGAACAGGTTGCCTTTGGGATGCTGCCATTCCAGGAGGAGCGGAATGTTTAGCGTCGTGATTCCCAGTTTGCTTTTTTTATAGCTCCTGTCTTCCGGCGCTTCTACCAGCCAGGTATAATCGTTAATTTCCTCGAAATGGCGGTTTCCCTTCAGGCGATACCTTGTCCACCGGATACCGAAACCGGTGACGACGGCCCACCGGTAGCGATTGGAGACCGGTATGGCTTTCTCAAGCAGGTTGAGGTTGAACTCTCCCGATTTACTGCTGCGTAAAGGTATGTCTTCCGCATCGCCTCTTCCGGCAAAACCGGCAAATCCTGCACCAAATCCGCTCCAGTGAGGATCGAAATGTTCTGATTTCCATCCCGGCATGGGTATATCAATCATGGCCATATATTTTCGCCGTTCACGGCTTTTACCGTCACGGTAATGGCCCTCGAAAATCTTTTCATAAAGTGCGGAATCCTGTTCACTGCCGGATTCATAAACCTGAACATCTACCCGTTGTCTGTGATCGTTTTCTTTTAAGACGATACGTTTGTTTCCGGCTTTGAATACCCGGATGGAATCTTCGTTTGCCGCGTTTGCCTGGGAAGTGTTGCAGATTGCAGATAATACGCATGTTGCAAATAATAGTTTACGTTTCATAATCGGAATTTATTGGATGGGTTATAAATCTTTTCGGGTAAATAAAATGGTAATCAGGTCGTCACTGTCCAGCTCTCCTTCAATATAGATGAGCGTGATGACTCCCTTCGGGTTTACTTTAAAAAGTATAAACCGGTTTACGGGGCAGTTCTTCCCGGCGATCTGGTAATAGGCGGAAACAATCTCCCCGTCGCTTGTTACTTCCTTTATCTTTTTCGCTCCCTGCTGGTCATTTTCGAGGCATTTCCGGATAAAGGCGAGCGCTTCGGGGTCATTTTTCAGGGTGATGCCCTTATAAAATGTGATGTCGTAAATGTCCAGCGTTTCTTTGGACAGTTCGACCATTACTACATTCTTCCGCTTTCCGTAAATACGGAAGACATCTTTTATATGCAGGTCTTCCTGCGTTTTTGCCGCTTCGACGGTCACCGGGCATACAAGCATCCATATTAAAAATGCAAATAAGTTTCGTTTCATAATCAGTTGCATGTTCTATTCATTAAAAAGAAATTCAAATTCCTTTAACTGGCTTTCTATTATTTTGTTCACTTTTGATGCGTTTTTGTCCGGAACGTCGCTGCCGTCGGTTGATACTTCCCGCAATGTTCTTAAAGCCGTTGAGCGTACCGTTTCCGGATCCGTATAACAGCGCCCGTTTATGATGACATAATTTCCTTCTTCCGGACATCTTTCCGGTTTCGGCGCCATGAAAAACACCCCGGCCAGGAACGCCGCCGCACATGCCGCCGCCCCGCTTAGCCACCACACCCGCTTCCGGCGTTTGTACGAAGGATCAACCGCTCTTTTGATTTCATTTTCAAAATAAACGAACAGGGGCGCATACACCGTAAGATGTTCCGGTATATCTCCGGCGGTAAAGAAACCGCGGAGATCCGCTTCTTCTTCGGCTGAGGTATGGCCCTCGAAATACCGTTCCAGTAAATTTTCTATCTTGTTCATAACCGAATTACATTGTTTAGCTGTATCAATTGTTCACGTATTTTTTTTCTTGCCCTCGAAAGATTGACGCGGACTGCTTCCATCTGCGTCCCTGTAATCGCTGCGATTTCCGAAAGTTCATAGCCTTCCACATCTTTCATCCGTATAATCGTTTGCTGCAAAGAAGGCAACGCCTCAATCAGCCGCCTGATATGTTCCGCCGTATCATGCTGTTCCATGATACTCTCCGGATTGCAGTTCGTCCTGATCTCCGTTTCCATACCCTCAAGACTTTCACTGCAGCATCGCTTCAGCTCGTCCAGCACTTTATTTTTTGTTGCTTTAAAAGCAAGCGCCTCCACACTCTTATAATCATCAAGCTTGTCGCGCATAGACCAGAGTTTAAGAAAAACTTCCTGCACCACATCTTCGCACTCAACCTTCCCTTCGGCAAGTCTGGAGGCATAGGCAAGCAGTTTCTCCCGGAGTGGTATGACTGTTATTTTGAATTTCTCGAGCTCCATTCTGCCTGTAAGACGATCGAAAAACAAAAACGTAACATCGCCGAAGTATAATTTTCAATTTTTAATTATTAAAATCTTGCACTATCTTTGAGGCCGGATAAAATCGCCTCCGGGACAATGAAAGAAAAACAGATAATAAAAGGCAGGCAACCGGAACAGAAGTTGCCGAAGAAAGACGCAAAGCGCGAACACCGCATTGCGTTCATGTTGAATGATACGGAATATAACGCAATCGAGCAATATTTGCGTAAATATAAAATCACCAATAAATCGAACTGGTACCGCCGTACGATTCTGACGCATATATGGAAGATTATGAGGGATGATTATCCTACGCTGTTCAACGAAAATGAAATGCGGCGATGAATCCGTTTTCCGACGAATATTTTATGAAGCAGGCGCTTGTCGAAGCACGTATGGCCGCCGGGGAGCGCGAAGTTCCCGTAGGGGCTGTGATCGTATGCGGCGACCGCATTATCGCACGGGCGCATAACCAGACGGAGCGCCTGAACGACCCGACGGCACATGCCGAAATGCTTGCCATTACGTCCGCGACAGG
This sequence comes from Tannerella sp., assembly GCA_031265585.1. Lineage (GTDB taxonomy): Bacteria > Bacteroidota > Bacteroidia > Bacteroidales > Tannerellaceae > Tannerella. The sequence goes on along the minus strand of JAISCL010000335.1, from coordinate 10,656 downwards.
CGCTATGGGCGCCAAGTACCTAACGGATTGCCGCCTGTATGTGACGGTTGAGCCTTGCGTGATGTGTGCCGGAGCCATTGGCTGGGCACAGCTTTCCGCCGTAATCTACGGTGCGCCGGACGAAAAACGCGGGTTCATGAAATTTGCCCCGGAGGCCCTGCATCCAAAAACGGAAATCCGGAGTGGCATCCTGGAAGAAGCCTGCGCAGCCGAAATAAAAGAATTTTTCCAAAAAAAACGTTAGGCAGATTTCGGTAGAACACGAAATGTGCGTTATCTCTTTTTACATGGCGTACCTGCGGCGCGAATCTCTCCATTTTCTGCCGACACAGGATCCCTCACGGGACATTATTTTGTGGGTATTGTTAAATTGGCATAGATTCGATAAAACCATATAACTGAAAAATAACAGTTTAAATCTCAAATTTTGTCCAAAAACCATATGAATTTAACAATACTATTTTGTGCGATGCGGAATGTGTGAGGGCAGCAGCAAGGCCTCATCTCTGCCGGGCGATGCAGTCCGGAGGATAATTTTTAACTTGGTTCTTCGAAATATTCGGCAAGTTCCCTGTTATTGTCTATCCCGCCGTAATATTCGTCGTGCTGGCTTATGTCAAGTCCGATTTTCTCGCTTTTCTCCGATACGCGCATGGGGATCATCTTATTCGTAATCCAGTAAAGAGCGTATGTCATGGCAAAAGTATAGACGGCAACGATGATGACCGCAAGGATATGCGCCCAGAAAACCTGATAGTTTCCTTCCAGAAGGCCATGAACGAACACGCCGGTCAGGACTGTGCCGACGATACCGCCGACGCCGTGTGTCGGGAAAACGTCCAGCGCATCATCCAGCGAAGTTTTGTTTTTCCAGAAAACGGCGATATTACAGATGACCGTCGTGACAAGCGCAATAAATATGCTCTCGCCCACCGTGACATACCCGGCCGAAGGCGTGATTGCTACCAGTCCGACGATGGCGCCGACCGCCGCACCCATCGCCGACGGCTTGCGACCGCACAGGCAGTCGAAAAACACCCATACCAGCATGGCTGTCGCCGAAGCCGTGTTAGTGTTGAGGAACGCTTTCACCGCAACCCCGTCCGCCGCAAGCGAAGAACCGGCATTGAATCCGAACCACCCGAGCCACAGCATGGCAGCGCCCAGAAGCACAAACGGAATGTTGGCCGGTGCATGGCTCTTTTCCCTGCGCCTGCCTAAAAAGATAGCCCCGCAGAGAGCTGCTATACCCGACGACGCATGCACGACAATACCGCCGGCAAAGTCGACAACGCCCATCTGACGGAGGAAACCGTCCGGATGCCACGTCCAGTGGGCAAGCGGACAATATACGAATACACAGAACAGGATAATGAAGACCAGATATGCGGAAAACCGTACACGCTCGGCAAAAGAGCCTGTAATAAGCGAAGGGGTGATGATGGCAAATTTCATCTGGAACAAAGCAAATAAGGCCAGCGGAATCGTGGGCGTCAGGAAATCGTTTATTTTTGCGCCTACGCCGTCAAACATGAAAAACGTGGCAGGATTACCCATAAACCCGCCTATGTCCTCTCCGAATGCAAGACTGAAGCCGAAAACAACCCATACGACGCTGATCACACCCATCGCAATAAAGCTTTGCAGAATGGTAGAAATGACATTTTTTTTCCTTACCATGCCGCCATAGAAGAATGACAGCCCGGGCGTCATCATTAATACAAAAATGGTCGCAGTTATCATCCACGCCACATTTGCGGGATCCATCCGCCCGTCCGGTTCCCATATCCCTGCCGTTTCGGGCAAACAAATACCGATAATACTGATAATGACCACGAAGGTCATAAAAATAATCCAACGTTTTTTCATCTTTTTTGAAATTGCTTTTTGTAAAACATATTTAATATTCATATATCATAATGACTTATAATTGCTGTAATATATTTCAATAAGAAAGAATGTTGCAAAGATATAAAACATTATGCTATTTACAGGAAGATTTGACGACAATTTTCCGGAAAATAACAATAAGAGGCTCTGTATTGAAATAATTCATGAAATCCGGAGTTAAAAAAACAGGCAGGCACGAAAAAAACCGTCTTTTGATGTTATGTTTTTATCTTTCGATTGTCTTTTAAACAGAATGGTACGGGAACAGTTTAAAAATGAGGTATTGCCGCTGCGGAACCGGCTGCTGACCTATGCCCGGCGTTTACTGGGCGATGCGGCGGAAGCGGAGGATATTGTGCAGGAAGTGTACGTGAAGCTGTGGCACATGCGCGGCGAGTTGCCATCCTGCAACAGTATAAAGGCGCTGTCGGTGCAGATCACTAAAAACCTTTGCCTGAACCGGATGAAACAGCGTCGCGACCGGATACGGGAAACGCTGGACGGACGGGCTGTTTTAAGCGAAGAACCGGAACCGGACGTCGCGCTGGAGCAGAAAGATACAGTCGAACAGGTCATGCGGATGATAGACGGGCTGCCGGATTTGCAGCGGGCAATTCTCCGGATGAGGCATCTGGACGGGCTTGAGGTGGAAGAAATCGCGGAACTGACGGGCAGTAACCCCGAAGCGGTGCGGATGAACCTGTCGCGTGCAAGGAAAAAAGTAAAAGAACAGTTTTTTAAAATGCAGCAATTATGAAAGGAAAAGAGAAACAGATAGAACAGTTACTGGAACGTTTTTTTGAAGGATCTACTTCAAACAGGGAGGAACGGCAGCTTTATGACTTTTTTGCCGGCAGGGATGTGCCGGAGCATTTGTTGCCATACAAGCCGCTTTTCGCCTGTTTTGAAGCCCTCCCGGAGGCGTTTTGCGAAAAGGAACCATCTGTTCGCCGGAAGCGCCGGATGAAATGGATGCTGTGGCCCTGTGCAGCGGCGGCGTTGCTGGCGCTGGTCCTGCTAAATCCCTTCGGTTACGGCAACAAGCCGCGTGACCCGTACGAAGGCAGTTATATCGTACGCAACGGCGTGCGCATAACCGATCTTGAAATCATTCGCCCGGAACTGGAAGCAACCGTCCGGGAGGTATTGCAGCAGCAGGAAGAAGCGGAGCGCCTGATTGCAGAGGTGCTGGAAGCGGAAAACTATTTTCAGGCTTTGGAAGACTGCATGCGGGCGCAGCATGAGGCTATACTTGAACTTTTTCAGGACGAAAAGATCCGGGAAGAAGTCCGGAAAATGCCGGAAGAAGAATAATTCATTTTAAATATAAAAAAGTATGAAAACAAATCGTTTAATTATTACAGTAGTCCTGATTATTACAGGAAGTTTTTTTATGAATCTGTCGGCTCAGGAAGCCTTGAAAGCGGTAATGGAGAAGATTGAAAAAACGGAGGGCAACAAACGGATAGTTTATACGATATCCGGCGAAAAATCTAAACGGAAGACTATAATGACCAGCATCAGCTTTGAATATAACGAAGAGCTGGAAAAAGAAATTCTTGCCGCTTTCGAAAAGGACAAAGATCAGGCAGACCGGAAAATAGAGAGTAAAGAAAACGGAGAGATAAGTTTGCGTTACAGTTTTGGAAAAATATCCTATTCCTATTCTCCGAAAAAAAACAAGAAGGGATGGGTATCTTTTACGGTTATGGAAGACTAATAATGTCCTTTTATGCTTAATTTACAGATAGATATTTCAAAGTCTATCTGTGAATTATTTCTGCTTGAGTATATATTTGCAGCGATTTTTGTCTGTTTGCAGGATTTATCTTTTTGTCATTCCGGAGTTGAACCGTACAAGTTTTTCCCAGTCTATCTCTCCGTTGTCATTACAATAAGTGATGACAAACTCTTTAAAAAACCTGTTAATCATTTGGGTATATGATTTTTGAAATTCCTCGTTCCGCTCTCTTGCCCTGTGTCCCAATGGCTCAATGATGTCGATGTAAAGATTTTCGTTTCCGGAGATGAACGACCAAAATGCCTGTCCGCAATACTTGAAATAATCTCCCTTGTCGGGATTATTGTCTATTCCGTAGCAACAGCCGTTTACGGCAGTGATATTAAGCTGGGAGTTACCTGTTCGCAGCGTCTTTTTTGCCGTCTTAAAGTCGGAAACCATTTTGGCAATCTGACTGCTGTTTCCCCAGTTCGGACCAGACTTTATCGTAATGATATATCTTACACCGTCCCTGTCAAATTCGAGGTCGATGTTGGGGATTCCCGATTTTCGTCCGCCATATACCTTTTCATTGATGAATATGGCCAGTCCTTCCAGCCAGTCGCCAAAAACGGTTTCTTCGTTGGAGGAAATATGGGCGTCAACAATGCCCCTGACAATCTGATCCGAAGTTGTTGCATACTTTGCCTTAAACAAATACGGATTCTTACGTTTCAAGACCTTGTCTAATTTCAAATGATCCAGACTTCTTATTCGTTTTTCGTGAAATACACCGATATTGGCTTCAACGTACTGTGTGACGTCTTTTATGTTTAACTGTTTCATATTTTATTTCGGGTTCCATTATATAATTTTCTACCGGGGCAAATTGCTGTCGGACTTCTTCGTAATATTCGGGGACAATTTCTATTCCTATTGAATTTCTTTTCATCCGGTTGGCAACTTCTATCGTAGTTCCGGAACCCATAAACGGATCCAGGACAGTATCGTTTTCCTGAGTGAACAGTCTGATAAACCATTCGGGCAATTCTCTCGGAAAAGCGGCGCTATGGTTTTTATTGTTACATTCCGTGGCTAAATGCACCACGTTTGTCGGATAAACCGTTTCCCTGCCAAGCCAGTTGGAAACGTTCTTCCCGAATCCGCTGCCATTTTTTGCATTATCCCGAATTTTATCCGTTTCACTCAAATTTTTCAGCCTGTCTTTTGCCCACTCTCCGACAGGGACTCTGACAGCATCCTGATACATGTTGAATTTTTTCTCCTTATTGAACTGCAAAAGCCTTTCCCACGCATCGCGAAAACGATTTGACCATTTGCCGGGGAAGCAGTTTTTCTTATGCCAGATAAATTCCTCCGTCCAGCGCCAGCCCTGTTTTCTCATCTCGAGAATGAGTTCCATTACATACGTGCTTCGTTCTCCGTCAACCACTTTTTCCTTTATATTCAAAATAAACGTTCCCGTGGGCTTCAGCACCCGAAGAAGTTCTTTGGAAACAGGCAAAAACCATTCGACGTATCCGTTCACACTTATGCCTCCATAAGTTGACTGTCGCTGGTCTGCGTATGGCGGTGATGTTACGATTAAATCTACGGAATCATCGGAAATTTTCCTTAATTCTTCCCGGCAATCGCCCAAATATAAATCTGTTTTCAATTCCATTTTACTAAAAAATCATTTTGCAAAATTACACTTTTTTCCGTAGTATTCCCGCATCGGGTTTTCATTTTCCCTTTTCGTCCATTCGTGCTTTTCCGCTCGCATGTAAATTTCTTCTATAACACAACAGATAAGATGCAGTCGTATCTGCACCCGCTCTTTTCTTTACAATAAAACGATATCAGTCCATATCCATGTTCGACAGGCAAATCAGTTCGTTGATAGTGGTGCAGTTGCGGATATTGCCTTTCGGATTTATTTTTCACTTTTTTGTGCGGTTTCTGCGTTCATTCTTTTTAATTCGCTTTCAATCAATGGGAAAAAGTCTTCCGCCAACAAAAACATATTAGTCGAAAATAAGGCTGGAATGCCATTTTCATCTTCTTTGTAATGTTTTTTTGCATTTTCGATATTCTGCTCAATATTCAAAATCGCTTTTGCGGGATTGATATGAGTTGGCATCCAGCGTCTAAAACTCCTGCTGATTTGTGATTTGTTTTCAGGTACAGTAAAGCCTGCAATTTCATTAAACCAGGCGTAATACAGCCAGATTTCAAAGCATGAATTGCTGATGATTAATGAAATTCAATGCATCACATTCGAGTTTTATTTTCAAGAGTTCGGGTATGAAATCATCCACATCAGACACAATATAAACTTTGTCGGCTTCGTTTTCCTGACATGTTTTGTAATGTTCCTGCTTATATTTTGCCGTTTCAAGCAGTCCTTTCGGATTCAGCCGCTTGGAGTCGGCAATAAATTCAATCCGTATTTTTACAAATTTATCCTGATTTGAAATGATTTTGAAATACAGGCGTTCTGTTTTTTCGCCGCCCGAAACAATTACAAAAAATGATTTCGGCAACAAAATGCCGTCTTTTTTTCTGTAATTTGTTCCTGCATCCCTGATTGAAACCGCTAATAGCGTTTCCGTTTTGTCCACAAATTTTTGAGCCGGAATTATCGCGAGTTTTTCAGAATTTGATTTTTCGTAACTTCTCATACTACCGGGATAATTTCATCCATTACAGGTACTCCGCCATAACGGCCGTCTAAATATCCGTTCTCGATGTTCAGCGTATTGTGCAGTTTAAAATCGTTCAAAGAATGCATTCGCGTATTACCTTTCGATTTTTCGATAAGCCAGATTTCGTCGGGGCGAATCAACTCCTGCTGATTTAACAATTTTGTGGTATGTGTAGTAAAAATCAACTGTCCGTTACTTTTGATATTGGCATAAAACCGCAACAGTTCAAACATTAAATTCGGGTGAATGCTGTTATCAATTTCGTCAATGAAAATAGTTTTGTTTTGATATATAGCGGCATATAAAGCAGGTATCAAAAATAGCAATCGCACTGTTCCGTCTGACTGGGCAGTGATTTTCGTTTCTTTATGATAGTCCGATGGCCCTGACTGGTCGAACAGGAACTCCTGCACTGTCTTTATACCTTTCCGAACGGCGATATTCAAAACCTTTCTGCTGTTTTTTATTTGACTGATACTTCTATTCAAAGTCAGCGGATTCTTATCTATAATATCTTGCAATTCAGTAGAATTTTTTGATTTGGCAATCCATTTTTCAAATAGGATATCACTTATTTCTACGGTTTCAATACCAATTCCGATACTCTCAAAAACGTTGTTGGCAAAATTCAACATTTCAGGTTTTTGCGACATTACATTAATGAGTGCAGGAATTGCGCTGTTAATCGAAATAACATCTATTTTTTTAGAAAACCAGTCGTAAATATGCTTTGCACCCTTGCTTGAAAGTACGGGAAATTTCTGATTCAGGGGCAGTAGGGAAGAATCGGGATTTAGAGAAAGCAATTGTTTTACAGCTGCCTCATTCTGAATAGAAGGAGCATTGATACTTGTTCCCCTTCGCTCAAATATCAAGACGTCATCTATTTTTCCCAAACCTGATTTTGACAGTTTTTCGCAAATCTTTTTTTTGCCAATATCCGCATTATAAATATAGTATCTCTGTGAAAAAATTCAATTTCAAAAGAAATGATCTGCGATTTTTCTCTTGCGAGCTGGAAAAAGTAATCGTCCAAATCAATTGTTCTGATAAAATTTTCGGTGGTGATGTAAAAAGTATGCTCCAGTAAATATTTGGCAATCAGGTGCTGAATTGGTTTTTTTGTAAATGCAAATAACAATAACCATCCATTGTCCCGATTGCCAAAGCACAAAGATAAAAAAGAATGGCTGGAAATCGTACGGGATGCAAAATTATTTGTGCAGGAAATGTGGACGACAGTTTATTGGCGACCATGCGTTGAGATACAAAGGGTGACTGTACACCAACTGACGTCAATCACTTTAAAATCAGACTGGGGCTTACTTATTGGCATACATTCATCAACCAAAGTGCCGACAATCATTTCGGGGGTATAAACAATATCCTTGCTGTTGGTCAGCAGTTCTTCATATACGGAACTGATAACTTCTACCGGCAAGTGTTCAAACGAATACAGTCGCCATAAAACATATTGACTGTCTTTATTGTCGCCGTCAAGATAGTCGGCCAATTTTCTGACTTCCGCCTGTCGGATGGCAAACCGTGCGCTTTGTTCCGTCTCCTTATTCCATTCAAATACTTTGCCGTTAAAGTCTTGAGAAAGTTTATCCAGCAAGTCCGGTAATTTTCCCTGCCGAATCGTATCACAGAAGTTTTTGCATTGAAAATGACTTTTGAAATAGCTTACGGCAAAATATCCACTCTTACTTTTTTCGTCCCGCTCTTCCAGATATTTTATTAGAAGACATTGTACCAGCAATTTTAAGACGATATGGCTGTCGATTCCCGATTTCTTTTGAAAATCCGTGTACACTTTTTTCAATCCCCAAATTAAATCTCTTACAGCGGATTCTTCAAATTTGAAATGACCGGCATTTTCTTCCCAGAAGAAACCGTCGGCAAACGATTTTATCGTATCAGCAGATGTTTGTGCCGTCAACTTAATAATTTCCAGGGCATAAACATCTTTTTTATCTTCAGGCGTTTTCCGGGTATCAAAAGAACCTGACAGCCATTCCACATTTGAAGATGATGCCGTTTCCTGTCTTCTTTTGTTAATCTTTTCCGGGTATAATCAAACAGGTAAAGTTGCGGAATAGCCGCCCGTTCATCGGAAAAGCACCGGAAATAAACGGCATCGGCGCCGAATTTGTTTTTTGCCGTTTCCAATGCAAAAAGAATCTCAGGAGAAAATTCCCTGGCCGCAGACTCGTAGTTTTCTGTTGACAGTACTCCGCTGTTTCCTTTGGAAAAAGAAGGAAATCCTGTTTTAATGCTATTTTCAAATAATGTTTCCATAAATATTTAATGCAAAACAGTATATCTTTGCATTGATGTCATTTGTTCACTATAATTTTGCCAAAGTTATAAAAAATCCTTCGACTTTTTGTCCGAATCCTTTTTATTTTGTAAATTGATCAACTTGCATTACATTTGTGCCTTAAAAAACGATATGAAGACGGCAAAATTATTGTTGCACTGCCCGGACAGGGCGGGTATTGTTACTGATATAACCAATTTTATAAGTATCAATAACGGGAATATTATCTATCTGGATCAGCATGTGGATCATAATGAGAATATTTTTTTTATGCGCATGGAATGGGAACTGGATAAGTTCCTGATCCCGGATGAAAAGATTGAGGATTATTTCAATACGCTGTATGCCCGGAAGTATAATATCAGTTTCCGGCTGTATTTTTCGGATTACCGGCCACGCATGGCGATCTTCGTGTCGAAAATGCCGCACTGCCTGTACGATATGCTGGCACGGTACACGGCCGGTGAATGGAATGTGAAAATTCCGCTTATCATCAGCAATCATCCGGATATGCAGGAAGTGGCCAGACGGTTTGACATCCCTTACGAGTTGTTTCCCGTTACAAGGGAAAACAAAGCGGAACAGGAACGGAAGGAGCTTGAACTGCTGGAAAAACATAATGTTGATTTTATCGTGCTGGCACGTTATATGCAGATTATTTCGGAGGATATGATCCGGAAATATCCGAACAGGATCATCAATATCCATCATTCGTTCCTCCCGGCGTTTGTCGGTGCAAAGCCTTATCATGCCGCTTTTGAGCGCGGTGTGAAAATCATAGGCGCTACGAGCCACTATGTTACGACCGAGCTGGATGCAGGGCCGATTATTGAACAGGATGTTGTGCGCATTACTCACAAGGACAGCATAGAGGATCTTGTCAACAAGGGCAAGGATCTGGAAAAGATGGTGCTGTCACATGCCGTGCAAAAGCACATCGAACGCAAAGTGCTGGCGTATAAGAACAAAACGGTTATTTTCGGATAAACGAAAAGCGTATGAAAACAACGAATTATTTACTGATCATATGACACTATTTTTTTCCGCCTGCCATTCGGGTGACAAGGAACAGGTACGGCATCTTCCGATGGAAGGCTGTTTTAATTTTCGTGATATGGGAGGGTACCGGACGCTTTCGGGCAAACGAGTTAAATGGGGACAGGTTTTCCGTTCGGACGAATTGCAGAACCTGACGGAAAAGGATCTGGAATACCTGGATCGCATCGGGCTGTGTACGGTTGTCGATTTCCGTTCGGAGCAGGAGATGGAAAGTGCGCCGGACAGAATGCCAGCATCGGTCGCTAACCGCTACGAGCTGCCCATTATGCCCGGAAATCAGAGCAGTGTGAACGGGCTGGAAGATGATATCATCGAAAACGGGGAACGTTTCATGGAAGGGATCAATTATTCGTTTGTTACGGATCCCGGGATCATTGCGCGGTACAGGACGTTTTTTGCCCTCCTGCAGGACGGGAACCGGCTTCCGCTGGTATTCCACTGCACGGCTGGGAAAGACCGTACGGGCATGGGAGCCGCCCTGTTCCTGGCATCGCTGGGGGTGGATGAGGAAACAATCTACGAAGATTATATGCTTTCAAATAAATATATTGGGAAAAAATACAGGGCGATTATTGACTCGCTCCCGGCTATGAAAGCGTTACTGGAAGTAAGACCCCAATACCTGCAAACCGGCCTGGAACAAATCAAAAAGGATCACGGCAGTATTGAAAATTACCTGCGGGAGGTGTTGAACGTAGATCCGGAACGGATGAAAAGGCTATATCTTGAAAATTATGAATTATGAGGTATAATGGACAAAAGTGTTGCTTTTTTTCAGGACATTTGTTCAAGTGGACAAAAGTGTTGCTAAATTTTCGCAGAGGATTTTGTCGTTATTTTTCATCGTTAATAATTTTGTGGCGTCAAATAGAAACGGAATCGGGCAATGCTGGGGAGCAACCCGTCAGGGATAAATTTGACCTTATACAAATTGTAGTGAAGGATTGCCCCTGGGC
>JAISCL010000276.1 GCA_031265585.1 Tannerella sp. | reverse complement strand
AAGACGATGCTTTGCTTATCGTCCTGCCCGAAACGAAACCCTGCGAACATGCAGTCTGTCTGAAAATCATACCGGATTTAATCCCTGTGCCGGAATCGCTTGAAAAATATAATTAAAATTAGAAACATGAACATGCAACGTTTTATCTTTATGCTCGTTTTCGGAGCAGTCGGCCTGCATCTTTTTGCCGGGCCGCACAATATCGCGCCGCTTGCCAAAGTAAGTGTCTCGTCGGAACTTTCGTCCGACAGCGGCGGCGACAATGTAATCGACGGTCGAATCGGCGAGGAGAATTGCCACGAATGGGCGTCGAAAAGCCACTTCGCGGCCTGGGGATATATCGACTATCCCTGGGTGCAGCTTACATGGGACAGGCCCCGCGTCATCAACAGGATCATTCTGTACGACCGTGCAAGCTCCTCCAGCCATACCGCAGGAGGCGTTCTGCATTTCAGCGACGGCTCCTGCCTGTACGTCCACGCTATCCCGAATGACGGACGGGCAAAAACAGTGGACTTCCCGCCCAAAAAGATCGAATGGGTAAAGTTTGAAGTAACCGACGGCGAGGGCCTGAAGCTGGGACTGTCGGAAATTGAGGTTTATCCCGCTACGGAAGACTGTACGGATTATATTTCCAAAGTTGATCCGTACATCGAAACCGCACGGGGACGCTATTTCTTCTTCATCACCGGCAATCAGCCTTTCGGCATGATCGGCGCTGCTCCCCTGACACGCAACAAAAACCAGTGGGGCGGCGGATACAACTACAACTCCACGGAAGTGCTGGGTTTTCCGCAGGTACACGGATGGATGCTGTCGGGTCTCACGATGATGCCCACCACCGGCGAAGTCAATCCCCCGCAGGGTGAACAGGGCTGGAAATCGGCTTTTGCTCATGACGGCGAAATTGTACAGCCCGGCTACCACCGCCTGTTCCTGAACGACTACCGCATCTGGGTCGAGCAGACGGCAACCGAGCGCGTCAGCTTTTACCGTCTCCGCTATACGCGCGACGCTGTCTCGCAAATACTGCTGAATCTGGGAGGATACGTCTCCACGACCACCATGACCGACGCGCGGCTGACCCGCGTCAGCGACGTAGAACTCGAAGGCTCGTTCAACACGACCGGACGGCTGTGGGGAGGGCCGAAAAATGTCCGCATCTTCTTCGTCGTACGTTTCGACAGGCCTTTCGGACAGCTCAACGGATGGGACGCGGAGAAAATACTGCCCGGCATCCGGTCGCTGACAGGAGGAAAAGAAACGTCGCCGAGGAATCCGGACAACCGGAACGGATATCAGGACGCGCCGACAACCGGCGCCGCTGCCGTCTATCAGGTTAAGGCGGGAGACGAGATTCAGGTCAAATTTGCCATCTCCTATACCGGCATCGAAAACGCGCGCCGCAACATGGACGGCGAATGTGCAGGCTGGGATTTCGACGCCGTCAGGAAAGCGTCGCAGGACGTATGGAACGAATATCTGGGACGCATCGACGTGAAGGGCGGAACGGACGCGCAGCAGGTCAAGTTCTATACCGACCTGTGGCACGTCCTGCTCGGACGGCATAAAGTTGACGACCTGTCCGGCGACTATCCCGACTATACGCAGGGCGAACGGGCCGGTTCGGCGACAAAAAACGCCGTACTCAAAGTCCGTACCCTGCCGAAGAATCCCGACGGGAGCAGCCGTTTTCATATCTACAATTCCGACGCCTTCTGGCTGACACAGTGGAACCTGAATATTCTCTGGGGACTGGCATGGCCCGAAGTCCTCGACGACATGGCAGCCTGCCTGGTTCAGTATGCCGAAAACGGTGGATTGCTGCCGCGGGGACCCAATGCCGGAGGATATTCCTATATAATGACCGGCTGTCCGGCGACCAGCCTGATTGTTTCGGCGTACATGAAAGGCTGCCTCACCCGCAAATCGCCGGAAACAGCCTACCGGATGATGGTAAACAATCACCGGCCCGGCGGAATGATGGGCGGCGACGATGTACAGTTCTATATCGACAACGGCTACCTGCCCGGCAATGCGGGCGTTACGCTGGAACTGGCTTTTCAGGACTGGTCGCTCTCGCAAATGGCGCTGAAAATGGGGAAGAAAAAAGACGCCGCCCGCTACCTGAAACGCTCGCAGGGATGGACAAAGCTGTATCATCCCGAACAGAAGCTGATTTTCCCCAAAGACGCCAATGGTCAGTGGCTTCACAGCGACCCGCTAAGCGGTCACGGATGGATAGAAGCCAACGCCTGGCAGGCTACATGGTCGCTGTCGCACGCCATACCCGAACTTGCGGCGCTGATGGGCGGAAACGACGCCCTGTGCAGCAAGCTGAACGAAGCCTTTGAAAAATCCGACAAGGACGATTTTGTCTTCGGATACGGCAGCGGCTACGTCAGTTACGCCAACCAGCCGGGATGTTCCAACGCCCACGTCTTCAGTCATGCCGGAAAACCCTGGCTGACGCAGTACTGGGTGCGGAAAGTCAAACAGCAGGCTTACGGCGCCGTCACGCCCGACAGGGGATACGGCGGACACGACGAAGATCAGGGTCAGATGGGCGGCGTCAGCGCGCTGATGGCTGTCGGACTGTTCAACATACGCGGAACAAACGACCTGAACCCGATGTACGACCTCACCAGTCCGGTATTCGACGAGATTACGATACGCCTGAATCCCGATTATTATACGGGCGGGACGTTCAAAATCAGGACTTACGGCAACTCGGAGTCGAACTGTTATATCCAGAAAGCCGCCCTGAATGGCAAACCGCACAACTCGTTTCAGCTTCCGCACAGGGATTTCGCATCCGGCGGAACGCTCGAAATCTGGCTGGGTCCCGAACCGAACAAAACCTGGGGCGTCAAGTGATACACAAAAAATAATATGAAAATGTGAGAATATGAGTTACTCCTGTCCTGCCATTCCTCGACAAATGGTTGAAAAAATAATTCCCGAAATAAATATGAAATAAACAACCGTCAAATGAACAGGTTTTTAATTATTATCATCTTTTTGTCCGGTATGGCAACGACAGTCGCGGCGCAAACCGGGCCGACGGTCGAAGAGGTTCGCAGGGATTGCGCCCGCGGCGTCGTCCTTCCCGAAAGCGACGGGCACACCACCGCTGGTGACAGTGTGCCATTCGGTAAGGATTTGCCGATTCGTTTAAATGGCAGTATCTTTGTAACAAAATTTTTTTATGACACAGTTGGACATTGACAGGATCATCGCACAGGGCGAGGGCGTTTCCGTCGAATTTAAAGAAGCGAAGGAGAAAGTGCCTGCGTCGCTGTACGAGACGGTTGTAAGTTTCGCCAACACGAACGGCGGCTATATCATACTGGGCGTGGATGATGAAAAAAATATTACGGGAATACGCCCCGAAAACAGGGTGAAATTTCTTAAAAATATTATTACGGCGCTTAATTCAAAAGACAATATAAACCCTGTAATGTACTTGAATCCCGTGGCGATTGATTTTAATGGAAAAACAATTATCGTGATACAGGTGCCTGCAAGTTCACAGGTGCACGACCATGCAGGGAGAATTTATATCCGCGAATACGAAACGGATATGGACGTTACGGGAAATCAGCATAAAATCCGCGGACTTTTCCTGAAAAAGGGGACGATTTACACCGAAACGCATATTTATCCCGGATTGCAAATGTCGGATTTGGACGAAGCGATATTCGCCAAGGCGCGAAACCTGATACGCAGCAACCGTAGCGACCATCCCTGGCTGACGGTCGATAATATGCAAATGCTGCGCGATGCCGTGCTGTACCGTAACGACTACGAACAGAGCAGAGAAGGCTTTACTCTGGCTGCCGCTCTTCTTTTCGGGAAAGACCTGACCATTCAAAATCTGCTTCCTGCTTATAAGGTTGAGGCAATGGTGCGTATCAAAAACAAAGATCGCTGGGACGACCGGCTTACTTTGCGTACCAATCTGATCGATACTTATCTGAAACTGAAAGAATTTATCAACCGGCATCTGCCTGAAAAATTCTACATGGAAAACGACCAGCGGATTGATTTGCGGGATAAGATTTTCAGGGAAATCATAGGGAATATCATTGTTCATCGAGAATATACGGACGCAACAGCAACAGAACTGATTATAGAAGAAGACGCCGTGCGGACGCTGAACCCGAACAATCCCTTTTTCAATGGCATAATGGATTTGGATAAATTCAATCCGCATCCGAAAAATCCGAATATCCGCAAATTTTTTACAGCCCTGGGCTGGGCTGACGAAATCGGCTCCGGCATCCGGAATACGCGAAATTATCTGCCTCATTATGTCGAAAAAACGTCGCCTGTATTCATAGACGAACCTTTGTTCAGGACAATTATTCCGCTGACGCATTATACGATGTCGAACTTCACCGGTGAATGGTTTAAATGGCTGGAATTAGGCGAAAAATGGTTACCGAAACTTGCCGAATCGTTGAAAAATATCGAAATAGACGAACATCTTCACAGAATGAATTGGGAAGAGCTAATTGCATTTCTGGTATCATGCTGGATTGGGAAAAACACGGAGTTCGTACCAGGTTTATCGAAACTTGGTACCAAGTCGACAAAATCAAATATGCTTGAAAATCAAAAATGTAACAATGGATACGTACCAGGTCCGGATGAATCACGTACCAAGTCGGAATCAAGTCCGGTCAAGAAAATCACCGGATTGCCGGATAAAAAATTACAATATATAATCACCATATTGCTGATTTCAGGCTCGCCCATATCAAGAGACGAATTAACGGAACTTTTTGCCTATAAAAATGTAGCGTTTTTCCGTCAAAACTATTTGAAACCGCTGGAAACATACGGATTTATCAAAAGGACA
>JAISCL010000242.1 GCA_031265585.1 Tannerella sp. | reverse complement strand
GTGCTTGAAGACGATATTGCCCTGAGCCTCTCGGCGCTGGGCATACGTATCATCGCACCGATGCCGGGTAAAGGCACGATCGGAATTGAAGTGCCCAATAAAAACCCGCAGATCGTATCTATGGAATCGGTCATTGCATCACGCAAGTTCTCGGAATTGAAATATGTATTGCCGATCGTCCTGGGACGTACGATAACGAACGACGTCTTTATGGTCGACCTGGCAAAGATGCCTCACCTGCTGATCGCCGGAGCGACGGGACAGGGCAAATCCGTCGGACTGAATGTAATCATTACCTCCCTGCTGTATAAGAAACATCCTGCGGAACTGAAATTTGTACTCGTCGACCCGAAAATGGTCGAGTTTAATATTTATGAAGATATCGAACGCCATTACCTGGCCAAGTTGCCGGATATGGACAATGCGATTATCACCGATCCCGATAACGTAATTGAGACCCTTAAATCGCTTTGCAAGGAGATGGATAACCGCTACGATCTGCTGATGAAAGCCCACGTCCGCAATATCTCGGAATACAATGAAAAATTCATAGACCGCCAGCTTAACCCCGAGAAAGGACATAAGTTTATGCCCTATATCGTGGTGGTGATTGACGAGTTCGGCGACCTCATCATGACGGCCGGCAAGGAAATCGAAATGCCGATAGCCCGCATCGCGCAGAAAGCCCGCGCTGTAGGCATGCACATGATTATTGCCACGCAGCGTCCCACGACGAATATCATTACCGGCACGATAAAGGCTAATTTCCCTGCCCGCCTGGCTTTTAGAGTATCATCGAGGATTGATTCGCAAACCATCCTGGATACTCCGGGAGCAAACAAGTTAGTCGGACGTGGCGACCTGCTATTCTCGCAGGGGAATGATACGCAGCGCGTGCAGTGTGCGCTGGTCATTACGGACGAGATTGAAAGTATTGCCAAATATATAGGTGACCAGGCCGGTTTTGAGACGGCGTACAAACTGCCGGAAATCCTGGACGAAGCTCAGGCGGGCAGAAACGCACCTGTTGACCTGTCAAACCGCGATCCGCTTTTTGAAGAAGCCGCCCGGCTGATCGTCCTGCAGCAACAGGGTTCCACCTCCCTCATCCAGCGGAAATTCTCCATCGGATACAACCGTGCCGGACGGCTCATGGACCAGATGGAAGTAGCCGGCATCGTAAGCCCCTTCGACGGCAATAAAGGCCGCCAGGTGCTGATCATGGACGAATATGCCCTGGAACAGAAACTGAATACGATGTAAAACACAAACTGTAGAAGATAAAAATATGGATTCATTCACGAATGACAGGCGCGGCCCGGGCGTATCTGATCCCCCCCGCCCTGACTTCTTCGACTACCGGTTCCCGGAATTAAGTTTATTAAAAAAGTACGAACAGCCGGACCAGCCGGTCGACAGGGCCGAACTGAATGACAACCGGGAACGTATCAAAAAAACACTGGAAGATTTCGGTATCCGCACGGTCTCCATTGAGGCGACCGTCGGACCGACCGTAACGTTTTATGAAGTCGTGCCGGAAAAAGGCGTGCGCATCGCTAAAGTCAGATGCCTCGACGATGACATTGCATCAAGTCTTTCGACGGCGCCGGACATACGCATCATTGCCCCGATACCCGGTAAAGGCACGATCGGAATCGAAATACCTAACAAAAACCCGCAGACCGTATCAATGGAATCGGTCGTCGCATCCCGCGAGTTCTCGGAATCGAACTTTGAGCTGCCGGTCGCGCTGGGACGCACAGTAACGAACGGGGTCTTTCTGTTCGACCTGGCAAAGATGCCTCACCTGCTGGTCGCCGGAGCCGCGGGACAGGGCCAATCCACCGGCCTGCATGTAATCATTACCTCCCTGCTTTATAAGAAGCATCCTGCGGAACTGAAATTCGTATTCATCGATCCGAAAGGAGCCCGATTCAACATTTATAAAAATATTGAGCGTCAATACCTGGTCAAACTTCCGGGGATAGAAAATGCGATTCTCACCGACTCTAATGACGTAATCAAGACCCTCAAATCGCTTTGCTGTGAAATTGATAACCGTTACGAACGGCTGCTAAAAGCCCGTGTCTATACTGCTTCGGAATACAATCGTCGCTTTAATCCCGATCAGTTTATGCCTTACATCATTGTCGTGATTGACGAATTTAGCGACCTCATCATGATTGCCGGCAGAAAAATGGAACTGCTGGTGATCCGTATTGCGCAGAAAGCCCGCACTGTGGGTATACACATGATTATAGCCACGCAACGTCCCTCGACAGATCTTCTTACCGGCACGATAAGGGCGAACTTCCCGGCCCGCCTGGCTTTCAAAGTATCCTCCGTGATTGATTCGCGCGTCATCCTGAACGCTCCGGATGCAAATAAACTGGCCGGGCGCGGCGACATGATCTTCTCGCATGGCAGCGGTCTGCACCGCGTACAGTGCGCGCTGGTCGGTATGGATGAGATTGAAAATATCGTCAATCACATAAGTAACCAAGTCGGTTTTGAAACTGTCTGCCCGTTGCCGGAAGTCCCGGACGAAGAACCGGAGGACGGACGCGACCCTCTTTTCGAAGAAGCCGCCCGTCTGACTGTATTGCAGCAACAGGCTTCAACAGCCCTTATCCAGCGAAAATTCGCGATAGAATATGACCGCGCCGGACAGCTCATGGATCAGTTGGAAGCTGCCGGCATCGTAAGCGTCTTCGACGGCAAAAAATGTCGCCGGGTGCTGATCGCGGATGAGCATGCCCTGAAACAGAAACTGGACAGGATGTAAAACAAAGATATATTGCGTATGAAAAATTCAGTATACAAAATAACGCTTGCCGTCACCCTGCTGTTCATTGCGATAACCGGCAGTACATATTCGCAAACGGTCGACGCCCGGTCCATTCTTGAAAAAACATCGCAACTGTACAAACAGTGGAGTGGGATGGAGATTCAATTTACAGCAAACATACGGTCGGAAAAAAACGGCGTCTCCGAGAGTTTTGAAGGAGCCATGAGTATGAAAGCGGACAAGTTCAGGTTAACAACGCCGGAAATGATGACCTGGTTTGACGGAACGACACAATGGACTTACATACTGCGAACCGGAGAGGTCAATATCAGCACTCCCACAGGAAGCGACCTTCAATTTCTCAACCCGATGATTTTATTGCAGGGCTACCGGAAAGACTTCAATGTGTCCTATATCGGGGAAAGCACTTCCTCTAACGCCAAAACAGCTTATGATATTGCGCTGGTTCCGAAGAAAAAGGAAGACATTGAGAAAATCGAAATACAGATCGAAAAAAACACATCATTACCCGCCAAACTGGTCGTAACGATGCGAAATAACATGCGTAACACCATTCATATAAAAGAGATAAAAGACTCCGGTCATCCGGATCAGTCATTCACCTTTCCGGAAAATGAATATCCGGATGTCGAAATCATCGATTTGCGATAAGTATAATAAAAAAAACAATTAATAAACCAACTGATGAACAAACTGAAACTGATCTTATTTACTTTAGCTGTTGCATGGCCTTTAATGGCACAGGATACACCGAAAGTGATCGCCCACCGCGGCTACTGGCAAACGTACGGTTCCGCCCAAAATTCGATACGTTCATTCGAACGCGCGGCTGAAATCGGGGCGTACGGCTCCGAATTTGATGTGCACATGACGTCCGACAGCGTACTTGTCTTATTCCATGACAACACCGTCCAGGGGATGAAAATCCAGGAAGTTCCGTACTCCTGTCTGAAAGACCTCAAACTGCCCAATGGGGAATGTCTCCCTACTTTACGCGAATTTCTGGAAGCGGCGCGCAGAATAAATTCGGATATCCGCCTTATTTTTGAACTTAAACCCCACGCAACGCCGGAACATAACCGCGAAGCTGCACGCCGCTCGGTAGAGATGATCCGTGAAAAACGGCTGACTTTCCGGACCGAATTTATCACCTTCAACCTGGATGCCGGCAAAGAACTCATACGCCTGGCGCCGGAGATTCCGGTCTATTACCTGAATGGAGAACTGTCTCCCGAAGAACTTAAGAAACTCGGATTCGCCGGGCTTGACTATCATTTTGATGTCATGCGTAAAAACCCGCAATGGTTTAAGGAAGCCAAAAAACTGGGCCTGGGCATTAACGTCTGGACGGTAAACGACCCTTCCCTGATCCGGGAAATGACGGACCGGGGCGCCGACTTTATCACGACAGACATACCCTCCGATGCACTGATACAATTGAATGACTGAAAAATGACGGACATAACCACAACTGCAATTCCGGAACATGCGGCCGGCCCCCGTCCCCGACCCGGGGCCAACTGGTACGCCCTCTATACCCAGCCGCGGGCAGAAAAACGGGTAAAAGAGAAACTGGATCTAAGCGGTGTTGAATCTTACCTGCCCCTGCACCGGACACCGCGTGTCTGGTCCGACCGCGTAAAGATGGTAGACCTGCCTTTGTTTAATTCCTATATTTTTGTAAAATGCAGGGAGTCTGAAATCCTTCGGATGAATAGCGTCAACGGGGTGGTCAAAATCGTATTTTACGACGGGAAGCCGGCTAAAATCAGCCAGCAGGAAATCGATGCCATTCAAACGTTTATCAGCGAGGCGTCAGGCAGAGTCCTCTGTCAGGGCGACGAAGTGGAAATACTCACCGGATCTTTGAAGCACCGCTCCGGAGAGATCATAAAGATAAAAAAGAAATACATCCTGCTGCATATTCCGCAACTAAGGGCGACTGTCTGCGTAAATACCGAAAGTGTCGCTCCCTTAAAAAGGCTAAAATAAAAAATAATAACATAAGGCATAAATTGTTGACAGTTAAAAAATAATTTTTACCTTTGTGGCCTCCAGTTGCATAAAAAAAGAATAAAACATGAAAATAATAGGATTTTTCCTTGTATCGTTTTTGATCCTGCTACTGTCTTCATGCAGTACGCCTAAAGGTGTTGTCTATTTTCAGGACGCGGGAAATTACAAAGCATATAAAGATGTTGAAAAATATGAAGTCTATATCCACCAGGATGACCTGCTTGCGATTATGGTAAACAGCCAGGCTACCGAAGCCGCCTTGCCGTTTAACCTCCCGATGGCAAGCTATTACGTGGGAGGAGACAGTTACGGACAGCAGCGCGTGCTGGGATACCTGGTCGATAAGGAAGGAACCATAGACTTTCCGATACTGGGGAAACTTCAGGTAGAAGGACTGACGCGAAACCAACTGCGTGATCTTGTCAAGGAAAAACTGAAGGACGGCCTTTTAAAAGATCCGATTGTAACGGTGAATTTTCTGAATTTCAAAGTATCCGTGCAGGGAGAAGTCAATCAGCCGGGAAGCTTTAACATTACAGGCGAGCGTATTACCCTGCTGGAAGCCCTGAGCATGGCCGGAGATTTAACCATTTTCGGTCGCCGGGACCGGGTGGCCGTCATACGTGAATTTAAAGGACAGCGTACCATCCTGTACCATAATCTTTCCAGTACCGAGATCTTCCAGTCGCCCTGCTACTATCTCCAACAAAATGATATTGTATATGTGGAACCGAACAAACGAAGGATTCAGCAAAGCAATATCAACCAGAATAACAGTGTGGGTGTGTGGCTGTCAATCGTATCCGTCTTATTGACGGCGACAAGTGTGATTATAAATGTCAGTAAATAACTAAAAATAACAATGAACGAACAATCCATCAACCGAAGAGAATCTTATCGTCAAGAGGAAGATTCTACCATTAATCTGCATGATATATTCCGCATTGTCCTAAGCAAATGGTACTGGTTTATCATCTCTATCATCTTATGTGCGGCTGTTGCGGTTATATATCTGATGTGGGCTCCTCAGATTTATGAACGCAAGGCGACGGTGCTTATTAAGGACGATAAAACCGGCAGCGCCGAAACGGCCATGTTTCAGGATCTTTCCATCTTTGAAGGCAAAAGTAACGTGTATAACGAAATGATTGTCTTTAAGAGCCAGACCCTGATGGACGAAGCGGTACGCCGCCTCAATCTGGACCTGAGCTATACGGTAATGGACGGCTTGCGGACACAGGAACTCTATACCAACTCGCCCGTTGCTTTCACGTTTCAGGATATTGAAGACACGCAGTGGGTTACATTTAAGGCGAAGCTTCTTCCCAATGAGGAGGTTGCCCTTTGGGATTTCAAGACCAAAGGCGTGGAAAACAACCAGACAATGGTGGCGCATCTGGATGATACGGTGAATACGCCGGTGGGAAAGATGGTGGCGACCCCGACCTTGTGGTATAATAAAACCTGGTTCGACAAACCGGTTTCGGTTACCAAATTCAACCGGAAAGCAGTGAGCAACAACTACCGGAATGCATTAATGGTCAATCTGGCGGACAAGCAAACCTCCGTGGTCAATCTGTCGATAAAAGATGAATCCGTACAGCGGGCCGAAGACTTGCTGAATACGGTCATAGCTATCTACAATGAAGAAGCCATCAATGACAAAAACTTAATGGCTGTCCATACGGAAAATTTCATTAACGAGCGCGTGATTATTATTGAACAGGAACTCGGCCATATCGACCAACGAATCCAGTCTTACAAGACAACGAACCAGCTGACCGATATCCAGAGTGATGCACAGATTGCCCTGCAGGAAAGCAGCGAATCGGACAGGGAAGTCATCAAGTTGCAAAACCAGCGCTCGATGGCTACTTACATACGCAATTATCTCTCAAATCCGTCTACCGGCACCGAACTGATCCCGTCAAACTCCGGAGTGGATGATATGAATGTGGAAGGACAAATATTAAATTATAATGAAACGTTGCTTAAACGTAACCGCCTGATCGAAAACAGCAGCGAACGGAATCCGGTGGTGCAGGACTTGAATAATAACCTGACTGCCATGCGCCAGAATATCATGCGTGCGGTGGATAACCTGGTCGTGAACCTCGACATACAGCTGCGCAGCGTAAACGCACGCACGGAAAGGACACGGGCGCGTATTTCCGCCGTTCCCAAGCAGCAGACAGAGGTGACAAGCATCAGCCGTGAACAGAAAGTCATGGAAGAATTATACCTTTACCTGCTCAATAAACGCGAAGAAAATGCGATCAATAAAGCCATTACCGAAAGCACAGCCCGCATCATCGACCCCGCTACAGGCTTGACCGCCCCGGTCGCCCCGCGCAGGATGATTATCCTGATGGCTGCGTTGATGATCGGCCTGGCCATTCCGTCCGGCATCCTTTATATTATGATGCTTTCCGACATAACGGTTCGCGGACAGAAAGATTTACGCAGGATCCTGTCTATTCCGTTCCTGGGTGAAGTACCTTTCAAAAAAATAAGAGGAAAAGGAAAAAGCGTACCCAATGTTATTGTCAAAGAAAGCGGACGCGATCCGATTTCCGAAGCCTTTCGCATTATCCGTACCAATATGGATTTTATGCGTGTAAAACAGGATGACCTGAAAGTGATCACAACCACCTCGACAAATGTCGGTTCCGGAAAAACGTTTGTGTCGTCCAACCTGGCCGTAAGCCTCGCCATGACCGGCAAAAAAGTGATCCTGATTGATATGGATATCCGTAAGGGCACACTCGGCAAAGGGATGGATACGCGCAAAAATATTGAAGGATATGATATCGGTCTGACCAGCTATCTGTCCAAAATTGTGACTAAAGTAGAATCCCTCATTATTCAGGATCAGGATTATCCGAATATTGACATCATCCGCTCAGGCCCGGAACCGCCCAACCCGGCCGAATTGCTCCTGAGTCCGCGCCTGGACGAACTGATCAGGGCGTTACGCGAAATGTATGATTTTATTGTTATCGACAACGTACCGGCAGGTATGGTAGCCGACGCGATGATCTCCAACCGGGTGACAGACCTGACGCTTTATATCATACGCACCGGCAAAATGGACCGCCGGATGCTGCCTGAAATAGAACAGTTGCACCGTGAAGAAAAACTGAAAAACATGGCGGTTATCCTGAATGGAGTAGGATCCGGTGTCGGCTATGGATACGGTTACGGATATGGCTATGGTTACGGGAACGACGGGGACGGGAAGTAAGGGGGTATTTTTATGGGCTTGCCGAATCTGTTTAAAATCAAAAAGTCATACCTGAAATCCGGACTGTTAGATGGCATGACTGACATTCACTGCCATCTGCTTCCTGGTGTCGACGACGGAATTAAAACGTATGAAGACGCGGTCAAAACACTGCACTGGCTGAAGGAAAAAGGTGTATGCCGCATGTATCTGACACCGCACGTGATGTCCGACCTCCGGAAAAATACGCGCACATACCTGACGGAACAGTTTGATGCTTTTATCAAACGCCTGAACGAAGAGAAAGTGGAAGATATCCCCGAGTTAAAACCCGGAGCCGAATATATGCTGGAAGCGGCATTTGAAAAGCACAGAGAGGAAGGTCTTCTGGCGTATGCCGACCGGCATGTGCTGGTTGAGACCTCTTATATGCTGCCGCCGGCAGGATTCACCCGCATACTTGAAACATTGATGGAAGACGGATATTCGCCGGTGTTGGCCCACCCGGAGCGTTACCGGTACATGGAAGACCGCGATTACAGGTACCTCAAAAATCAGGGGGTGCTGTTTCAACTGAACTACCTCTCCCTGACCGGCGCATACGGACAGTATGCCAAAGAGAAGGGAACGAAACTTTTAAAAAACGGATACTACGACTATGCCGGTTCCGATTTTCACCGCCTGAAACGCCACGAAAATAGCTTCGCAACCAAAATACTGACCAAAAAACAACGGCTTGCCCTCAAAGGACTTTTTGAAAATAACAACCAACTGTGGCAGGAAGCTAAGAATGAGTGATAAATTCTTTTATTTTGTAACAGTACCGCGAAAGCATATAGACCCAGTTTGTATAAACGCCATACTTGCGGCACGCCTTTATATCTTCTTTATTCAGTTGTATACGTGATTTAATGCTTTTTGTTGACGTGCCTCCCGTACGCATCGTAACAAAATCCATGGGTATATACCTGTATGCTAATCGGTGTTTATAAAAGAACCGGACCATTAAATCAAAATCGGAAGAAATCGTATAATCCAGTGAATAGATGCCATATTTTTCATAGCACCGGCGTCTTATATAAAAAGAGGGATGTGCAGGCATAAAACCGATGCGCAAAAAATGCGGATGAAAGCGTTTGGATGAATAGTATCGCACACATTTATCCAGATTATACGGTTTTACAAAATGAACATCCCCAAAGACAGCATCAATACGTTCATCCTTTAAGGTATTCGCAACAACGGAAAGAACATCGTCACGCGTATAAAAATCGTCCGAATTAAGACAGCCGACCACATCGCCGGTTGCCATACCGATCCCTTTGTTGATGGCATCATAAAGCCCCCTGTCCGGTTCGCTGATCCACTTCATGCAGCCGCCGAATGCCGGCTCGTACGCTTTTATAATATCCACGGTATGATCCGTCGAAGCCCCGTCTACGACAATATACTCAATATTTTTATACGTTTGTCTCAGGATCGAGTCAAACGTATGGGAGATTGTTTCGGCACCGTTATGTACAATCGTTATGATAGAAATTTTCATCTGTTTTCGCTTTCACGTTAAAAAGTTTCCATTCCCTTTGCTATCTTTCAGGTCATGGATGTTTCATAGCATAATATGATATTTTTGAGCAATGTATTTTTTAATTTCATCCTTATCATTCCGGCAGTGTTTTTTTATCTCAAATATTTTAGCATCCACTAATGTGCGATACCACCAGCCTTGCAGGAAATGCCATAAAAAGCCTTCTTTCCCCTCAAGAAATCCAAGCTTCACGATATACCGGTAAATAAAATACAGAAAAGAGCGAATAAACAGAGGCTTTGATGCATACGATTTTTTCTTCTTCCTTTTCCTTTCAGCCTGATCACCTGCTTTCATCACACTGTTGTTATTGGAAAAACCAAATTCCATATCCAATAAATCCACAGCTTCCCGTATTGCATAACCGACATGTTTTTCTGTCCACCAACTTATATCATGCAGATTATGATCCACAAAATCATTTTCAAATTCTAAAAGATCGCCTTCCAGCAACTGAATATGTTCATCCATCAGTCTTTGTTCACATACTGCTTTTTTATACCTGAACAGGCGGAGAAGTTTTACCGGATAAGTACCCCGTTTGATCCATTTTCCTAAAAAAACATGCCGGCGTTTTAAAATAATACCTGTAATATGATTATCCAGTCCGGACAAACGGGCTTCTGTTTCCTTTACTAATTCCGGTGTAAAATACTCATCCGCATCAAGCCGCAATACCCATTGGGTTTTTACCGGACAATGATCCAAAGCCCAGTTAAACTGTCGGGCATAATTATTCTCCCATTTATTTTCCAGTACGGAAACATTCTCATATTCAAGTGCGATCTCCACCGTCTTATCTGTGGAAAAAGAATCGACAATGAAAATATCTTTTGCAAGATTCCTGATGTTATCTATACAGCGGCGTATATGTATCTCCTCGTTATAAGTGAGAATAATTACCGATAAGTCCAGCATATTTAATTTTTTAATTCTCTTCTTTTTATCACTTTTGCCGGATTTCCACCCACAACCGTCCATGGCGGAACATCTTTGAAAACAGCTGAGCGCGCGCCCACGACGGCGCCTTCCCCAACGGTGACCCCCATGCCGATAAACGCACCGGCAGCGATCCATGACCGGTCTTTTATCGTGACGGGAGCTGTCGTCAAGGGAAACAGCCGGTCGGATATGTCATGTGAGGCGGTATACAGGCAGGCATTCTGGGAAACCGTCACGTTTGCGCCTATAATGACGGGTGCCACGTTATAACACTCCACCCCGGGCGCCAGGCAGGAACAGACTCCCATCTCCAGATTGGGAGGGTAATAAATCTTTGCGGAAGAATAGACAACCGCTGTCCGGTGAATCTTCGCCCCGAACAGTTTCAGCAGGAAACGTTTCCAGCCGCTTCCGGCGCTTCTCGGCAAGGGTCTTGCGAAAACAAACCATACGGCAGACCAGATGTATCTGATGAACCGATGCCTGCGTCCTGACGGGTTCTGGTATTTTGACAAATCAATCATGCTATTTTTTTTTCGCCGGATTAGGGTTGTTTTGTACATTCAATAGACAAAACCGGGTTTTTCTCCACCGTATAAAATCCAGTCGTATAAGCGTTTCATTTTTAGAGCGATTTTATCGGCGGTATAGTGTTCCAGCACGAGGCTGCGGCCGTTTTCCCCCATTATTTTACGCTCCTGCTCCGAAAGGGACAGCGCTTTTTTCATTGTTACGGCAATCGATTCCTCACAGTTTGCTACCCACCATCCGCACTGACGGGTATTCAATTCTTCCCACGGAGTATCCAGTCCGGCCATAACCGGTACTTTCATCATTAGCGCTTCCGGCACGGTCATCCCGAAGCTCTCAAAATCACCCGGTACGAACAGGGCGGTCAGTGAAGATAACAGCCTGTACTTTTCCCGGCCTGCGACAAAGCCGGTAAACACCACATTCCGGAGATTCAGCCGGAGCGCCTCTTTTCTTAAATACGCTTCATATTCGTCATCGCCGCTTCCCATAATGATAAGTTCCGCATCTTTCCGGTCCAGCGTCGCGAAAGCCCGGATTAAACGCTCTATTTTTTTTATGGGATGTAATCTTCCCAAAAAGCCCAAACGTCCGGTGCCCTTATCCGTCATGGAAAATGCTCCGTCCATTTGCATACACACCGGATTGGGAATGACAGCTACCGGAGCGCTGTATCCGGCCCGGCGTACAGATTCCAGTTCCTGCCTGCACGTTGCGTGTATGCAGTCGGCATGGCGGAGGTCTTTTCCAAACATCAGCAGCGTAATCATTTTTTTCCTGCAGGAAGAACGGGAGAGGGCCTTGGAATAGAGCATTCCATGCGGGGATATGACATACGGTTTTTTTTTCTTCCGGGCTACCTTTGCCGTTATATGATTGCAGTAAAGCCACAAGCCGTTTGTATGATACAAACCGTAATCCGTTTCCTTTTCCAGAAAGTCTTTCATGGCGCGGGAATAACGGAAAGGCGTTTTCGCATCATCCGGCAGCAGCTTCATCCAGTGTTCGCCGTTTCCGGTCAGGCAATGCTTTCCGTCCGACAGTGACAGGGTGTCACTCCCGCACCCGATGTCATTGAGGCCGGCTACGAGATCGTAAGTACACGCTGCAACGCCTCCCAACTCCGCATAAAAATTATCAACTGTATGCAGGATATGCATCCTTCACATTCTTAAATAATGAAAAACTATACCGCACACTTGTTAAAAAACACCGTGACAGTGTTAAAAAACACCGTGACATAGCAAAATAACACCGTGACAGTGTTAAAAAACACCGTGACATAGCAAGATAACACCGTGACAGTGTTAAAAAACACCGTGACATAGCAAAATAACACCGTGACAGTGTTAAAAAATACCGTGACATGGCAAGATAACACCGTGACAGTGTTAAATAACATCGTGACATGGCAAGATAATACCGGGTGGTATCTAAATAATACCTTGCATCAAAATAATATGGAAAACCGGTGCTTGCCACTCTTTCAGCACTTTTGATTATGAAACAGGAATCCATTACATGTTATTTATTTCACGTTCTTGAATATAAAATTTGTCACTGCCGTCAGCAGCAGGATCATCAGGTATGAGATCCATGAACCGATGCCTCCGGTCGTTGTTTCCTCGCAGGCCGCGAATGCATCCAGCAAAATTTTTAGCAGCAATAGCAGGGCAAAGGGATTCAGGATATGATTCAATATATAACCGTACAGTTTTGCATAGATAAAGCCGTTCAGCAGACACATCACGACAACAGCCGCTGTTCCTCCGATCAGGTACGAGCTGGAAAAAAAACCGATGTAGGTATAGGAGGTCTCATTCACGGGACTCAGCGTTCCGCTTCTGGCTAATGAAGTAGCCGTTAATCCGATATCATTCGGCGGCTTGTCGGGATAGACTGCTTTAGGTATGGAAACGAGTATCGTGCTTTTTATGAAATGATAAATATATTTTTCAAATGCATCGGCATGTTTATAGAAAAAGGCATTAGTCGTAACCGCATCCAATCTGTTGATAAACTGTTCGGACGTCTTGTCTTCCTGTGTATATTTTATTTCCCCGGCAAAAAGGTCGTCTATGATTTCCAGGCTGGAATATTCCTTTGTCGCGCTCCCGATATACGGATCATATCCGGAACGTTCCCTCTTTTCATTCATAAACGGATAGACAAAAAACAGCAGGAATGTAACCAGACACAGGCCGGACAGGATCAGATTCAATGAAAAGACAGGCTTTCCGGTATGCCTGTTTTTCAGGTAGTAATATAAAATAAGGAAAACGAACGGTAAAATGATTTTTACCTTATAAAATCCCAAAAAGATGGCCACGACAGTGTCGATCACTATGAAAAGTAAAAATACGGAAAACCGTACGCGGTTGTATTTATGCACACAGGTAAACGCGAGCAGCAGCAGCGCAACCGTACTTAATTCGCTAAGTATGCTGTTCAGGGTATCGGAAAATGACAGATCCGAAAACAGTTTGATCACATACGATAACAGGTACAGGGCGATTGCACCGGCAAATGTATTATACTTTTGGATGTAGCCGGACAGTTCGATGCCGGTATTTATCTTCTTCGTAAAAAACGTAAAGGAGGCAATCAGCAGCATATATGAAATATTCATCAGGATAGAAGTCTCAAAAACATAATCCGAGACGTTATTCAGTATATAATATATATTTGCATGATGCAATCCCTTGACTGCCGAATTATACCCGCCGATGCCGACGCGCATCAGGCACCCGGCCAGGTAAAACATCATCAGGGTAAGTCCGGATGTGTTCCTGATCTCTATCCGCAGCAGCTGAACGTAAACAAAGATACTCCACACGGCAAAGATGTACATAAACTGATAATTCATTTGCTGGTGAAGCCCCCTTACCATGATCAGGGAAAAGACGCAGACGGTCAGATGGACAATAATATACTTATGGCTTACATGAATGATTTGATCGTTTTGATGCATGATTTTGTGACTTGAAGAATGATTTCATCCTTTACAAGCATAAGGTAGGTATAATACACCGTTGCGGAAACAACCGTTCCCGTGATCAGGTAGCTGATTTCGTTCATCCTGAATAACTTCAGCAATAATAAAAATGTAATAACCAGAAGGGTCGCTATACAGTAATGAATCTTTTTTCCGAAAAAAAAATGAACAGGGATGTACTTCCTGCCCGTAATGACTGTACAGACAATGACAGCCAGCTCCGCAACCACGGTTGCCACGCCGGCGCCATACTGCGAGTAGACCGGTATCAGGCAAAAGTTTAGCGTAAGATTGACAAGCGCGCCCAGCGATGCGGAAAAGATCGCCAGCTTCTCCTTTCCCATGGAATATAATATTTGCATACAATAAAGCCCCGAAACAGAAATAAATAAAATGACAGGAGACATAATTTGCAGCGTCAGGACAGACGGTTCAAAATCACTCCCGCAGAAAAGATGTATGATCGGAGATGCCATGAAAAACACTCCGACCGTCATCGGCAAACTGAAAGCGACGATAAAACGCAGCGATTTATCTGCCAGCGACCAAAATTCTTCCTGACTGTTCCGAATTGCCAGGCTTGACAGTCGGGGAAGCAGTACGGGGCCCAGTGCGCCGACCAAACCGACTAAGGTCTTGGAAATGCGCGTGGAAGCGGCATAATACCCCACAGCCGTTTCATCTTTCAGGAAACCTAACATAATAGAATCAAGATTGATATACAGACTGATAATTAAATTCAGGGCGAATATTTTCAGGGCCGGATTCAAATGTCTCCATACATGCAGATCCTTCCATCCGAAACTGTATATATTTACGTATCCGGGTAATCTGAAAAAATTGAACAGATTATTGCCGACTGTCCCCGCAACACTTATCGCTGCATAGTAAAACAAATCCTCTTTCTCCTTCACGAAAATAAAAAGGGCAAGCAACGACACGGTTCTGACAATAATACTCCGTACGGTGATATATTTGAAATCCTCCACACCGTTATAAAACCATTCCACCCCGATCGCCTTGAACAGAATGGAAACGCTTAATAACAGGAACAGCGGAATGTCCGCCTGAATCTTGGTCACCGTGCATATCAGCAGGAAGACGGCCAGGTATCCGGCAGCAGACAGGACACTGTGAAGAATCAGAATCTCTGTCGCCGTTTTGGACATCAGGGCATGATCATCCCTCACCCGTGCTATTTCCCGGATCGCATACAGCGGAATACCTAGCGAAGTCAACAGGATAATGTATTCTATGAGCGAGGTGAAAAAATAGACCTGCCCGATCCCGTCCGCCAATAAAATGCGTGAAGCATACCGAAACGCGATCAGTGGGAACAGAATGCCACTGACCGTATAAATCATATTCAGGACTGCATTTTTCTTTATGGAACTCATCTGTCTTTAAATTTCACGATACAGCCGATCGTACTGTTCATACGCATGCTTCACCGTATACTTTTTTACATTTTCCAGCCCTTTCCGGATGAGGTCTTCCCGAAACAGATCCTCATGGATGATCCGTAAAATCAGGTTTCTGTATTCCGTGACATCCAGTGGATTTTTTAACAGTGCGCATCCGCCGCCGGCTACTTCCTTCATGGGGGAAGCGGCTGATGTGATAACAGTCCGGCCGGTCGCCTGTCCTTCCAGGATCGGCATACCGAATCCCTCATATAAAGAAGGAAAGGCGACGATATCGGCCGATATGTATTCATTCACCATTTCTCTGTCCGACAGGTCGTATGCATTTGAATAGTCAATACCCAAATCCCCGGCCAGTTGATGCTGTTCTCCGGTCATTTCCGATATGACCCTTAATTTACATTTTATCCCCTGAATCGCTCTTATCGTGGTTTCCAGGTTCTTATGTTTTAAAGTTCCTATCTGTAAAATGACAGGGCACTCCTTGTTAAAGACCTTCTCCACACAGTTAAATCCCGTATCGACAGACTGATTTACAAGCACGCTCGTTTTATCGTTTTTGGCTAAGTCATCGACCCTTTTTTTCGTATGATCCGATATGCATACCACTTTATCAGCCAATTTTATCGGGATGTAAAACCAGAGGAATCGCTTCAACAGGCGGTCAATCCGGTTTCTCGCCGCCGCAACCGGGGAATCATCATGAATGGTCAGCACGGACTTACAGCCCGTCAGGCCGATGACGCAGTAATGGATATCGCCTGTTATATGATTAATTCCCGTTTTCGAACGGTTCCGGTAAACATACAGGATATTTCGGATCATTTTCAGGGGAGACGCGCGGTAACAGGGCACATAAAATTCTTTTACGGATACATTTGCCGATTTCCCGAACTGTTCAATCAGCGGTCTAAAACCACACACAATACTGTACCCGCATTGCCGGCTCCGATGAAAATATACGATTTCGGTAACCATTATCTAACGGGGTCGGGCCAGCGACCGGATCTTATCAAACAGGATAAACCAGAAAGCCTGACCGCAATACACTCCTTTATTTCTCCACATCGACACGTATTTTATTTTCCTGTAACACGTACTGTTTCCAAGTTCCTGATACAGATCCGGATCAAATTCCTTTAATTTCAGATCCATATATCTTAATTTAGCATTTTCTTCATCACTTGGTTCGCTATACAACAAAGTAGTGGCATAATACGAACGGGTTGTCAATTTTAACAGGTGGCAGTAATAATTTCGGACGATTTCGATTCGGGTCACCGGATTGGCTGAAATATATTCCATCATTTTGCAAAAGATAATATAAAAATGTTCCTTATTTTTTACACTTGATGAGATGCTGATCGATTGCCCCTCTCTTCCGATAAAATATTTATACAGAACCAAATCAAAAAACACAAAATTCTTCACATGGCGAATCGGATAAAATACATATTCGGCATCAGCATAGTAGACCCCTTCCGTAAAATGCAATCCAATGTTTTGCAGTAATGCAGTCCGGTAGGTGGTAGCGTGCATTTCAAAAAATCTGTCCTGATTATGTTTTATAAAATCATACTCATTTATGCGGTAAATGAAATCAGCTTGCAAAGGGGCTGTTTTTCGGATAACTGTCCGACTTTTTCTACTGCCTGCATATTCGTATGAATAATTTGTAAGCGCCATATCAACCGTTATCTCCGACAATTTAGAAACAAACTGTTCGAATGCCTTACTGTCAAACCAGTCATCAGCATCCAGGATCCGGAAATACCTGCCGGTAGCGATTCTCAATGCGACATTCCAGCAGGAACCCAGATGCCCGTTTGGTTTATCAATAATGATCACGGAGTCCGGATATTTTTCTTTATACAGTTGCATAATAGACAAAGAATTGTCCGTACTTCCGTCATTTACCGCAATTACTTCTATTTTATCCGATATACCCGGTATCAAAACAGAATCCAGACACCTTGCCAGGTATTTTTCCATATTGAAGGTGGCAATCGCCAATGAAATAATCTTCGTCATATCCTTTCAGGATGTATACACAAAAGCACGTCACTCCCATAAATGCTATAAGATGACACCACCTTGGTTATTAATTCAAGCCGCAAAATTACATGAAAATTTTAGATGTGAGGCTTATTTTCCAAAAAAATAAGATAAAGTTATGGCGCCGCCCAGATTACTGTTCTTTCCTTGCACATCGGGATAGATATCCACCAGTCCCCAGTCCAGTCGCGCTCCCAGTTCAAACTTGTGTTCACCGCTTATATTTATTCCGCCTCCGATACACAGTCCGGCATCAAATTTACGTGCATTATACAGTTCATTTTTCTGATGGATCAGGTAGCTGACCTTCGGGCCGATTTCTATATAAAACAAATCGTTATCCAAGGTATATGCTCTCATCAGTATCGGCAGTGAAATATAATCATAGTAATACTTCATATATGTATTATTCTCTTTTATCCTGTCTTCTTCGCCTTCCTGCGAATATAACAGTTCCGGCACAATGTAAAACCGGTTTGCTTCCTCATCCGGAATCAAAATCCGCATGACAACCCCGGCTGTCAGTCCCGGAAAACGGGTGCTGGAACCGCTGTATATATTTTTTATTGCCGACAGTTGTCCTCCAAGCTTTACACCGAAGCTTACTTTACTTTTGACGACAACCGTATCGGGAACATTCGTCTGTGCAAAAACAGCCGTAACACCGGCAAAGACCCACATAAAAATCAGTAAAAATAGATGTTTCATAACCATACTTTCAAAAATATCCGTAAAAATACAACAAAATTCCTAAACAACCAAAATATGATCATTTATTTGCTATTAATGCAAGTAAAAGAAGTGTGGGAGGAAACACCGGCGGTATTACCAGTGAATAACCCCCAGATTTATCCGGGGGATTTGCAGTCTGTAACATGCGGAAATGGCCAGTCTGTAAGGCAACCATTCTCCGCTACCATTCCAGTCCGTATACATTTTTCCGGTACTTTTATAATAGCCTCTGTATCTTCCGTGATGCCATCCGCCTCCCACGTTCACATCAAGCGACCACCGGCCGGTCAGGATGGCCTGGAATCC
>JAISCL010000151.1 GCA_031265585.1 Tannerella sp. | reverse complement strand
GGCAAACCGGAGAAATTCAATTTCAGCAATAGATCGCTCGTCAATATAGCCCCGGACGATTTCATTTATGCAGACGACAGCCCCACCGGGAAAAGCATTTTCCGCGCAACCAAAGAGGCCGACTCCATAAAAATACATGAGGTTTTTAACCTGGCATTAAATCCGAAACGGAAATCCCCGTTCAGTTATATCGGCGACTTCGTGGCAAATCCCGGGAAAAACAGGATGGCATACGCCTATAAATATTTTAAAATAATCAAGTTTATGGACCTGGAAGCACAAACCGTCCGAACCGTCAACTTCGAACGCGAAGAGTTTGACGAAAATTCGCTCTACAAAATAAACGGACTGGATCAGAACGTAACACATTACTGGGGAGCCTGCGCACAGGACGAATCCGTTTATTTCCTTTACAGCGGGCGCACCCCTTATGATGTCAGCCGG
This sequence comes from Tannerella sp., assembly GCA_031265585.1. Taxonomy (GTDB): domain Bacteria; phylum Bacteroidota; class Bacteroidia; order Bacteroidales; family Tannerellaceae; genus Tannerella. Next base: position 16,452 of record JAISCL010000151.1, on the reverse strand, counting down.
GAAAACAGCAAAAACAACTGTTATATATATGTGGAACAGTATGACTGGAACGGCAATCCGGTCAACAAATTCAGGTTAGATCAGTGGGGGTATTTCACCGTGGATGAACCGGATAAAAAGATTTACCTGTTTTCAACAAACCACGACGACCCGTTTTTCATCTACGATTTACCATAAATAATCTTATATGAACCCAATCACCAGATTTCTTTTGTTATCCGCAGGAACGCTTTTGAGCGCAGCCTCCCCGTACGCGCAGCAGCCTGTTCAGTTGGAAATCCGGGTTTTCGGAACGGAAAAGGAAGGGGAAACCGTTAAGTTTGCAAAAGAGATGACCGGCATCAGTAACCGGGAGCAGGCCGTTTAAAAAGCAACGTTCAATATCGTTAAAAATTGAACGTTAACAGTGATTTTACCGCGAGAGGCGTGGAAGACGTCAAATCTCCCGTCTCGTTTTTTTCACAATTTGGAAGAGGCCGTCTCAAAAGAGCGACATTCTTTTTATAATCAGGCAGCGATAAAGAGTATGCACCAGGTGCTGCAATGAGGTTCATAATGAAGTTATGAATGGATCGATGGCGAAAGTGTTTTTTATTGATATAGAAGCCCTGACGGGTTATTCTTATCCCGAACTCAGTTGTTATTTGCTACCTGCATGGCATCCCGTACGGGATTTTTATTGATTTCCGATTGTTTTGCTGCCGACATGGTATCCTTGAGGTAACGGGATTTCAGATTCTTTTTGCCAGTTCTTCATCGGTTATGATTGTCAGTACGGTGAGGCCGTCGGGGGTCATGCCGTTTGAGGGAAGGGCAAATAGCGAGGCTACGAGCGTTTCCATTTCATCCGGGATCAGTGTTTTTCCGGCAGGAATGGCGGTTGCTTTGGCAAGCGACAGGGCCATTTTTTCAGCTCTTTTCTCCAATTCACCGGCTCCGTTTTCTATTGCTGCCGTCACAATCTCCCTGACCAGCTTCGCCGTGTTTCCGCCCGAAGCATCCGCCGGCTCTCCCTGTATGGCATAACTGTTCCCGCCCATCGGCGCCAGGTCGAAGCCTAAAAATTTGATTTCATCGGCCAATAAAGGCACTAACGACGCTTCTACGGCCGTAAATTCTACCATTTCGGGGAACAGCAGTTTCTGGGAAACCGCCTGCCGGCAGGCTATATTACGGATATACTTCTCAAATAAAATGCGGATATGCGCACGATGCTGGTCGATGATGACCAGACCGGATTTCAGCGGCGTGATAATATAGCGGTTTTTATATTGATAACAGGGATTGGAGAGATCTGTAAACAGGGCTTCTTTCTGCTGCGGTCTTTCCGGATCCGGCAAGAGCGCCTCCGTACGGTCATTCTCAAAGTTTTTGTACAGGGCTTTCCAGTCGTCGGCAGGACGGTGCACATTCACCTCCCGAAAAGGATTATAATTTTTATTCACCTCGATTTCAGGAGGCCGGACATTTATTTTTCCTTCCGACGAAGGATTATAAACCGGAATCTCAATGATTCCCGCCGTCTCAAAATCAATCGAAGGCACGGAGTTGGCTTTTGCCAATGCTTCCCGCACGGCAGAAAAGACAATCTGCCAGACAGGACGTTCATTCTCAAACTTAATTTCCGTTTTTGTCGGATGAATATTTACATCAATCGTAGCAGGGTCTACGTCAAAATAAATGAAATAATCCGGCATCTCGCCTGCTGGAATCATTTGCTCATAGGCATGCATCACAGCCTTATGAAAATAAGAGTGCCGCATAAACCGCCCATTCACAAAGAAATATTGCAGGCCACCCCGTTTTTTAACCGAATCAATCCGCCCTGTGAACCCTTTTATATTCACCAGTGACGTACCGGCCTCCACCGATAAGAGTCTTTGGTTCATATTTTTACCGAACACATCCACAATCCGTTGCCGAAAACCGCTGACCGGCAGTTCAAATACAACCGTATCATGATTGCGCAGCGTAAAAGAAATCTCCGGATGGACAAGGGCAATCCTTTCAAATTCGGTAAGGATATGGCGAAACTCCGTTTCATTGGCTTTTAAGAATTTACGGCGCGCCGGCACATTATAAAAGAGATTTTTAACAGAAAATATGCTCCCTTCACGGCAGGCTTCCGGCATGACCGAATCCAGCACCGAACCGGCGACAGACAGCCTTGTACCCACCTCACATCCTTTTATGCAGGTTTGCAGTTCTACCTGTGCAACTGCTGTAATTGAGGCCAACGCTTCGCCGCGAAACCCCATCGTATGAAGGGAAAACAGATCTTCCACAGAAGCTATTTTGGACGTTGCATGGCGTTCAAAAGCCATACGCGCATCTGTTTCCGTCATCCCCTTTCCATCATCAATCACCTGAATGAGCGTACGGCCGGCATCTTTTATATTTACGGTAATATTTCCAGCTCCCGCATCAATCGCATTTTCCATCAGTTCTTTCACCACGGAAGCCGGACGCTGGATCACTTCCCCGGCGGCAATCTGGTTTGCAATGTGATCAGGAAGTAAATGAATTATGTCACTCATACCACCTCATTTCAAAAAGAAATACCAGAAAATCACGCCTAATATGGTTAAGGCAAGTATCAGGCGCATATTTTTATAGACCCGGGTCTGAATATCATCCCCTTTATCCTTGCTTTTTTTAAGATGCGTCGTGCCTTCCACAAAGCTTCCCCTGATTGCTTCCTTATATTGCTCATAATCCGTTTCTTCCACCCCCAGCTCCATCTTCACCTTATGAATACGTTTTTCCAACGCTTCCTTACGCGGATCATAATAAATCGGCTTATGATCATATTGGCGGGGCTTACGCACATTATAAAAATTAAAGATTCCCATACTGTAATACCGGTTAAATTCTTTATTTATTTTCTAATTATCAAAGATTCCACCGAACTCTTCGCTTCCTTTAACGGAACGGTTCCGGAATCCTTCGGCAAATCAAGAGTACCCGAAACGGGCGAAAAATCGCGGACAACAAACGTCGAATCCGCTTCGGCCGGCGGCGCACCGGGCTGTTCTACAACCGCGTCCTTTCTCTTATAAAAGCGGAAAATATCCTGTTTATCCACCGGACGAAGATCTCCATACCAGGCGAATTTCTTCAACGTCTTTTCCTCATTCGTCAAATCGGGTAACGGTACGGTTCTACCCACAGGCTTAGGCCATATCTTCAATTTTTCGAGTTTTCCTTCCACATCCATCCACATGGATAAATAGGAGCTTTGCGTATAATTCAGCATCTCGACCGTACTGTCTTTCTCCAACGGATAATAGATGGATTCCGCATTCCCGTCTATATCTATACGCTCCAAAATCTTACCTTTAAAATAAGCTTTCAGGTCATTCCCGCCCAGTTGATTAAAATGGCCGGAATCAGCAAGCTGCACCGAAAAGGCAGATGTCGGAACATGCACATAATCAATCGTACTGTCGGCCATATAGATAATAATCGTATCCCCGAACAGTTGCTGGTTTTCATTCCACAAAACGGGATTTCCATACATATACAGCACCGAATCTTTTGTATTGAAACGCATCGAATCACAGACTCCCTGAATGTCCGAACGATAAAAACGCACACCCCTGAAAGCGCGCAGAATGCGTGAGGTAGAATCAATCGTCGTCAGCTCCAGGGTATCGGCATGAAGGTACAGGGTATCGCCCTGCGAATATTCAAGCGCGCAGGCGCTGTCGGTCGCAAACGCATAGTCCGTCCTTTCCTCATAATACCCGTAATGACCGGTCAGTGTCATTTGTTGCGCCGTATCACGAAGACTCATGTTTCCAAATGCCTTTCCGATCCCTCCCGCCCTGTCATAGACAAGCGAATCGCCGGTCAGGACTTTTTCTCCGGACAGCACATTGGAGCGGTCAAGCAACAGGGAGGTATTATTTTCCGTATTATACCATCCCCTGGAAGAATAAATAACGCCACTATCCGACTCTATAATGGAAGGGCCGAGTATGGTTGCAATTTTCGTATCCGTACTGTATTCCAGTGTATCGGAATACAAAATGAAATTCGGATTCGTAAGGCAGACGCTATCGTTAAAAACGGCAATCTTTGTTTCGGGTGAATACTGGCCGTAAACGGAAGTCAACACATTCTCCGCATCAATGATCCGTCCGCCGTTAAAATAATAACAGAGATCCGTCCGGCGGTTATAATCCAGACTGTCCGTATACAGGATCACTTCCGAACTGTCCTGCTGAATATTCACCATGCGCACATTGTAACGCATCTGCGCCAGCTCGGTATTGCTGTCATAAAAGAGGTAATCGCCATATACAAACAGCGTATCTCCCTGTTCAAGACGCACTGAGCTGAAAGCTTCCAGCGAAACATCCCGTTCATAAAGATAGGCGCTGTCACTGTACATATAGGAGCTGTCATGCCGGAACACAACATTTCCGTTGAGCACCTGACGCTGGTCATTTATTTTTTTATTAAAAGACCGCACATCCACATGCTCCAGATGTATTCTTGTTTTCTGAACAGTATCTGCAGGATTGTCCTGTGCATGGCCATATATAAACCCCGACAGGAAAGTGAGGATCATACACGTTCTAAAATACTTCATTCCTTAATCCATCCGGGATATCTGAAATCACATGCTCGCCAACCGTCGGCAATCCGTAGAAACGTCGTCTTTTGTTTACTTAAAATCCAGGCATTGAGAAGTTCTTCCTTCTTTCTGTCTTCCACCAGTACCTTCAATGCCTGATAATCATCGGAGACATTGGCCTGATGCGCTTTCACACGTGACTTAAGCCGGACAATAGCGACCACATCTTTCTGGGAATTATTTTTCATGTGAAAAGGCCTGGAGATTTCACCCACCTCCATCTTTTCTACTACAACACCCATACCCTGAGGCAGCTCCTGCATTTCAAACTTACTCGTGCCATAATTATTACTTTCCATATCCTGGTTTACCATCAGTCCCTTATTATTCCGTGTGTCCTTATCGGAAGAAAATACCGTTGCCGCATCGTAGAAAGTCAACTTTTCCGCATTGATATCCGTATAAAGCGTATCCAAACGGGCTATTGCCTTGGCTATTTCCTGATCCGACACTTTCGGGCGCAACAGGATATGACGGCTGTTTAAACGGTCGCCACGTTTCTCAATCAACTGGATAATATGATATCCGTATTCCGTTTCCACAATATTGGAGATCCGGCTCGGGTCATTCAGGTTAAAAGCTGCATTTGCATATTCGGGCGCCATTTCTATTTTAGACATAAAACCGGTTACACCTCCCTGCATAGCCGACGCCTCATCTTCCGAATAAATGGCTGCAAGAGCCGCAAAAGTCATCTCTCCCCGGTTAATCTGTTCGGTAAAAGTCCTTAGCCTTTCTTTGATTATATCAATATCTTCAAGCGGAATTCGGGGTTCAAGCGTTACGATTTCCACTTCGACCGTCGAGGGTACCATCGGCAAACTGTCCTGTGACAGCTGGCTGAAATATTTCCGGACATCCGAAGGGGTCAGTTTGATCTCACCGACAATTTTTTTCTTCATTTCCTCCACCACCTGCTGGTCGCGCACCACTCTTTTTTGATCTTCCTTTATCTGGGATAATTTTTTACCCCCCATATATTCTTCAAATTTTTCCTGAGAGCCAATCCTGTTTATAGTCATATTCGCCCAGCGGTCCACATAACGCAGCACATTCGCTTCATCCGCATAGATGCTGTCTACCTTGGCCTGGCTTAAGAAAAGTTTTTGTACTGCAATCTGTTCCGGGATAAAACAATACGGGTCTCCTTCAAAACGAATCCCTTCATTCTGCATATAAAGACGCTGATTCTCAACGTCTGAGCGTAATATTGCTTCATCACCCACCACCCAGATGATCTCATCAATAACATTTTTTTGTGCAATTGCCGGTATTGCCATGCAAACGAAAATCATTCCGGCAAACAGTTTCTTCTTTATCATTACATTCTATTTTATTATTCAGTCATTATTTTAACCGTACCATTCTTCACCGCATCGCGGTAAAGATTTTCTCCAAATTCGCGCAGATAATCAATCTTGCGCTTATTAACCAACATGGTTTGTATCTGTGTCTGTACATAATCAAACGGAGCCGGATTTCCGATCAGCAGTTTATCCGATATATTCAAAAAATAAACATGTGTACTGTCCGATACTTCCAAATGATTATTTACCCTTAAAAATTGAGCCGGATTAGCGATCCGGTGTGGAATTTTGGCCATTACGTCCCCAAAGTTCACCCAATGGTCATAAAAATAATCGTAAATAATCGCATTCCGGATACCGTATTTTTCAATTTTCTCCAGTGATTCTTCAGATTCGGATACATACCATTTCCTGACATTCTCCAATCCCGGCGCATCAACAGGTACTTTAAGAAACAGTCCCTTAATAAGATTCTGACTCAAAATAAACTGTTGCTTATTCTCCTCATAATACTTCATCTGATCATACTCGCTGATATCCGCCGATACCCGATCTCTTATAATATATTCCTGATAACGGTGACGCATCAGGGAACGCCTGTATTCATTCACCAGCTTATCAATTTCCGCCTTCTCATTTCCTACGTTTTGGTAGGCGACTTCATCCATCAACACATCAATCGCCCATTTTTTAACAATGCTTTCCGCTCTCACCAGACTATCTGCGAAAGACAGATTTTTAGGAATCAAGCTTTCTACTTCTTCACGCGTTAAAACCTTATCTTTCACTCTGACCAGTACTTCTCCCGTTGACTGTTCAAATCCTGATTTTCCGCAAGCGAAAAAAATAAATACAGACAGAATCCATGAGAGGCTTTGTTTCATTCGCTATCGTCCATTGGTTAATTAAGATACTTCTTCAGGTTCTTCAGTACTTTCCGGTTTACCGTCACCGGATATTTCTCCTTCAGCTCTTTTACCCATTCGGCCTCTAACCTCTCCTGTTCTTCGGCAGGCTTGCTCCATACGCGCTTGTTACTGACCTCAAATAAAAGGATCCCGTCGTAATACTCTTTTACCAGCATAGTATATTCCGGATAATCCCGTTCCAGCACTTCCCGTTCCATCTCCGTTACGATCTCACGTACAAAAAGGTCAAAAATCTCCTGCATGAAATCAATGGATAAGGTCTTTGCCGAGGTGGGCCTCCTGGAGATATAGGCCACAAACTCATTCTGCAGGAAATCTATGGATTTAAGACGTATAAGCGGTTTCTGCATCTCCATCCCCTTATAAAAGAAGGAGGTATCCGTCGGGAAATGCTCATCGGCAAGACGTTGCAGTTCGGCATACGCTTCCGGATAGAAAACATACCCGTGACGGGCTTTCATTTTTTCATCATATCCATGAAACAAATCAAAATTTCGCTCCGAACGCCTCATGGATTCATATAACCGGCTTTCTACTTCTTCAAATGAGACTTCCGTTTTTTTGTCTAACAGTTTCAGGATATGAAACCCGAACCGCGTTTTTACAGGCGCACTCAGATCCCCCTTATTCTTCAATGCGTAGGCCGCTTTTTCAAACGGTTCGACCATCTCTCCCAGGCTAAAATAAGGTAACACCCCTCCCTGTTTACCCGTTATCGTATCATCGGAATATTGCTTCGCCAGTTCGCCAAAATCTTCTCCGGAAAGGGCTTTTTGATAGATCAGGTCAGACTGCGTCTGTAGCTGCCCTATTTCTTCATCCGTAAGATTTGTTGAAGGAAAAGAAGTAAGAATATGCGCCACTTTTACGCTTCCCGGATTCGGGATTTTACGTTCCAGTTTCAACAGGTTGAAACCTTTCATCGTGCGTACCGGCAATGACAGCTCACCCGGTTCCATTGAAAAGACCTTATCTTCCAGCACCCGTAACATTTGCAACGGAAAGACATAGTCAACATTGGCATAGATTATACCGCCATCTTTCGCTTCTTTTGCGAGAGAATCTCCTACCGCTTCAAACGGTTCGCCGTTTTTTATACGGTTATAAGCGTCTATCGCTTTTTCATAGGCCGCTATTGTATCTTTAGGTACAATCTCACCTCCCGGAAAAAGGAATAAAAGATGTTTGAATCCGGGGATATATTTTGTACGTTCATAGACAACATGCATGGCCGAATCTTCACCTGACTTATCGGAAAGATAACTTTCCTGCAGTTGCCGCTTATAACTGTCCAGTTCTTTTTCAAACTTAGGCGCTTTATGAATCAATAAAGCTTCGGCATCCGCTACCTTCAGTTTATAAATTGTAAATAAATCCACATAGTTTTCTGCCGATTTCTTATCCGTCAAATCCACACTGTTGTCTTTCTTCGCGATAAACAGAAATTCGGAAAGCGGAACTTTTTTACCCGATACAGTCATTATGATTGGATCTTCCTTTTCTTTTGCGTTCAGGGCAGTCATAAGCATTACCGAAACGCACAACATTACAATTTTCTTCATAAAACCTTTATTTTTTTATTTATATACCTATTAGTTTGCCAGTTCAGATAAAAATTTGATACGCACGAGACGGATCTCTTCTTCCGTATAATCACTGCCCAACTGCTTAATAGCCTCCTCCAAAGAGTCTGTTTCCGATTCTTTAAAATATTGATAAATATCGTCTATATGATCTTCATCTATCACATCATTGATAAAATAATCAATATTTATCCGGGTCCCGGAGTAAACAATAGTCTCTATTTCATCCAATAATTCATCAAATTCCAGCCCTTTACTGATAGCAATATCATCCAGCGCCACTTTACGGTCTATACTTTGTACAATCCAGACTTTCAGCTTCGATTTATTAGCTACGGTCCGTACCCTCAAGTCTTCGGGGCGAATAATCTCATTTTCTTCCACATATTTTCTGATCACATCCACAAATTCTTTTCCGTAACGTTTTGCTTTTCCGGCGCCCACGCCCGGAATATTCTGTAACTCTTCGACCATTACCGGATAGGTGGTAGCCATTGCTTCGAGCGACGGATCCTGAAAAATCACATAGGGAGGAAGCTCCAGTTTTTTAGACACTTTTTTCCTCAGATCTTTCATGATAGCAAATAACTCCGGATCAACCGCACACAAAGAGCCACTACGCAACGGTACGTCGTCGTTATCGTCATCGTCATCAAATTCGTGATCCTTTACAACCATAAACGATACCGGTTTTCCCATGAAAGACTTGCCCTTTTCCGTAATTTTCAACAATCCGTAGTTTTCAATATCCTTTTCAATATATTCGGCAATCAACGCCTGACGGATAATCGCCAACCATAACCTCTCACCTTCCTCTTCACCACTGCCGAAAATTTCCAGCCGATCGTGCTTATAGGATAAAATGTCCGACGTTTCATTCCCGATCAATATATTAACGACATGATCCGTTTTATATTTTTCTTTCAGGAAACTGATTGTTTCAAGCAACGTTAACAGCATTTCCTTCGCCTCCACCAATTTTCTGGGCTTCAGACAATTGTCGCAGTTGCTGCAATTGTCTTCCATATATTTCTCTCCAAAATAATGTAATAAAACCTTACGCCGGCATAAGGCTGTTTCCGCATAAGCAGCTGTTTCAAGCAATAACTGTTTTCCGATCTCCTGCTCTACAACCGGCTTGCCTTGCAGGAATTTTTCAAGTTTCTGCAGATCCTTATTGGAATAAAAAGCAAGACACTGTCCTTCACCGCCATCCCGTCCGGCACGGCCGGTCTCCTGATAATACCCTTCCAGGCTTTTGGGAATATCGTAGTGGATGACATAACGCACGTCCGGCTTATCAATTCCCATGCCAAACGCAATCGTAGCCACGATCACGTCAATCTCTTCCATTAGAAAAGCATCCTGGTTGGACGATCGAACCTGCGATTCCATACCGGCATGATAAGCACGGGCTTTAATGCCGTTAGCCTGTAATATTTCCGCAAACTTTTCCACTTCCTTCCGGCTGAGACAGTAGATGATACCGGATTTGCCTTCATTGCTTTTAATAAACTTGATGATGTCACGGTCAATATCATTTGTCTTCGGCCTTACTTCATAATACAAATTCGGACGGTTGAAAGAAGATGAAAAAACCACAGCATTCATCATCCCCAGATTTTTTTGTATATCATGCTGCACTTTAGGTGTTGCAGTCGCTGTAAGCGCAATCAGCGGACGGGCTCCGATCTCATTAATGATGGGACGGATGCGGCGGTATTCCGGACGAAAGTCATGTCCCCATTCCGAAATGCAATGCGCCTCATCCACCGCATAAAAGGAGATCTTTATCTGGCGAAGAAATTCAATATTTTCTTCTTTGGTCAGCGATTCGGGAGCAACATACAACAGTTTCGTCTTTCCGGACAGGATATCAATTTTTACCTCATCAATAGCCGCTTTGTTTAACGATGAATTTATAAAATGAGCGACCCCGTCTTCATCACTAAAGTTGCGCATCGCATCCACCTGATTCTTCATCAATGCAATCAAAGGAGACACCACTAAGGCCGTCCCAGGCATTAATAATGCCGGCAACTGGTAACATAATGATTTTCCACCGCCGGTAGGCATCAGGACAAACGTATCCTGTTCGGCAAGCACATTTTCTATAATTTTCCGCTGATTGCCTTTAAACTTGTCAAATCCAAAATGCAATTTCAAAGATTCGGTAATCTTATCTCTTTTAACAGGAGCCGGACTCCCTGCTGCATCCGTTTTCTTTGCTTTCCCTTTTTTCCCGGATAAATTAGAAACGGTTTCCCTGTTTTTCAAGGTATTCTTTTCTTTTACCGCTGTTTTTTTTGACACAGACTTCTTCACCGCAGACTTCTTTACCGGTTTTACAACATCAGCCGTTTTTTTCACTGCAGTCAATTTCTTTTCCGTATGTTCATTCTTTGCCATATACAGAAAGTAATAACGATTATGCTATTTGTAGTTTATCCATGTCAGCATGTTCAAAATTATCTTTTGCATATTGCAATGTCACATGTAGTCTTTTTTGTGTTCCCGAAGGCATTTCATACATTGCATCCATCATAATAACTTCCACAATGGAACGCAATCCACGCGCTCCCAGTTTAAGTTCTACTGACTTGTCCACAATGAAATCATAGACATCTTCCTCAAAAGTAAGTTTGATTTTATCCATTTCAAATAATTTTATGTATTGCTTGATAATGGAATTTTTAGGCTCCGTCAAAATTCGTTTCAAGGCCTTCCGGTCCAACGGGTCCAGATATGTCAGGATGGGTAGGCGGCCTATTATTTCCGGGATCAGACCAAACGATTTCAAGTCCGTAGGAGTAATATATTTCAACATATTATCCTTATCAATGCCGGAGGTGTTACGGCTTGAGGTATATCCCACCACACGCGTATTCAGGCGTTGAGCGATCTTTTTCTCAATGCCGTCAAAAGCGCCTCCGCAAATAAACAGGATATTTTTTGTATCAACAGCAATCATCCGCTGTTCCGGATGCTTGCGCCCGCCTTGCGGAGGTACATTAACGACCGATCCCTCCAATAATTTCAACAATCCCTGCTGTACGCCTTCGCCGCTCACGTCCCGGGTGATCGACGGATTGTCGCTCTTACGTGCGATTTTATCAATCTCATCAATAAAGACGATCCCTCTTTCAGCTGCGACTACAGCATAATCGGCCGCCTGCAACAGGCGGGTCAGGATACTTTCAATATCTTCCCCGACATATCCCGCCTCCGTAAAAACCGTCGCATCGACAATACAAAAGGGAACATGCAGTTTCCGCGCAATGGTACGGGCAAGCAGGGTTTTTCCGGTTCCTGTCGCTCCTACCATAATAATATTTGATTTTTCTATTTCAACATCATCCTTGGTGTCTTTCTGCATCAATCGCTTATAGTGATTGTACACGGCAACGGAAAGATAGCGCTTGGCTTCGTCCTGCCCTATCACATATTCATCCAGAAACTGTTTTATATCCGCAGGCTTTGGAAAATCTTTTTCATCAAGACGAAACAAGCTACCCTTTCTACGGTTCTCCTCGTCCTGTACGATCTCATAGGCTTGCTCCGTACAGCTATCACAGATAGCACCGGAAATGCCCGTAATCAGCAAATTGGTTTCCTTGCGGGTCTTGCCGCAGAAGGAACACTTGTCGTCAGCCCTACTCATGACTGTTTAACCTTTCTTGATAAGACATCGTCAATCATACCATAGTCCTTCGCTTCCGTAGCGGTCATCCAGTAATCACGGTCACTGTCCCGTTCCACCTCTTCATAGGGCTTTCCCGAATGGATAGAAATAATGGTATACAATTCTTCTTTCAATTTGACAATCTGGCGAACTGTAATTTCCATATCTGCTGCCTGTCCCTGCATGCCCCCCATGGGCTGATGAATCATCACACGTGAGTGCTCCAGTGCAAACCGTTTTCCACTGGCGCCGGCTACCAGGATGACAGAGGCCATGGAAGCCGCCATGCCGGTACATATTGTCGATACTTTACTGCTTATATACTGCATGGTATCATAGATCCCCAGTCCTGCGTAAACCACACCTCCGGGAGAGTTGATATAGATGGAGATATCTTTTCCGGGATCACTTGTATCCAGATATAAAAGTTGTGCCTGTATCACATTCGCCGTATAATCATCGATCTGCGTACCTAAAAAAATGATACGGTCCATCATCAGGCGTGAAAACACATCCATCTGCGCAACATTCAGCTGACGCTCCTCAATAATCGTCGGTGAAATGTAGTTACTTGTAACATTCATATAACGATCCAAAGCATTTCCATTCATGCCTAAATGATTCGTTGCATATTTTTCAAAATCATTCATACGATTCATCTTTTTTTCTCCTTAAACTTTTGCTTTACTGTCTTCTTCTAAAACTTTACCAAATTCTTCGACCGTCACCTCTTTTACTGTTACCGTAATATTGCTTTTTATCCAGGCAGACAGTTTTTCTTCTATCACCCGGTTCACAAGTTTTTTTGCCGTTTCCTGCTTATTCAGCATGTCTTTTGCATACTTTTCCAGTACATCATCCGGTACCGACAAGATGCCGTACTGTGCAAACTGTGCCTGTGTTATACGTTTGGCCATAGCTTCCAGGTCTTCCCATTCCATGATTATGTTGTTTTTAACAATCTTTTCTTTGACCAGGTAATACGTCATATCTTCCACCACTTTGGGATATTCATCGTCAACTTGCTCCTTTGTTGTTTTTTCATTGGATAGAAGCAGCCAGCGTTTCAGAATATCTTCTGCAAAAACAACATTGCCGGCTTTCTTTAACAGCAGGGTACGAACATCCTCCATGAATTTATATTCGCTTTCCGGTGCAAGCTGTTCTGCAAGGTAATCTTTTATCTCATTACGGAAAGTAGCTTCATCCATGACAACATCAGGACCAAACACACGGTCATAAAACTCCTGATTGAGTTCGGCCGGTTTATAGCGTGTAATTTCCTTTATTTCAAACGTGAAATCGTTTTTCATCTCCGTCGCCTGAGCCTTATCAATCCGGAGGAATGCAGCGATTTCGGCTTCCGCCCCGTTATTGGCTTCGTACGGATTAAATACAATGATGCTACCCGGCTGCGCCCCGACAAATTTCTCTTGTTCCATTTTACTTTTTATATAGGACGGCATCAGCGAGGCATCTTCGACAATGAGTCCTCCGGGTTTGGGCGCTCCGTCTTCCAGTTCGACAGCAATTCCTTTCACAAGGTCGTCTGCTTCCACCTGTTCAACGCTGTCGTACGAACCGTAATGCTTGCGGTAAGAATCCACCTGTTTTTCAATCAACTCATCATCCACTTTAATCTGATAATAGTTTAACTTGTCTTTTTTTGTCAGTTGAATATCTATATCAGACGATACGGCAACATCGAAATAAAATTCAAAATTTTCATCCGTATCAAAATCAATCGTTTTCTGCTCGGTTTCATTCGGAATGGGTTCTCCTAAAATCCCGAGGCCCTGTTCACGAATATAGGATAACAGGTTTTCCGAAACAAGTTTATTCACTTCTTCCGCCAGGGCATATTTTCCATAAAGTTTTTTTACAATGTTAAGCGGCACCATACCTTTCCTGAAACCGGGCATATTTACCTTTTGGCGTAATTTATGCAGATTCTTGTCAACTAATGCTGCATAATCATCCTTCTCAATCTTCACTTTTATGATGCTACTTACGGCATCACTGTTTTTAAGAGAAACATCCATTCTGTCTTGTTTATTAATTATTAATCCTTTACTTTCTAAAAAGAGGATGCAAAAATAATAAAAATATTTTACGGGCGATCTTTATCCTTGAAATTTTTATTTACAAAAATGATCGACAGGATCAAATTCACAATCAACACGCCACCACAACAGGCAATATAAAAAGCCAACCATTCCTTTTCCTCCCTGTAGATAAAGTGAAAAACAACAGTCGCAAGCAATATCAACACGATGACGGCCAGCAATACCCACATGATTTTCTTCTTCATAACTTTAGCATAATTGCTGCGAAGATAATACTTTTATATTATTTCGTTTGATTTAAGAGAAAAAAATACGATATTTGCATCACTTTTGAAGATTTTTAACCATGTAAAATAGTAGAAACTATGACTAAAAGTGCATTACAAATCGCAAGGGCAAGCTATCCGCCCAAAGTTCCGGCAGCCTTAAAAGGTAAAGTAAAGGCCATGGAAGGCAAACGCACACAATCTGTGGCTAACCGGATAAGCATTAGGAAATCATTTCCTAACACATATGGCATGCCGGTCGTAACATTTGAGAAAAGTAAGGAAAGGAAGCAGCGTCCGGCCATTCATACTGGAGTGATCCTCTCCGGGGGACAGGCGCCGGGAGGACATAATGTGATCGCCGGTATTTTTGACGGCCTGAAAGCGATCAACAAAGATTCGTGCCTGTACGGTTTCATCCTGGGGCCGGGAGGACTGATCAACCATGAATATATGGAGCTGACGGGCGATATCATTAAAGAATACCGGAATACCGGCGGATTCGACATGATCGGATCCGGACGTACAAAACTGGAATGCCGGGAGCAGTTTGATAAAGGCCTTGAGATCCTTAAAAAGCTAAATATAGGCGCCCTGGTGATCATCGGAGGGGATGATTCAAACACAAATGCCTGTGTGCTGGCCGAATATTACAAATCCATCGGAGCTGGCGTACAGGTAATCGGATGCCCCAAGACAATTGACGGCGACTTAAAAAATGAACAGATTGAGACGTCTTTTGGCTTTGATACGGCCTGTAAAGTGTATTCGGAGGTAATCGGGAATATACAGCGCGACTGTAATTCCGCACGCAAATACTGGCACTTCATCAAACTGATGGGACGTTCGGCTTCGCACATCGCACTGGAGTGCGCCCTGCAGACACATCCGAACGTCTGTATTATTTCGGAAGAGGTGGAAGGTAAAAACTTGTCGCTGGATGATATCGTCAATCAGATTGCCACAGTCGTCGCAAAACGCGCCGAAGAAGGCAATAATTTCGGAACGGTGCTGATACCGGAAGGACTGATCGAATTTATCCCGGCGATAAAACGCCTGATAGCCGAACTGAATGAATTCCTTGCGGCAAATAAAGCCGAATTCAAAATGATCAGGAAGAGCGAACAGCGCGCCTATATTATAAAGAAACTGACAAAAGACAATTCGGAATTGTATGCGAGCCTTCCGGAAGGTGTCGCACGCCAGTTGGCACTGGATCGCGATCCGCACGGCAATGTGCAGGTATCGCTGATCGAAACGGAAAAACTGCTTGCCGAAATGGTCGGGAACCGTCTTGCCGAATGGGAAGCCGAAGAAAAATATAAGGGCAAGTTCTCTTCACAGGTTCACTTTTTCGGATATGAAGGCCGGTGCGCCGCTCCGTCGAACTACGACGCGAACTATTGCTACTCCCTGGGATATACGGCGGCCTGCCTGATCCATTCCGGAAAAACGGGATATATGGCGTCTGTCCGCAACACAACGGCCCCGGCGGATCAGTGGATAGCCGGAGGAATTCCCATTACCATGATGATGAATATGGAGCGTCGCGACGGCAGGAAGAAACCGGTGATCCGGAAAGCGCTGGTGCAACTGAACGGCGCACCGTTCAAATCCTTTGCCGCCAACAGGGATCACTGGGCATTAACGACCGACTATGTATATCCAGGTCCGATCCAGTACTTCGGCCCGTCCGAAGTCTGCGACGAACCGACAAAAACACTGCTGCTGGAACAGGGGAAGTAACAGACGGCCATTATAATACTGAAAGAAAACGCATTTCCCGGTTTCAGAAGTGCGGTTTTCTTTTTTAAACCGTATCTTTCCTCTATAAATTCTCATGTAATAACCCCCTGCTGTTCTTTTAGTAATTGATAATCAATCCTGTTACTCTCGACAGCCCTCAAAGAGAAGATAAATCGGTTGCCTGCAACGGATTAAAGTTGCCTGTCAGTGTATTATGTACGCATCATTTGC
>JAISCL010000030.1 GCA_031265585.1 Tannerella sp. | reverse complement strand
AATTCCTTCCGTTCGCCATTGGCGTCGGAATACTGAAACAGGAGGCGTTCGGTCACCAGGCGTTTGTAGACGATGTTCCCGTCGGTATCGCGCTGGCGTTCGGCCCTCCACATTTCCGGGTTTTTCCGGCGCTGGATCCAGTTCTCGTTCGTGATGTCGTATCCGAAACGGCCGACGAACTTCAATCCCGGGGTGATGAAGTTGAGATCCTGCTCGAGGGAGATGTTGGAATTGATGATGTTTTTCCATACTTCGGCATAGCCGGTCTGCGTGGAAACGACCCACGGGGTGTATCTGTCTTCCACCATATCCGCCGTTTCCGACTGGATGACCGGGTAATAGCCGTTCGAGTACATGACGGGAATTGTGATCGGGTTGTAGCCGAACAGGGAGTTCCAGATGTAGTCGGAATTGGCCCCGGCATGGTTGGTCTTTTCCAGCGATCCGCCGACGCCGACGTGGACTTTGGTCGTCGCCGTGACGTTCAGGTCCATATTCAAGCGGTAGTTGAACCGTTCGTAATTGGCATTCGTATTGTAATCCTTCATCGTTTTGTCCACATGATACATGCCGCCTTCGTTGAGGTAGCTGCCTGAGAGGTAATACTTCGCGGTAGCGCCTCCTCCGTTTACGCTCATGGAGGCGCGGTAGGTCGGCGCCCCGTCTTTGAGCAGCAGCCGGCTCCAGTCCACGTTCGGATAAATGTCCGGGTCGAGCTGTTCGCGGATCATCATCAGTTCGGTGTCCGTGTAGATGGCTTTCCGGTTACGGGTGGTCATGGCTTCGTTCGCCATGCCGGCGTACGTGAGTCCGTCCGTAAATTCGGGCGTACGGGTACGGGTTGTCCAGGTGTATTCCACTTTGGCATTCACGTCCACCTTGCCTTCATTTCCCCTTTTGGTCGTGATCAGGATGACGCCGTTGGCGCCCCGCGAGCCGTAGATGGCGGTGGCGGAAGCGTCCTTGAGTACCTGGAAGCTCTCGATGTCTTCGATATTGAGTTCGTTCAGGCTGCGCTCGAAGCCGTCGACCATCACCAGTGCGCTGGAGCTGGCCCCGAAGGTGGAAATCCCGCGGATCCAGAACTCGGAGTTGTTCGCGCCCGGCTGTCCGGACTGCTGCATCGCCATGACGCCGGGGACGACGCCTCCCAGGGCGTTCGAGATGCTGGATACCGGCGTTTTGAGATCCTTTACGCTCACGGCCGTGATAGCCCCGGTCACGCTCACTTTCTGCCGGGCGCCCGATGCCGTAACAATCACTTCATCCAGTACGCTGGTCGCCGTTTCGTTCATGACCACCTCAACCGTCTCATCCGCTTCCTTGAGCTGATATTCCTTCGTTTCATAGCCGATGTAGGAGATGACCAGGATTTTATAGGCTTCCACTTTTATCTTGAATTTACCGTCTATATCGGTCGCTACCCCCAGGCCGGGCTGATCCTTTACATAAACGTTGGCGCCGACCAGCGGGTCGCCCAGCTGATCCTTTACGGTACCTGAAACGTTCACTGTCTTTGTCTGGGCGAATACGCTCACAGCGCATACGGACAGGCATAAAATGCAATATAATAATTTCTTCATATCATTTGTATTTTTCTATTGATTATTCTACCGAAATGGTACGTATACGCTTATTATTGCGGTCAGCTACGTAGAAGATGGCTTCTTCCTCGTCGTAGGCGATCCCGCAGGGTTCGCGGAAACGGGCGGTTTCGCGCGCTTCGCCGTCAATCCAGCCCCAGACCTGGCCGTCCGTCCCGACGCTGCCGCGTCCGGCAAAGGTACTGACCACGCCTTCGGGCGTGACTTTCCGGATGGCATTGTTGCTGTGGTCGCAGACGTAGTAGTCGTAAACATCCTCGCGTCCTTCGGCCACATAGTCCGGGTTCTTTACGAACACGCCCTGGCGCGGACGGTTAAAGCGGGCTGTCGTTCCGGGACCGTCCGCCCAGCCGCTGCCGCCGTTCGGTTCCCCCACATGCAGCACGGAAGATACCAGCACCCTGTTATCCTTGTCGTATGCACACCGGTAGACGCCGTTGAATCCGGTCATATAGACATACAGCTCGTCCGGATGGCGGGTCATGTACACGTGGTTTTCCGAGTTCGCCTTGACGGCAAACAGCGGCTGTCCGTCCCACATCTGCGCGCTTTCGTCCCATACAACGCGGGCCTTGTAGACCTGCGAGCTTTGCCAGGTGTTGTAGAAGATGCTCCCGTCTTTCATCGACACGGCGGAATAGGAGCACTGGGCATACAGGTAAGGATATACCTTGCGGAAATTTTCGCTGCGCAGGGAATAGAACATGTTCGGCATGGCATGACGGTCGGTCCAGTTCCCTCTCCCGTTGTCATCCACGAAGAACAGCGTGTCGCGCGTAGAGCTTTCGAACGTCATGGACTTCACCTGGTGCATGCCGGCCTGTCCTTTCATAAAGACGGTGCTCACCTCGCGGGTCGTCAGGTTGATCTTCCGGAGCGCCGCCAGGTTCCCGTCGGAGGAGGCGCTGTTGTCGATGCAGTAAAGAACCTTGTTCCCCTCTCCGTCGACGTCAAATTCCAGCCACCAGGGGGATTGAAACTCGGCTTCCTCAAACGTTCCGTTAATGATGCCGGAGTTCTCGTTTTCACCCTTGCTCGGGTCTACCTTGCCCGTGAGCGTGCCCACCTGCAGGGAAGAATGGAGCGTAAAACGGTCGTTAAACTGATGCTCCGCGATCACCTGACCGTCCGCACCCAGGATAGAAACCTTCACATCGCCCGCATCGGCGCGCCGGGGAGCCATTGCGCAGATTTTCGAGCCGGAAGAACCTACAACGGGAGCGCTGATGCCTCCCATCGTCACATTGATTTTCGAAATATCCGTCCCGAAGTTGTTTCCCTCGATAAATATCAAGGTACGCACGTAACCTTCTTTGGGCGAATAATCGGAAAAAACAACCGGTCTGGAAGGATCACTGGGCTGTACGGGCTTCGTGCCTTCATACCCTCCTTCGTCATTGCAACCGGTAACGCCGGCGAGTAAGACCGCCAGGGCGTACATAAGAAATGGTTTTCTGATTTTCATAAAAAATTTATTATACAGTTAATAAAAAAGTGCTCGTTTTTTTCTCTCTAAAGAATAGTTTTTCAATCCATTGCCGGGACGTTCCGGGCTAATAAAACGTACCGCGCCCCCGCATCCTCATCTTACGGAAACAGGGCGCCGGACGGCTGTGCGCACGACCGGTTACTTGCTGACAGTCTGCGCATAGAAGCATGCCCTTCAATACTGTTGAAGGGGATAAGCGTAAAAGCAAACTTGATAATTTTGGGAATTGTGGTTTTTTGAGTATCTTACGGGCTTTTTTAAATACGCCTGCGCGTCTCTCTCTCTCTCTCTCTCTCTCTCTCTCTCTCTCTCTACTAAATAAACCGGAATAATCCAACATATGCATGTTAATTATTTTAAAATGTGGTAAATACTTTTTCATACGAATAAATCATGTGTTTTGGTTTTAATGCTGCAAATGTATGGCATTTTTTTTAACCGGCAATATTTTTTTTAAAAAAAATAAGGCATGGAAATGTTAAATTTTTGGTTTGTAAAAAAAAATCGCTGCGACAGCTTGTAAATCCAAAAATTTGATGTATGTTTGTGGCGGCAAAAAAAGTTGGACAGATACGATGCAATAGATTGGAAACAGATACGCGGACAGCATCCCCACAACAGTGAACGGCACAGCGGTAGCCGAAACTTCCGGCAGATTTACGTTTCCCCAATTTGGGGATTGACAAAAACAGTTGATTTCACGTTTTCCCAATTTTTGTTTTGGCAAAAACAGTTGGATTCATGTTTTCCCAATTTGGGTTTTGGCAAAAAACAATTGATTATTTACCTTTTAATTAAAGTAACATGGTGAAATTTCATTCTTTGTACACGCACAGGCTCTCCATCCTTGATCTGGCGGGCCTAAGCACAGAAACAATTATTGCGGGCAAAGCGGCAGGAAGCGATGCCCTTGGGACACTCGGCACGGCAGCGTTCAACGCACTCATCGCCGCCGACAGCGCATTCAGCGCAAAACTGGTTACGGCAAAAAGCAGCACGCTCACGAAGCAGATTCATGATCTTGACGTGACGCGCGATACGGATTTGCAGGAAATCCATCGCACGGCAACCGCCGCCTCAAAAGGCAGCAACGCCGACAGGGCGGCAGCAGGAGAAAAACTGCTCGCCTTCCTGAAACCCTACCACGATGCAACGGATAAAGCGCTGATGAGCGAAACAGCCGTGCTCAACTACATGCACATCCAGTATAACGCCGACCCGCTGCTTCTGGACGCTGCCGTCCTGCTCTACCTGGATTCCGTGTTCGCCGGCCTCTTCACCGCCAACGAACAGCTGTCCGACCTCTGGAACGAACGGGCAGACAATGACGCCGACCAAAGCGGTCCCTCACCCACAAGCCTCCGCCGCGAACTGGAAAAATGCTACGACGCCTTCTGCGACGTAACGGTTCAAAACCTCCGGCTGCTGCCCACGCCGACGCGCGAACACCTCTTCCAGGTGATGAACGAAATCCGGATCAAGTACTCCCGCTCCCTGCCCGTCAGGCTTACCAACGCGAACACTTCCGTCGAAGCCATCCCGCCGCAGGTCTATACGGGAAAGCCCCTGACCCCCGTCCCCCCGCACGTATTCATCAAAACGGACGACGACGGCGAGTTCCGGGAACTCCTCTTCTCGGTAGACTACTTCGTGACCTACCGCAACAATACCGACGTCGGCGAAGCCCGCATCCTGATACACGGCAAGGGCCACTACACCGGTCTCTATACCTCCACTTTTCACATTGTGAAGGCTCATAATATTTAATGATTAATACTTATAAATCGAGGCAGTGATGCCGGGCGATTTAGATCCGCGAGGCGAACAGGCATACAGCCTGTTCGCCTTTCTTTTCCGTCCGCCCGCCGGCATACAGGCCGGGAAGCGTCCTCCCCGCTCCCGGACTGCGGCGCCTTCAATTAAAATGCTTATCTTTACGGGAAAATTTTTAACGATGCCTGTTTACCGTCAACTACTCCTGCTTTTCGTGCCGGATATCCGGTGCGGACTGAAATGTTTTTTCATGGCGCTGCTGTTCTTTGCGGTGAATGAGGTTCATGCCCAGGACGGGTGGCGGATCACCGTCGAAGGCGATAAAATATCCATCCGGCAGGCTTTTGACCGGATCGAAGCGCAGAGTCCGTATACGGTCGCTTATAACCGGACGCGGTTCGACGTCAGCCGGGAGGTTTCCCTTTTTGTCCGCAATGCCGCGATCGGGGAGGTGCTGTCCCTTCTCCTGAAGGATAGCGGATGGACTTTCCGCATGAGAGGCAGCCATATTATTATTGTAAAAGAAAAGGACCGTCCGGCGGATCAAAAGATCAGGGGACGCGTCCGCGACAAATCGACCGGCCTGCCCTTGCCGTCCGCTTCGGTCACCGTTCCGGACGACCCGGCAAAGGGCGCCCTTTCGGACGGGGACGGGTATTTCGAAATAAGCGGCCTTCCCGCCGGGAAACATGAGGTGAGGGCTTCCCTGCTGGGTTATGAACCGCTCGTTTACCGGGATATTCCGGAAAGGGAGGCCTTCGTGGAGATTTATCTGACCGAGCGCCCGTTCCGGCTGGATGAAATCGTGGTGGAATCGCCGGAGAGCCGGGAGCAGGCGCTCCTCAGCCCTGCGCCGCCGCCGGCCGGGAGCAGGATGTTCGGACGGAGGGAGGCTTCCCGCTATGCCGGGGGATTCGACGACCCGGCGAGGCTGGTCACTTCCTTTGCGGGCGCAGCGGGCGGAACGGGCGACAATTCCGTGATCATACACGGCAATGCCCCTCATCTGCTGCAGTGGCGGCTGGAAGGCATGGAGATCGCCAATCCGAACCATTTTGCCGATCTGACGACCCTCGGCGGCGGACTCTTTTCCGCCCTGAGCAGCCACGTGCTCGGTCATTCCGCTTTCCTGACCGGGGCTTATCCGGCGGAATACAGCAATGCCTTCTCCGGCATCGTTGACATGCGGCTCCGCAACGGGAACAGCCGCCTGCGCGAAAGCTCCGTGCAGGTAAGCCCCACAGGCATTGACCTGGCTTCGGAAGGCCCCTTGCGGAAAGGACGGCAGGCTTCCTACCTCTTTAATTACCGCAGCGCCTCGTTTGCCCCCGTCAGGCGGCTTATCCCCGACATGAAAATAAACGGCTTCAGCTACCGCGACCTTTCCTTCAAACTCCATTTCCCCTGGCGCGACAAAGGCTCCCTCTCCCTCTGGGGACTGGCGCTGATGGACCGGAACGATGAAAAATTCAGGGAATACCCGGGGGAATGGAACGGGGGAAGCAACCTGATCGAAGACCGGATGGATATTTCCGGGAACCAGGCGATGGCTTCCGGCGGCATGACCGGACACTATTACCCGAATGACCGGCTTTCCTTAAAAACATCGCTGGGTGTGGTCTATACAAACAACAACCTGGTTCCGGATACCGTCCTGTCGCTCGATCTCCCGATCCTGAACCTCCGCAACAGGAGTTATCACGTGAATGCGACGGCCTGCCTGAACTATACCGTCCGCCCGGGACTTACCCTCGAATCCGGCATTAGCCGGACTTCCCTGTTTTATCACTTTTTTTACAGCCGCCCGGAGCAGGGCAAAACAGTGCAAAACCGGATCGAGGGGCATACCGCGACATGGTCTGCCTACCTGACGTCCCGCTTCCGGACGGGCCGGATTACATTCCGGCCGGGAATCAATGCACAGCTCTTTCTCCTGAACCGCAACCGGACGGCAGAGCCGCGGCTGGCCATTGATTATTCGCCCGGAAACCGTCATACGCTGGCGTTTGCCTGCGGCCTTCACAGCCGCCTGGAAAGGCTTACTACCTATTTCATCGAAGTTGACGGCGAGTTCTCCAATAAAAACCTCGATTTTATCGGGACGCGCCAATTTTTACTGAGTTACAGATGGCAAATATCAGCGGAAAGGAGCCTGAAGATCGAGCCGTATTTTCATTCCCTGTACCGTATCCCCATGGTTCCGGGGACGCCCTATTCCACGCTGAACGGCTTGTCTTTCCTCGTCAATGTCCCGCTCTCGAACGAGGGGAAGGGGATCAATAAGGGGATTGACCTGACTTTTGAGCGATCCCCACAGGGGGGATCTTATTACCTGCTAACCGGCTCGGTATTTGATTCAAAATACCGCGACGGCGAAGGACGCCGGTTCAACACGCGCTATAATTACCGGTACCTGTTTAATGTCCTGGGAGGCAAAGAATGGACTTCCGGGAGCCGGTATGTTTTCGGCTCGGACATAAAATTCATGTTCCGGGGCGGCGAACGCTATACCCCCGTAAACGAAGAAGCCACGTTAAGAAACGGCAAACTGGTAACGGATGAAGACAAAATGTACGGAAACCGCCTCTCCCCCGGCCTGAGAATCGACCTTACATTAACCTGCAAG
This sequence comes from Tannerella sp., assembly GCA_031265585.1. Taxonomy (GTDB): domain Bacteria; phylum Bacteroidota; class Bacteroidia; order Bacteroidales; family Tannerellaceae; genus Tannerella. The sequence goes on along the minus strand of JAISCL010000030.1, from coordinate 2,396 downwards.
CTGCACGGAAAGTCCGCAAGCCATGAACTGGCGTTTAAAATTTTAAATCTCACAGGCATGAAAGAATATGACCGCCACCGTTATGAACCCGAAACCCGAACCATAAAAAAAGACGAAGTAAAAATCATCATCCCCAACCTGAGCTATAAGATAAGCTTTTGAAGCCGTTGAGAGTTGAAAGTTAAAAGGACAGCACAAAGCGATTATTGACATGGAAACCTTTTACAGGGTGCAGGATGTAAAAGGAAACACGCCTCACCCGCACCCCACTGCGATACGCGGATGCACCCGTAGTTTGAGTAGGCGACGGTCGGCTCCGGCCTCAATTCACTGTCGGCATAAGCGTTCTTGATTACGCCCAGCTCTCCCGCAGGAACAAACACAACAAACTCTTGCCGTTCCACGGAGTATGAGGCATAAGCGTGCCGTCCTGATTCTGAATCATCATATTCCTGCGGATAACCCGGAACACGGGCATGCCGTTCGACTGCATGAAAGCGTTCAGCTGTACAAGCGTCAAAGGCGTCGTCTGCCGGTCATTGCCGAAGATAGCCAGTTTCAACTTCGATGCCCGCAGGACGTACCACAGCTTTTCCTGTGACTTTCCGCAAGCGCCGTTTTCCCGTAAGCCGCGTTATACATCGCCTGAATGTCGCCGAATACATCGACGGTCGCAAGATTTTCGTCTATCCAGGGAATGGTTGCAGTCGCCTTGTTCTGCGCCGGCATCTTATAGTCAATAGCCGTCCTGACGCCGCCCTCCGGGTTGTTCGTTGCGTCGAAGGCATTTTCACCAGTCACCTTTGTTGATTCCACTGCGGCATTGGGCGCATACTTTTGCGCCGAACCGGTGGTATCGGTTGCTTCCAGCAGGATGTCATCGGCTGTCAGTCCGGTCAGCGCCGAATTGAAAGTGATTACATCGCAGTCTGCATTCTTCCTGTCAATCGCCGTAACGGTCTTTCCGGTGGCCTCTCCCTCTTTCATGATGAGATCACCCACCTGAAACATCGTGCCCTTTACGACACGCGGCGAGGCCGTTGTACCCCCGGCTATCACCCTGGCGACCTTTACGATCGCTGCCGTGAGGTCAGGATAGTTGACCTGGCACAGCGTCCCCCAGGGTATTACGAACTTCCGGGGGAACGTTTGCAGTAGCTTGAAACCGCCGGGCAACGGCTCTACTTCTGTATAAAAAGCCGGCTTGGGGTTCGTGTAAGCTGTTTTGTTAAATTCAATTGCCATTTTTTTTCTCTGTTTTAATTAATTATGTGGCACCGGGGAGCGAGTTTGCCCACGCATCCGCCTCCGACTTCATCTGGTCGAGCGGAGTGCTCGGAGCGAACAGTCCCGTTTTGCCGCTTTCCACTTGACTGGCCACCGCATTCTTAGCCACCGTCGCAAGATATTCGCCTATCGCCGCGTCATTTGCGTCCGTTGCGATAGCAAAACCCTCGTCAATGCGGTATTGCGGTATGCCCGGTTCCTTTGCCTTTGCGAGAATGGAAGCATTGCGTTTTTCGGTAGCCTCCCTTGCCTCGTATGCTTCAACCTTCTGCTTTAAAGGCGCAAATTCTTCACGAAGCGCTTTCAGTCTGGTGTCCAGATCGTCCGGATTCGGATTCGGCTGCTTTTCTTTCAGTTCGGCAATCTGTTTTTCATACTCCGTCTTCAAAGCAGTCTCCTTTTCGGTCACGGACGCGGCCGCAGTGTGATTGATATTTCCCTGAACCACCTTAAGCAGTTCGACATACGGTTTAATCGCATCGGCGATTTGAGCCTCTTCACTGATTTGTGCAGCAAGATGGCTTGCATAGGCGTCAAAAGTCTGGTCGGTAATTGAGGTTTTTCCACTCCCGGTGACCGCCGCCTTCAATTGTTTTAAGATTTTTTCTTTCATGCTGATACTCTTTTTTAGTTTCAGCCCCAAAAGTATAGCGAAAAAACGGCAAAAATCAAATAGCCGGGAGAAAATCATGTTACACTTTGGCAAGTGTAACATGATTTCTTTTCGGGAGGACTGTTTTCCCGGACATTCAGCGAAAAACGGCAAATATTTTTCTTTACTTTCTCCTGTTTGTCCCGGACGATACTTACTTTTGCAGTGTAAAGTGATAAAATGCGGAATCAATGAAGAAAGAAAAGAGATAAAAAAAATAAGAATTATGGAAGCTATTATTGTATGTGCTGTTTTTTGCGCCTTTGGATTGGGATTGTATATCTTTGATCACACCAGGGCCGGAAAAAAGTTTTTTGACGAAAAGAAATGACATCGCATTTTTTACTTCCGGAAAACGATTATATCTCCGAAAGTAAATCCCCGTTGTCCGTATACCAGTCCGGCAGGCTGTCGGGATTGATTTTTGCTGTTCTGTACCACTTCCGGAAATTCTCCG
>JAISCL010000368.1 GCA_031265585.1 Tannerella sp. | reverse complement strand
TGGAACTTTTTATAGCGATAGAGCTGGTACATCTGCGCGTCGGAAGGGTTCTTTTCAATCTCGAACAGCGATTTGCGGATGTCGCCGTCTTCAAACGTCTCGACGAAATAAGGGTCGGGCATAATGCTGTTGTAGCCCGAATATACGTTCACGCCCTGCCCGTTTACCGTATAAGGCGTGGTTTCGATATACCCCAGATACGATGCGCCGAGATGCTGGGCGCGTGTTTGCGGATGCCCCCAAATCCATTCGGGATTGCTTACGTCGTTGAAACCCTCGTACTGCCCGGGATCCATGACAGGATAGCCCTGCCGCGCCTTTGCAGCATACGAAGCTGCTTCGCTCCAGTTTTCTATCGTCAGGTAAGTTCGCGCCAGCAGACCGTAAACCACGTTGAGGTCAGGGCGGTCTTTCGACGGACGCTCATATCCGGACAACAGCTGTTCGGCTTCCTTCAGGTCGCTCAAAACGAGGTCGTAAACCTCCTGCACGGTGGCGCGGGGACGCGGCTCGGTAGCCGATGTAGTCGGTTCGGTGTAGATCGGTACGACCGGTGCACCGGGGTCTTTCTTATACGTGAACTGATACTGACGCACCAGATTCAGATAATTGAACGCACGCAAAACATACGCCTGCCCCTTCAGATGCTTCAGCAATGCCTTGCCCGTCTCGCCGGGCGCAATGTTCGCAATCAGATTGTTGGCGTGATTGACGGACTCGTATTGCAGTGTCCAGAAAAACAGACTGCGGCGCGTAGTGTTGTCATACGGATCCTTGTAGGGATACGAATCGCGAAAGCCATAGCGTCCCTCGCGGGCAAAAGCGTCTTCGCCCATCACCTCGTGCGTGAGAAAAATGGCAGGCAGGCCCGGATTGTCCTGCGAGGTGGAACTTTCCATCAGGTAACGGATGGCGCCGTTGACAAATGCGTCGATATTGGTTTCGGAAGTAAAAACCTCCGGGGTGGTGATTTGCGTTGCGGGTACAGTTTCAAAAAAGCTGTCGCTGCACGCCGTCCACAGCGTCGCAAGGACGAGGATAAATATTGAATTTCTCTTCATGATGATATGAATTTTTAAAATGTTACGTCAATGCCGAATGTGACGGATTTTTGCGCAGGGTAGCGATAATAGGTCGATCCGCTCACGGTCTGTTCGGGATCGAAGCCCTTGTGCCCGTATAACGTCAGCAAATTATCGCCTGCAACATGCAGCCTGACCTTTTGCAGACCGAGCGGCCGTATCAACCGGTGCGGCAGACTGTATGCCAGATTGATATTCTTCACACGCGCATAAGTGGCGCTGTAAAGAAAACGTGTGGACGGAATGGTGTTCCATGCATTTGCCACATACGTCAGGCGCGGGAAATCGGTCCGGTCGCCTTCCTCCTGCCAGCGTGTCAGGGCGTCTTTCGTCCAGTTGCGGCCCGGCGCATAGCCGAGATGATTGATCATTGGAAAGTCGCCGTCGAAAACCTTTCCACCTATATTATAGGCCACGAGAAACAGGAAATCGAAACCTCTCCACGAAAAGGAATTGGTCAGGCCGCCGTACAGGTCGGGCAACGCGCTTCCCTGGAAATAAGGCGTCGCCTTCGTTTGATCTTCGGTCTTTTCCCGGCCCGTAACCTGTCCCTGTGTGTCCGTCACGTCTTTCCACCACTGCGCATTGCCGTTTTCAGGATTCACGCCCGCCCATTCCTTAATATAGAAATCGTATACCGAGCCGCCCTCTACCATCTTTTTGGTGTTGCCGTACTGCCCGATGGAGCCGGTGAGGATTTCGTCCTGCGGCAATTTGGTAATTTTGTTTTTGTAATGTCCGAAATTGAGCGTAATATCCCATTGAAAGTCGCGGGTACGAACAGGCACACCCGTGATCTGTCCGTCAATACCGCGATTGCTCAGCGAACCGATGTTGGCGTCGATGCCGCTATATCCCGTCGAAGGCGACAGCGGACGAGTGAACAGCAAGTCTTTCGACTGCCGGTTGTAAATGTCAATTTGAGCAATCAGGCGATTGGCGAACAGCGCAACGTCAACGCCCACATTCAGGTTGAGATTGGTTTCCCATTTCAATTCGGGCGTGGGCAGGTCGGACGGCACAAGCCCCAGCTTATCCAGACTGTTATAGATGGAATAAAACCCGCCGTATGCATAGTTGCCCACATTATCGTTGCCCTGCGCGCCATAACTGAAGCGCAGGTTGAGATTGTCAATATCTCTCCGGGCGGCAAGGAAGGCCTCCTTTTTTACATTCCACGCTGCGCCGACCGACCAGAAGTTACCCCACCGCGACTGTTTGCTGAAACGCGAGGAACCGTCGCGACGAAAACTGACGGAAGCGTGATAGCGATCCCAAAGGGCGTAGTCAAGCTTGCCCAGGTAACTTGCCAGACGGTAGTCGCTCGACGTACCGCTAAATGTACCGCTGGTGGTGCCTGCCGACGGTTCGGTTTTACCCAGCACCTGGAAACCCGTCCGGCTGCCCGACAGCGATGAACTGGTTGTCACGTACACTTCAGGGCCGGACAGCAGATTGATGACGTGGGCGCCCCCGTCGAGACTGAGCGTGTAGTCAAGGAAACTGTTGACCGTATATCTGAAGTCGCGGCTCGAACTCCGGCCCGCCGAACCTTCTCCGTCTGCAATTACACCCGTGCGATAATAGGGATGGGAATAGGTATGCGACGAGCCGGTGCGATAGTCGGCGCTGGCGGTCGTTTTCAGAAGCAGCCCCCGGGCAAACGTAATGTCGAAGTTGGTTCTCACTAACGCCGCTTCCGTCCTGCTGCCCGACAGTTCGTGTTCGGCGCTGCCCAGAATGTTGATGCCGCTGCAGGCCGTCGTGGGTCGCCAGGTACCGTAATCCCATACCCTGTCGCCATTTGCGTCCAGCACGAGCGAGCCGTCGGCATTGCGTTCCCACACGGGATAAATGTCGGAGATCAAACGCTGGAAGTTGGCAAAGTTGCCCATATTGCTGTCGCTCTGCGTCGGCGATTTTTGAAAACTCGACGACAGCGACACGTTCACGCCCGCAGAAAACCACTGGTTGACTTTCGACTGGATATTGGCGCGCAAATTATAGCGCTCAAACTCGGAGGTCTTAATCCAGCCCTCTTCCTTCAAATAGCCGCCCGAAAAGAAATATTTAGTATTGGCGCTACCGCCGCTCACGCTCAGGTCATATTGCTGACGGATGCCTGTCCGCGAAATGGCTTTACTCCAGTTGTCATTCCACAAAGGCGCTGCACCCGCCGCCAGCCTGCCGTCCGTGCCTACCGGCTGGGGATATTGCGCCCCGAAGATATTCACTTTCAAAACATCGACTATATTATCCGTGGCGTATTGCGCGGCATCTGCAGCCGTCGCACCGTTGTCAAGCCGCGTATTGCGGATGGCTTCCCATTGAAGTTCGTAATATTCCGATTGCGTCAGGTATTCGTAGTCCTTTACGGCGCGACCCGTGTAGCCATAATCGGCAGAGAAATTCACGACGGGCTTGGCGTTGAGATTGCCCGACCGGGTCGTAATCACAATCACCCCATTTGCGCCCCGCGAGCCGTAAAGAGCGCTGGCGGTAGCATCTTTCAACACCGAGATGGACTGAATCTCCTTGCCGCTGATCTGGTTGGGATTCGCGCCTGCCACACCGTCTACCACATACAACGGCGACAGCGAAGCGTTCACGGAGCCAATACCCCTGACAAAAAGCGATGCGTCGCTTCCCGGCTGCCCTGCCTGCGCGATGGATTGAAGTCCCGGAACAGTGCCTTGAAGCGCCTTTCCCATGGATGTAATCTGCAGCTTTTCCAAATCCTTTATGCCCACAACGGCCACCGAACCCGTGTAGCTTGATTTCCTGGCCGTAGTATAACCGACAACTACGACCTCGTCCAAAACATTCCTGTCTTCGCCGAGTTCTACGACGATCGGTTCCGCGTATTCGTAAATGTCAACCTCCTGTGTTTTGTAGCCTAAATAATTGATGGAAATGGTAACCGGAAGCGATTTGACGGCAAGGGAAAAGTTTCCGTCCGCATCGCTGACCGTTCCTTTTCCTTTGGAATCGGCGAGCGAAATGCTTGCTCCGATAATGGGTTCCCGCGTTGTTTCATCAAGAACCGTCCCTGTTATTTTTACTTCGCTTCCCTGCGCAAAACCGGAAACCGGAAAGAAAATAGTTGCTAATACCAAAAAATAGACTATTTTTGTCATGATTTTAATTTGTTTAAGATCAAGCGTCCTCCTATCCAATTTGCAGAGCGGTGCGGAGGGCGCTTTTATGAATAATCCGATTATTTATTTGCTAATAATTTTGTTTCCAGTGCGGATATTTTCTTTTGCTGCTGGGCAATCGTTTTTGTATCCAGTTGCAGGAATCCGAACGGGTGAATGTAATTCTGTCCTTCCGAAAGCGCCCATTCCAGGAATTGCAGTGTTGCCGGGCTGACGTCTTCGGACAGGACAAAGGTCAGTTCTTCGACCGGTATGAGGTCGATCTGCTTGTTTTCCAGCAGCGCGATGGTTTCATCCAGATTCTGCACGTTCAGGACTTCGGCGTATTCTTTTTTGACGTCCAGGGGAAGCAGCGCAATACCGTCGTTCAACTGCCGCGATTCGATGTTGAAGATATAGTTCAGATTATTGAAACTGATTCCCTTGACGTCCTTTTTCACGGCGCTGTTCAGGTAAATATCGTCGCCTGCAATCTTCTTGCCTTTCAGGCTGCTTGCGTCATATCCGAAATGTCCGGCGAACGAATGGGATACCGAACAGGAACTGTTGCCGGAATAAACGGTTACGTCGTACTTTTCCTTTTTGTCCGGCTCGTAGTCTTCGGCAAGGACGTCTTTTTCAAAGAACAGTTCCCTGATTCGCTTTTCATTCAGTTTTTTCCTTTTCAGTTCGTCCGGCAGTGCGTTGTCTTTCCCTGCAATCGGCAAAACGGCATACTTTCCGAACGATACGGTTGTCGCCGGTAAAGCATTGCCGTCCCGTATCCCGGACGGTACCACTTCTATCGAATGTTCGTGCGCGTCCCTACCTTCTTCAATGGACAGCGACACGCCGGGATGCGCCTTTGAATACTCGGAAATCCATTTTTCCAGCAGGGCGTCCGTAAATCTGACGCCTTTAATGTAAACGGTTTCCTGCCCTGCAGGATGGACGATTGCGCCTGTCGTCTGCGCATTCGCGGAACTGCTGATGGCTATCAACACGATCAAACTTAATGTTTTTACTTTTCTGTTCATAATGTTTATAAATTTAATTAGTATTTCTTTTCTGTCAAACAAAAAGGCTGTCCGTTTTTTCCCCCGGACAGCCTTTTGCGTGTTTATCTTTACCTGTTTTTATGCACGCGAATCATCTGCTGTCCGGATCCGGCAGTTACACATTATATATACGCACATATAAAAACCATGTAAATTCATATTATTTCCTTTTAAACTGTTTGCAAAGGTAAAGGGTTTCGGATGCCGTCACAATACCCTGTTTACGGTATATTTTGTTTTTCGCCGGCAGTTGATCCGTCTCCTTTGTTTTTGATACGGTTACTGTATTCACTGATCATAAGCGTCAAAGCACCATCGCTTGTTACGTTGCAGGCCGTACCGAAGCTGTCCTGCAGGGCAAAAATAGTCAGCATCAGGGCTGTGCCCGCGACGTCGAATCCGAGTACGCTGACGATCAAACCCAGCGACGCCATTACCGTTCCGCCCGGAACGCCCGGAGCGCCAATGGCAAAGATGCCCAGCAACACGCAGAACAGAATGAGGGACGACAGCGGCGGCAGACTCCCGTAAAGCGTCAGCGAAACGGTCATTACAAAAAACGTTTCCGTAAGCACCGACCCGCACAGATGTATATTGGCAAACAGCGGGATGCCGAAATCGATCATGTCGCGGCGCAGGACGTCGGATTTCCGGGCACATTCGAGCGCCACCGGCAGGGTTGCCGCCGACGACATCGTGCCGACAGCCGTCAGATAGGCCGGGCTATAATGACGCAGCACGCGGAAAGGATTCTTTTTTGAATAGAGGGCCGCCAGCGAGTATAACAGCGCCATCCAGAGGTAATGGCCGACAATGACGATGAGAATGACTGCCAGAAACACGGGCAGCTGCCGCGTAATCAATCCTTCGTAAGCCAGCGAACAAAACGTGCAGGCAATGAAAAACGGCAGGATGGGAATGATTACCCGCGTAACGATCAGGATCACCATGCCTTGAAATTCGTCCAGGGCGGCAATGACTTTTTTTGCGCGGCGCCAGGTCGCCGCTATTCCGATGAGCACCGAAAACACCAGGGCGCTCATCACCGACATGACGGGCGGGATCTGAAGGTCGAAGATCACCTCCGGCAAAGCCTGCCCTTCGCCTGCATCGCTCACAATATTCAGGTGCGGCAGAATGGCATAGCCCGATGCGACGGAAAAAAACGCCGCTCCCACGCTGGACAGGTAAGCCAGCAAAAGCGCTATCCCCAGCAGCCGCGAAGCGTTACTGCCAAGTTGCGTGATGGACGGCGCAATAAATCCGATAATGATGAGCGGAATGGTAAACATAATGATTGCGCTCAACAGTTTCTGAACGGTAACGACCACCTGCATCACGCCTGCACCGGCGACAAGGCCTCCGGATATGCCCACAAGCAAAGCGAGCGCCAGGCGAAAGGGTAAACTGCCGAATATCTTTTTGATCATCATCATTCGTCTAATGCCTGTTGTAAATCGGAAATAAGATCAATGGCGTCTTCCAGCCCGACCGACAGGCGGAAAATGCCTTCTCCTGCAAAACAGTCCCACGACCGGATTTGTTCGCGGGTGGAAAGTTTGAAGGATGTTTCCAGTAAATCCTTGCTGTTAAGGTAGAATATGAGCGACCGGTGATGCCCCAGCGATACGGCGTAATGGATGACTTGCAATTTCCTGGCCAGCCGTGCCGCCTGTTCCCTGCCGTTTTCCATCTGGAAGGTAATCATCCCCGAAAAGTTTTTCATTTGCCGTTTAGCCAGTTCGTACTGGGGATGCGAAGGCAAGCCGGGATAAATCACTTTCCTGATTTTCGGATGCTGTTCCAGAAATGCGGCTACCTGCAACGCATTTTCCTGATGCATCCTCATGCGGATCGGAAAAGTGGCAATCCCTCTCATAATTAACCATGCGTTAAACGGACTTAAACAGCCTCCCAGACGGATAGACGTTTTCTTGCGTAACGGATCAAGGTCTTCCTTTTTGCCAAGAATGATGCCTCCCAGTGCATCGCCGTGTCCGCCAAGGTATTTGGTAAGCGAATGAATCACAAAATGGGCGCCCAGTTCCAAAGGTCTGGTGGCAACCGGCGTCGCGAATGTTGAATCCACCGCCAGTTTCGCCCCCGACCGACGGGCAATCCCGGCAACCGCCGCAATATCCGTCAGGCGAAGCAGCGGATTACAGGGCGTTTCGATATAAACCAGGCGGGTATTCGATCGCATGGCGTTTCGTACCGCTTCAAGGTCGGATGTGTTCACTTTTGTAATTTCTATCCTCAATCCGGGAATCATTTCATTGGTTATTTCCGACAGCGCGGCATAAGCTACATCACTGATCACGGCATGGTCGCCGGCCTTGAGCAAATGAAACAGCAACGCGCTGATAGCGCTCATTCCACTGGCGAAAGCTACCGCCGTTTCCGCATTTTCGAGAACGGCCAGTTTTTCCTCCAGTTGATGTACCGTAGGATTCCCCCAACGGGTATAAACATATGTGTCATTTTCCTCCATGCTTTCAACCGAAAAACCGGCATCCGCATCAACCACAAAAGTAGTGGACATAACCAGATTAGGTGCTGACGCCCCCGACACGGCATCCGGCGTTTCACCGGCATGGATGGCTTTTGTCTGCTCGCCTGTAAAGTTGTTTTTTTTACTGTTCGACATATTAATCATTTAAATTGCGGCAAAGGTATGAGTGATTAAAACAGGAGGCAATACCTTGTTTGTGGTATATTTTTGTGAGGATGTTATCTCCGTCGTTTTTTATGAGTTGCCGTTGAGGGAGTTTGTTTGAAAATCACTCTATGAAATCCATATATCGTCCGGAAAGCCTTCACGGGTCTTTTATTTATATTCGCTTTCCTTCGACTGAGGTTCGACCGGAAGATCGTCATAGCGGAGGGGTGTCAGATTGCCGCTGTCTTTTCCGCAATGTTGCCGGGTGTGTAGAGGCAGTGGTTATCGCCGGATTGAACGGGGTTCGCTTTTTCTGCGCAGGCTTCGTCCGGCGCGCGGGATCGGCCGCCGGCGATTCCTGCTACCGCATATTGAGCACATTCCGGTGTATGCCCGCGATCATTTTATGTTCAGCAGGCGTTTCAATTCTGCGATTTGTTTGGCTTGTTCTTCAAGAACCTTGTCCTTTTCGTCAATGGTCTTGTCCTTTTCTTCAAGAGCTTTCTCCTGTTCTTCGATGATGCGTTTCTGTTTTCTTTGCGTCTTTCCGAAGAGGGCGTCAATGGTGCGCAGGGCTTCCGCTTCCTTTTCTATCTCTTCCCGCTC
>JAISCL010000358.1 GCA_031265585.1 Tannerella sp. | reverse complement strand
GGATGAACTTTTTTATGCAACAAACAGATGTTTGAACAATCTGGGGAACAGGATGGTGATTAATTTCTCGCATTTTAATACAAACTAATTTTTGATGGGTACTTAGTACAATCCGGGCTGGCCACTGAGGTTGTTCAGTTAGGGAAATAAGAGGGATAGTAAATGTTCATACTGTCCCTTTCTTTTCAACTGTTCCTGTTTCCGGATACTTTAACGGATATGGTATTTCTTATTTCCAAAAATATACTTTAAACGTGTGGTCGATACATTTTCAAAAAGATTCTGCACATCTAATTCATCCCCGTTAAGCCGGATTATTTCCTCAGAACCTTTAAAGACCTCTTTCACTAGTGGTTTTTCCTACCTGTCTGGCTCCTATTAATACGATTGCTTTCCCTTTATCCAGCTTGTCCCGGACTGTATTTTCCAGTATCCTGTGTATCATATTAAATATATTTCGCCACAAAAATACGATAAATTCGGAATTGAATCCACGGAATGTCAAATATTTTTGGATTCCCGGTCTATTTGCCGGCAAAATGATTAACATGATAAACGGTTCGGTTGACAGATCAAGTCCGAAAGCCGGAGAATATTGTCGTGCCGGATCAGGCAAAGACGGGAATAAATAAAAATATATCTGCTGAAATATTGATAGATAGTAATTAATATTATATATTTGCCCGCTGATAGGGATAAGGCAATATCTGTTTTTATTAGTATAGATAATTTATGCATCAGACTTTTAGTATATTATACAATGCTAATTATGAAAAATTTGTACGGTTTGCTTGTCGATATGTACGGGACTCGATTGTAGCGGAGGATATCACTTCCGATGCCTTTATTTATTATTGGGAAAACAGGAGCAGATTGCCGGAAGATACCAATGTGGAGGCTTATATTCTGACTTCTATTAAGAACAAATGTCTAAGCCATCTCCGTCATCAGTGTATTCATGAGCATGTAATTTCCGGCATGTTATCGGACATGGAGTGGGAGTTCTCTAACCGTATAGCCCGGCTGGAATCTTTTGAGCCTTCGGAAATGTATACGCGCGAAATTCTTGAACTGGTAGATAAAACATTGAAATCCATGCCCGGACAGACACGGCGTATCTTTATCCTGAGCCGTTGCGAATGCCTGTCTCATAAAGAAATTGCGGAAAAACTGAATATTTCAACAAAAAGTGTTGAATTTCATATCACCAAAACTCTTCGGGCGCTTCGGACGGAACTCCGTGATTATTTCCCGGTGGCCGTTATATGCCTGTTTCTTTCCCGATAGGATTTGATAATCAGCGGATAAATTTTATTTTATAAAAAAACATACTTTTCCGTTAGGGATGCTTGCGTTTGATTCGCTACTATAATGAGTTGTTGATATAGACATATAAATACATCATGAAAAAAGAAGTTTTATATCGTTTTTTCGAGGGGAATTGTACCGGAGAAGAAACCCGTGAAGTCAGGGCATGGGTGGAATCGTCTCCGGAAAACAAAAAGGAGTTTTTCCGGGAAGGGAAGATGTACGATGCCATTGATTTGCTGGCGGACGACAGGCAACTATCCGTTCCGGCAGCGCCGGCTGCAAGAAAATCGTTGTGGCCGGATCTCCTGAAAATCGCATCTACGGCTGCCATTGTGCTGTTGATGGTTGGTTTGTGGAATTACCTGGGAGGTGAAGCAGGCAATAACGCGATGAATACAGTCAATGTACCGGCCGGGAAAAATGTAAATATCGTTTTGCCGGACGGTTCTTCGGTATGGCTGAATGCGCGGACGAAAATGGAATATCCGTCTTCTTTCGAAAAGGGGAAGCGTGAAATCAGGCTGGACGGTGAAGCTTATTTTGAAGTGAGTTATGACAAAAAGAGACCTTTCATCGTCCGTACAAAAGACTATGATGTAGAGGTATTGGGTACGAAGTTTAATCTGCAGGCCTATTCCTTTCTGGACAGGACCGTCACCTCTCTTATGGAAGGATCCGTAAAGTTGAGCCTGTCAACGGAAAAATCCAATACATTATCGTTGAAACCGCATCAGTTAGCCTATTTTGAAAATGGCGGCTATGTGATAAAACCGATAGAAGATTACAACCCGTACCGGTGGAAAGAAGGGTTAATCTGTTTTGACAATATTTCTTTCCCCGAAATAATGAAGGAGTTTGAACGGTATTATGAAGTCCGGATCTTTATCGAAAATGAAACGGTAATGAATTATCTGTGTACAGGAAAATTCAGACTTTCGGACGGTGTGGACTATGCCTTGAGGATATTGCAGAAAAATGTGCTGTTTAACTATGAAAGAGAGGAAAACAGCCCGGTTATTTATATTAAATGAAGTTGCCTATGGAAAAATAAAAAGAGCGGGAAGATAAAAATTACCGGTATATGCTGGAACATATACCGGTAGACAATTAACACATTCACTAATAACAAATGTATTAACGATTAATATTGCAAAGATATGGAAAAAAATTCTTTGTTTAGACAGTATTGTCACAAAAAAACACATATTAAACAGTTGTTTCGTATTATGAAAATCACCTTTATACTATTTTTTTTAAGTATAGGCACTCTTTTTGCAGATAATATGTATTCGCAAAAAGCAAAAGTGACGATTAACGAACGTAATGTAATGCTGGAAACAGTATTGAATGAGATTGAAAAGCAAACCGATTATCTTTTCATTTACAGTAAGCAGTATGTAGATGTAAACCGCCGGGTTTCTTTAAAATTCAGGAATAAACCGGTAAAAGAAATCCTTGCTGATGTTTTTGAAGGTACGGATATTGCGTATATGCTGGAAGGAGCACATATCATCCTGTCCAAAAAAGACACTGACAGCCATGCTCCGGCGCCATCTCCGGCACAGGCGCAGATCCGGATCGCAGGCGTCGTAACCGATGAGTCCGGAGAACCGCTGCCGGGTGCGACGATAGAACTGAAAGGCGCTGCAAGGGGAACTGTTACAGGTGCGGACGGAGCCTATAACATTCAGGTTCCGGATCAAAGCAGCGTGCTGGTTTATTCCTATATCGGGTATATATCCGAAGAACTGGCTGTGGGGAACCGCACTTTTATCAATGTCACATTGAAAGAAGACGTCTTTTTCATGGATGAAGTGGTGGTTGTCGGGTACGGAACCCAAAGCCGGCGGAAAACCGTTTCTTCCATTTCGACGATTGCACCGGAAAAAGTAGAAAATTTACCGTCTTCTTCGATTGTAAACAATCTGGGTGGACGTACTCCCGGTATCATTGTCACATCATCCGGGGGCGGACCCACGAAAAAGTCGAGCATTTCCATTCGTGGAGGGGAGCAGCCGCTTGTTGTGATAGATGGATTCGTTTCCGAGTGGTTCGATTTTGAGAATCTTAATCCGCAGGATATAGAAAATATCTCCATCCTGAAAGATGCATCGGCCGTAGCCATTTATGGGGCGCGGGCGGGTAACGGAATTTTGCTGATCACGACCAAAAAGGGAGATAATCAGGATTTGACCATCAACTATGACTATAGCTACAGTTTAAGTCAGCCTACCGTTATGCCGAAAAAATTAGGCTCTTTCGAAAGGCTTTCCTACATGAACCAGGCTTACATCAATGATGGCCTGACGCCGCAATATTCAAATGAAGTGCTGGAAAAGTACCGTACGGGATCCGATCCGTACATTTACCCGAATACGGACTGGCAGGAACTGGCGCTGAAAGATTTTGCTCCGGAGCAGAGGCATAACCTGTCAATAAACGGAGGAAATAAGAAAAACAACTATTATGCTTCCATGTCCTATTTTGACCAGGGAACAATCTTTGCTTATGATACCAACTGGTACAAGGCATATACTTTCCGGCTGAATGTGACAAATTCGTTTGATAAGATAGGATTAAAGACGACGGTCGGGATTAACGGGATCATGAATGAATCGCGGATGCCCTGGTCGCAATATGCAGACGGTTACTACGGTTACTGGGGGCATATACAGAATCGCGCGCCCTGGGAACTGGCCTATACCGACAGGGGGCTTTATGCCGGAGGAGGCGACCATCCTTTGGTGGAACTGGATCCCCGCTCCGGTTACAGGATTCCTGTAAAAACCGCTGTGAACGGAATGTTTATCGCCGAATGGAATGTCCCGAAGGCGGACGGGCTGCGGTTGAAGGCATCGGGAGATTACCGTTTTGAAAATTACCGCTTTAAGGGATGGAGGGAAACAGCTCCCCAGGCTACCGGACTGGGAACGACGGAACTCAAGCAGCAAAGCCCGCCCGTACTGCAGGAAGAAAACAATAATATGACCGGCTATACGATGAATTACCTGGCTTATTACGACCGGAATCTTTTTGATGATTTCACACTCTCTGCTACCGCCGGCTATGAATACAGCTACAGTAAAAAATATACCATGTCGGCTTCCCGTGAAAACTATCAGATTGATTTTGACCAGTGGATCGCCGGCCCTTCCGAAAACATGAAAAATAGCGGGAAGGAAGAAGAATGGGGGCGTGCAAGTTTTCTGGGGCGTCTGAAAGTGGATTACAAAAATAAATACTTGCTGGAAGGCAGTCTCCGGTATGACGGAAGCGACTGGTTTCCGGAAGGGAAACGCTGGGGCACTTTCTTTTCCTTTTCGGGAGGCTGGACTGTTTCCGAAGAATCGTTTATGGAGCCGCTTCGCACAAATAATATCATCAATACACTGAAACTGCGCGGCTCATACGGCGTGGTCGGTTTAGACGGCGCATCGGCCAATCTGGCCCGTTTTGCCTACATTCCGGGGTATAGCATGGACAATCAGGGCTATGTGGTGAACGGAAATTATGTACCTGTTTTCCACGAAGGCAACCTGGTAAGTACGGATATTACGTGGTATACCCAAAACTCATCAAATATAGGATTTGACTTTACTTCGCTGAACGAGAAGCTCTATGGAGGATTTGATTATTATTATATGCGGACGGTCGGTTACCTGGCCAGTCTGAGCGGTTCCATCTACACGGATCCCCTCGGTACAAGTCTGCCTAAAATCAAATCGGACGGTTCCTTCCGGAGAGGCGGGTTTGACTTTAGCCTGGGATATAAAAATAACATCGGGGAACTTTATTACGATGCAGGTGTAAACTTCACTTATTTTGACCAGCTATGGGAAAATAATCCCGATGAAGACATCGCCACGTTAAAAAATCCCTACAAAAGAACTACGCATAAAAAGGGATATTTAAGGATCGGTTACCTGAATGACGGGTTTTACCGCGACCGGGAAGATATTGCAACCAGTCCGCGCCTGCTGGGTTCATCGAATCTTTCTCCCGGCGACATCAAGTATAAGGATCTGAACGGAGACGGCTTTATTGACGGGGACGACCGGACATATATCGGGAAAAACTCTTTCCCAAGGGGTAACTACGGGATCAACCTGGATCTTAAATACAGGGGATGGTTTATGTACGGCCTGTTCCAGGGAGCGACGGCCCGCGATTATTATATGGGTGATCAGCTGAGAAGCCAGTGGGGGGTGTTATATCCCTTCCAGGAAGATTTCTGGACACCCGGCAACAGGAATGCCGTGTATCCCCGGATCACCGGCAATCCTGATTTTAATGGCCGGAACAATTACCAGGATTCGGATTTCTGGATTGTAAATACAGGTTATTTCCGCCTTAAGTCCCTTCAGCTGGGATATGATTTCAAGCCTGTCATATTGAAGAATGTGAAATGGGTATCGACCGCAAAGTTAACCTTAAGCGGAACAAACCTGCTTACGTTCTCAAAGGCGATGGATTATTACTTTGATCCTGAAGCCGGAGGTGACGCCGGAAACTATAATAACTACGATTATCCGACACAACGGGTATATTCGATCACTACAAGTATTGGATTTTAAAACAGGAACAAAATGAGAACAATAAAAATAAGACTGTCCGTAATAGCCGCCCTGTCCGGCATGATGCTGCTTGCCGGATGTGATGTGTTAGATACTGCCCCGTATGACAAGTTCAGTGAAGACCTGGTCTGGGAATCCCGCGCCAATGCCGACGCTTTTGTTTTCGGCACATACGATGCGGTTGTGAAGGCCATGTGCACGGATTTCGGCACGGAAGATGCCTGGACAAATAATAACATTGATACCCGCGGAAAGAACGAGACCCGGGAGCAGATTACGAGGGATGACAATTTCGGCTTCAACAAATTCAGCCAGATCCGCAGATGCAACCTGATCATTCAAAAGGCCTCCGAATCGACGGTACTGAACGAGGCGGATAAGAGGGAACTGATTGCAGAAGGCAAATTCTTAAGGGCGATGGCTTACTTCTGGCTGGCGAAGCGGTTCGGCATTGTCGTTTGGGTAGACCGGGTATTGACGGCCGATGAAGAAACTTATCAGTTGCCGACCACTCCGGATGTCGCTGCAACGTATGACCATCTGCTGAAAGACCTTCAGGACGCGGTAGACGGGATGCCCGAGACCGCCTTGCCGGGCCGGGCGAGTAAATATGCCGCTTATGCATTAATGAGTGAAGTCTGCCTGCAGGCCGCAGCCTATACGGGAAATGCCGGCCTGTATCAGCAGGCGATTGACGCGGCCGACAAAATCATCGACAGCGGCCGCTTCACCATGGATCCGGATTATGAAGGGATGTTCAGCGATAAAAACCGTTATTCCAAAGAAATCATTTTAGCCACCTACCGGCTGAAATCAAACACAACCTGTGAAGGTACGGAAATGCAGTGGACAACCCCGAATGCGGACAACGACAAGCTGGCCAAAACCGGTGCGACGCCGCTATTCGAAGGCACCAGCCCGTTCCAGGGCTGGCTCTACCATTCTCCTTCGCAAAACCTGGTTGACGAGTACCTGGTCATCGACCGGCTGACGGGTACGGCTGTCCGCTGGGACGAATCGTCCCAGTTTAAGGCGAATGTAACAAAAACGCCGCCGGTAACGACCGAAATGGTAGATGCAGGCGCCGTAAGCACGGACATCCGTCTGAACGAACTGATTTACGCCGACAGGGACAGGCGTTTTTACGGAACCTTTATTTATGACTCCTGCCTCTGGTATGGCCAGACGGTAACGACCTGCATCCGGGGCAATCTCTACCGCCGTGTCGGAGACGAACTGGCGGGGCATATCGGCTTGACAAACTACTACTGGAAGAAGGGCGACTATGCGGTGACCCCCTACGTTTTCTATAATACTCCGACGGAATATCACTGGGTTATTTTCCGCCTGGGAAGGGTATACTTGAATAAAGCGGAAGCCCTGCTGCGCCAGAACAGGATAAGCGAAGCGGTTGAAATGCTGAACCAGACCCGTGTTGTGCACGGAGGACTGCCCCCTTCCGAAGCCGGCGATCCCGAAGAGGCCTGGACTGACTACAAGCGTGAAAGAAGGGTTGACCTGGCAAAGGAAGGCGACTATTACTGGAGCCTGCTGCGCTGGGGCAAATATGGCGGCCCGGCTAACGGAGGCCTTTCGCCCGGATCAAGAATCCCGGAACTGGAAGCGCCGCCCACCCATATTGATATCACAAAAGACCGGAAAAGTTACGTAATCGAAGAGATCACATTCAACATGAACAATGTACGGAACTTTGACGCCACCCGGCGCTACCTCTTACCCATTCAGCATTCACAGCGCGTCCGGAACCCGAACCTGGGACAAAATCCCAACTGGTAATTAATTAATTTCAAATAAAATCTGTTAGCAATGAAAAAAATAATGCAATTGATCAGTATGATGATTTTATCCGCCTGCATGTTTTCATGCCTGGACGCGGGACTGGACGAACTTCCGGTATATACGGAAGCCGATATTGTCGATTTCAGGTTTGAATACCGGTATGATAACCCGGATAAAACCTGGATGGACGGCTCAAATGCCGTTGAATTTATACGGTTAACAACCGAAAGCCAGGTTTTTGACAGTGAAAAGCTGACGGTTGCCCTGACCGTCCGTGTCCCGGAAGCAAGCGGGACATTTACGGAAAATGAAAGGGCAAAAGTCTCTCTGTCCGGCCTGGTCGGCTATTCTTATATATCCACGGCCGCCTTGATTACACCGGTAGACGGCGCTCCCAGGCTGGGAATGCCCGGAGATTTTTCTTCGCCGGTAAATTACAGGGTAACGGCTGCAGACGGCAAAACCGTTAAAACCTGGACCGTTCAGGCTGTCCTGGTAAAATAATGTGTCTGTCCGCTGAAGAACCGGCGACGTCTCCGGAAAAAGAAAGGCTGAAAGTCTCCCGTTCTAACCTGCCCAAAGCATTTTGGGCCACAGCCCGCAACATTTGGGCCGTGGCCCGGAGTGCATGGGCTAAAGCCCGCGACGCATGGGCTAAAGCCCAATGCTATCAATTTAAGAACTGATCTAAAAGAGCTGTGTAAATTTATTTATAAAATTAGCATGAAAAAAATAACTGTTTTTATTTGTCTTCTTTGCGGCTGCTGGGGCTGTACTTCCCCTGACTGCCGGGTAGACCTGAATGACCTGGATGTTACTGCTTTTACCGCCGGACGGGGAAGCGTTAAGGTAAACAGGTCCGTGTCCGGAAATACGCTGTCCATTGCAGGAAAAAACTATGAAAAGGGAATTGGCGCGTATGCCAACAGCGAAGGATACATCCGGCTGGACGGTAAAAAGGGAACATTTACTGCAGCAGTCGGAGTAGACGGTCATCCGGATTCGGATCCGCAGGCGGCTGTTGTTTTTTATGTCTTTACGAACAGGGGCGTCGCTTTCAACAGCGGGGTGATGAAGAAGGGAGACAATCCTGTGCCTGTCCGTATAAGCCTGAAGGGGATTACTGATTTTCACCTGGTTACGGAGTCGGTATCCGGCAATAACGCGTTAGCCCATGCAAATTGGGTCGAAGCGACCTTTGAAGCTCAAAGCCCTCCGGTCGCGGTCGCATTGAAAAACAGTGCAGTCGAGGAACGGTACATCTTAACCCCGCCGCCTCCTCCGACGCCTCGAATAAACGGCGCAAAAATTGTGGGAGCTTCTCCGGGCAAGCCCTTTTTATTTACGATAGCGACTTCCGGCGAGCGCCCGATGACATTCAGCGCTGAAAATCTTCCCGAAGGCCTGCTGCTGGACCGGGAAAAGGGAATCATAACGGGCCGGTGCGAAAAGGCCGGAACCCGGCGGGTGCCTGTAACCGCTTCAAACAGTAAGGGAATATGGCATGACACGATTGAAATCGTGATGGAAGGAAAGCTTGCCCTCACCCCCCACATGGGCTGGAACAGCTGGTATATCTATGCAACGGGCGTAACGCAGGATCTGATGGAAAGAAGCGCGCAGGCCATGTACGATGAAAGGCTGGTCGACTACGGATATACATTCGTAAATATCGACGACGGCTGGGAAATAAAGGCCGGAAGCGATGACCCCGTTCTTGGCGGACCCGCGCGGAATCCGGACGGGACCGTCCGCACCAATAAAAACTTCCCCGACATGAAGTCCCTTACCGCCCATATTCACCGCTTAGGGATGAAAGCCGGACTGTACTCCTCGCCCGGACGCACCACCTGTGGCGGCTATGCCGGCTCGTTCGGTCACGAAGCGCAGGATATCCAAACCTTCTCGGACTGGGGATTCGATTTCCTGAAATACGACTGGTGCTCTTACGCAAACGAAGCAAAATCCGCAGCGCCGGAAGAGTTGCAGAAGCCCTACCGCCTGATCGGCGACTGCTGCAGGGCGTCCGGACGGGACATCATCCTGAACCTGTGCCAGTACGGAATGGGAGAGGTCTGGAAATGGGGAAAAGAAGCCGGAGGCCATTCCTGGAGAACCACCGGTGATATCGGAGATACCCGCAACCTGATCGCCAGCATGTTCCGGATCGGCTTTTTCCAGGAACAGCTGAAAGACCATGCCGGCCCCGGAGGCTGGAACGACCCCGACTATCTTCTTTTCGGCAACATTTACGACTGGGACAGGAAGGTGCAGATCCCCTCGCCCTATTCGCCCTCCGAACACTACACCTGCATGACCCTCTGGTGCATGATGTCCGCCCCCCTGATCTTCAGCGGTGACGTCACGGCGCTCGACAGCTTTACAAAAAACATACTCTGCAACGCCGAAGTGATTGCCGTTAACCAGGATAAACTCGGAAAACCCGGATATTGCATACAAAACCGGGAACTGATTGAAATCTGGAAAAAAGAACTCTCCGACGGAACGACGGCCATTGCCGTATTCAACAAGCGTCCGGTTCGTAGCCGGATAAGCCTGGACTGGGAAGCGCTGGGCTATGCAAAAAACCGCACCGTCAGGGACTTGTGGCGTCAAACGGATACAGGCGTATCCACCGGAGTCGCATTTTTCGACATTCCGCGGCACGGCTGCATCTTATTGAAAGTGAATGGAACGTAGAGACGCGATGCCTCGCGTCTCTACCGCCGCCGTCCCGGAAGGGGAATCTGAAGATTCAAGATTTAAAATATTTAAAAGAACTGTTATGAACAGAAATAAACTGACCCTTCCGATTGCAGCAGTGGCGGCATTACAACTGCTGACTCCGGTTGCTTACGGACAACAGCACGCCTGTGAAAAGACGATGGAAGAAAGCCTGCAGCAGGTTGCCGAAACATTAAACAAGCCGGAATCAAAAGCCTTGTGGAACATTACGCTCAATGCCCCCGTTATAATTGTTGACCACTTCAATAACAGGATGTTTTTTACTGCTGTAGAAAACGCGAACATACAGCCCCTGAGAGAAGAAGAGTGGAATAATACGGTTCCGCTGGCGAACAGTGTTTTCGAGCATGAGGGTAAAAGACATGTGACCATTGTTCATGCCGCATTCATGAACGCTTCCTGCGAAGAGCGGGTCAATCTGCTCAGTCATGAAATATTCCATTTGTATCAGAAAGATTTAGGCATCGAGAACGGGGTTTCCGTCAATTATCACATGGATGAGGCGCAGGGACGGGCATTGCTTCAAATTGAAATGAAAGCGCTGCAGCAATTTTTGTCCGGAGAGGACGGCAGCCTGTCCGATGCGTTATGCATACGCGCCTGCAGGCAACGTTTATATCCTGACAATAATGAGGATCTGTATGAATTGAACGAGGGACTGGCCGAGTATACCGGTGCAAAATTATCGACGGAAAACATGCGCGAGTATGTAAAGCGCAGGCTGAACTATGACGTTTCAAAGGGATATACGAATGCTTTCGGATATTATACGGGGTCGGCATACGCTGTCGTTCTGGACGAACTGTATCCGGAATGGCGTTACGATCGGGAGCTGACCAAAGGTCTGGTTTATTTAATAAAGAAAGCGAAGCCACAGTATGCTGCGATAATGGATGAAAGCGTTCCGGACAGGCTGCTGGCCAAATACGGTTATGACCGGATAGTGGCTAACGAAGAAGAAGAACTGAAATCTTTTGGAGATATAGCGCAATTTAAAGCGCTGCTTAACCCGGACGCCCCAAAAGTCCATCTGTCAAATCAAAAAATCAATTTCACCTACAATCCCAACGACCGGGTCATTTCACTGGGCGACGCCGTCCTGCTGCGCAATATGACCGTGACGGGAGAGTGGGGACAAATTAATGCAAAAAGCGGGATTGTCCGCCTGAATAACTGGTCGGCATTTTATCTTCTGCCGCCGGCGGGCATTGCAGCAGACGTTGTTCGGGGCGACAACTATGAGATTAAACTTAATCCGGGCTGGAAAATGATTGAGGAGAATGGCATTTACCGGATGGTGAAAGAATAAACGCGGACAGAGGCCGCTTTGAAATCAGAGTCTTTGTCTTTGTTTTTACAGTTGCCGGGCGGGAGCCATGCTTACGGGGCGGGGCAGTCTGGAGACCAGTGTCGTCAACTTAAGGGCTGACGCCGGAAGGCGTCATACGTGGATAACCCCGCGCAAGCGCAGCGCAGCTCGGGGTGACAGGCCCCTCTCCTCCCGAACTGCGTCAGCAGTTCAACCCGGTACAGGGTTGCAGAGACGCGAAGCATCGCGTCTCTGCCCCGAGCTGCGCTCTGCTTGCACGGGGTTATCCAAATCGGACGCCGTACGGCGTCAATCCTTTAAGTTGACGGCACTGGGCGGGAGTCTTCGCCGGGCGGGCCGCCGTCCGGCGATGGCGCGTAGAGACGCGATGCATCGCGTCTCTACAGGAACACGCCCGGCGCGGGTTTTAAAATTCAAGATTCAAAATTCAAGATTCAAGATTCAAAACCCTTCCGGCCCGACACAGTCTGAAGCATTTGCCGAGCGGATATACAGTATCCGGCGCAGCCGTCTCCATTGTCCCACCCGTCTCTATTGTCCCTTCCGTCCCCAATATCCATGCCCGGAGACGCGAAGCATCGCGTCTCTACGGGAATCCGCCCGGCGCGGGTTTTAAAATTCAAGAGTCAAAATTCAAAATTCAAGATTCCTACCCCCCACCCCCCCCAACCCCCCGGCACAATTCAACCCACCCATGTGGGGAGGGGGCGGGGGAGAGGTAAAATCCAGGATTCAAAATTCCACGCTACGCACTATCGCAAGAAAAAAAAGCAATCCGTAAAGATTCGCACCCGTCATAAATAAATAATCATTACATTTGTGCCGGATTCAACACCGATGCGGAAAATGAAACCTGAAGAACGTAAAACGGCTCCGAACGAATCGGAAATCCCGCCCGCGACGCGGGAAAGACCTCCGACCACGTCAGAAAATCTGCTCACGGCGTGAGGAAGAAATCTGACCATGTCAGAAAATCCGCTCACGGCGTGAGGAAGAAATCTGACCATGTCAGAAAGTTCGCTCACGGCGTGAGGAAGAATTCTGACCATGTCAGAAAGTTCGCTCACGGCGTGAGGAAGAAATCTGACCATGTCAGAAAGTCCGCTCACGGTGTGAGGAAGAAATCTGACCATGTCAGAAGATATTTATATATACTTTTTAAATATTTTAAACCTTTTAATTTTTATGCAAATGAAAAAATTCAGAGCATTACTATTTAAATTTTTGCCCAACGAAGCCCATTACAGGTTTTTCAGCAAGGCAACGAAAGAAGTGTCGAACGCCGGACAGGTGGTGAAGGCCGCCCTGGGCGGGCTTGTCGCCGAACTGGCCGACTGGTTTGTAAAAGAAACGGCCTGCATCGAGTGGTATCGTAAAAGCGAACTGACGGCTGCCATTGCCAACGCCAACCTTGACCTCGACCACGCGCTGGTCGGATTCGCGGCCCAGGTCAACGGCGCGCGCTACAGCACGACCCCCTCCGTGGCCGTCGCCGCCGAACGCCTGCACATCATGCTCAGAAGCTATGGCAAGGTAATCGACAAACCCTATCTGCAGGAAGTCGGCGCCGTCGACGCCATCCTCGGACATCTCGACGACGACCTCTCGGCCGACGCCAAGACAGCCGGCGTGGATGGATGGACGGCGACGATACGGTCGGCGCTGAACAACTTCATCACCCTCTTTGAGCAGCGCGAGGCGCATACGCTCCTCAAGCCCGAGGAAGGATTCATCGAAGTGCGCCGCGCGATCGAGAACGTGTGGCACCGCATCGTCGTCCTCGTCGACGCCGGCGCCGCCCTCAACACCTCGCCCGAATTTGCGGCGCTGATCGACCTGCTGAATCCCGAAATCGACTACCTCAACGGCGAGTTCCACCGCGTGCGTCACGACATCGCGCACGCCGAACCGGCGCCCATCGAACGGCAGCACTACACCGGCGCGCCCTGCACCCCCCTGCCCGAAGTGCTCTACAACACATCGAAGGAAACGCTCAGGCTCGAGCTGGGACGCGACTTCAACGTCACGTACCGCAACAACGTCGACGTCGGCAACGCCGAATGTACCCTCCACGGCAAGGGCGGATACAAGGGGCACAAGACCGTCACGTTCATCATCGCGCGGTAAACGGATTCAAGATTTAAAATTCAAGATTCAAGATTAAAGACAGTCTCTGTGTCTCTCCGTGCTTCTCTGTGGAACTCTGTGTAAATTTTAACATCTTACACAGAGGAACACGGAGAAGACACAGAGTTCCACAGAGTTTTTTTTCTCCCGGGCAGGTGATAGATTTGACCGGTATTCGCACTCTAAAGTAAAAGAATAGGGAAACATTTAATTTAAACAGAACAGATATGAGACTTTTTGATTTTATAGAAAACACATTGTCGGGGAAAAAATTATTTACGGCAGCGGAAAACGGAGATGTCGCACAGGTATGTAAGTTGCTGGCAGAAGGCGCAGATATGAACGCGACGGATAAGGATGGCTGGACAGCATTGATATATGCAGTCAGAAATGATCACATCGAAACGGTAAAATTTCTGCTTGGGAATGGTGCGGATGTAAACGGAATGGATAAGTATGGCCTGACGGTATTGATGCATGCATCCGGGAACAGTCGCACCGAAATGGTAAAACTACTGATCGAGTATGGTGCGGATGTGAATGCGATGAGTGTGGATGGCAGTACGGCATTGATATATGCAGTCATATACAATCACATCGAAACGGTAAAACTCCTGCTGGAGTGTGGCGCAGATGCATGTGCAAATGATAAGAAGGGAGAGATTACGACACTGGAACTGGCATCCAGGATCGGTCATACCGAAATAGCGGAACTCCTGCGGAACTGGAAAGGAAGTGAAAGCGTTGCTGTAGCAGAAAAGTTGCCGGCGAAAGACGCGGATATGAACGAAATGAAGGAGAATGGCTGGACGAAATTAATGGATACAGCCTGGAAAGATCGCACCGAAACGGCAAAAATCCTGCCGGGGAATGGCGCGGACGCAAATGTGACGGATAAGGATGAGCAAATAACTGCATTGATATGCGCAGCCATGCGCGATCATACCGCAACAGCGGAACTTCTGCGGAACCGGAAAGGAAGTGAAAGCGCCGCTGCAGCAGAAAAGTTTTCGGCGAAAGGCGCGAATGTGAACGCGATGGACATGGATGACGGGGCGGCATTGATAGAGGCCGCAGGGAAAGGTCTCACCGAAACGGTGAAACTCCTGCTCAGGAATGGCGCGGATGTGAACGCCACGAAGGAGGATGGCGGAACGGCATTGATGGATGCCGCCTGGAAAGATCACACCGAAACGGCAAAAATCCTGATCGAGCATGGCGCGGATGTGAATGCAGCGGAGAAGGATGGCTGGACGGCGTTGATGTGGGCCGCCGCGGAGGGTCATACCGAAATGGTAAAACTCCTGCTCGTGAATGGCGCGGACGCAAATGCGACGGATAAGGATGGACAGGTAACGGCATTGCTGTGCGCCGTCGCGCGCGGTCATATCGCAACAGCGGAACTCCTGCGGAACCGGAAAAGGACGTGGTGAAGGCGCCGTCGGCGGGCGGTTGGGCGCAGAGACGCGATGCATCGCGTCTCTACATTCAGCCCGGTGCGGGCATTAAAATTCAAGATTCAATGATTCAAAGATTCTCTGTGTCTCTCTGTGCTTCTCTGTGGAACTCTGTGTAACTTTTCACTTCTTACACAGAGAGACACGGAGAAGACACAGAGTT
>JAISCL010000300.1 GCA_031265585.1 Tannerella sp. | reverse complement strand
GCCTCTTTGGTTGCGCGGAAAATGCTTTTCCCGGTGGGGCTGTCGTCTGCATAAATGAAATCGTCCGGGGCTATATTGACGAGCGATCTATTGCTGAAATTGAATTTCTCCGGTTTGCCGAAATCGAAAGAGGCCGGCACGATCTTCCCGTCATTATCCATTTTGTATAATTTGCCTTTGGTAGATTCATATAAATAGCAAATCAGAGAGCTGTCATCCGGCGCCGGTACAATTTGCGGATAATTGAACTCGTCTGGCCCGTTCCCCCATGACCCGAAAAATCCTTCGAAGATGATCTCCGGGAACTTGAAAAGAAGCAGGTTTCGCCCTGTTTTCATCAGTAATTTATTGTTTTTTATAATGCTTCCACACTCTCCGATTTTAAAGATAGCCGTGTCGGCAATCATTTGCGTTCCTTTCAGTTCAACCGTGTTTCCAAAAGGTTCTTTCCCTTTCAGGAATACTTCTCCGGCGATCAGTTCCGGCAGTTCGGGCTTCATTTCCGCCGCGTCTTCTTCCGTTGCCTGTTCCTGCGCTGTTTGTCCGGCTGTGTTTTTACATCCGGAAAGAAAGACACACAGGGATAGAATGATAAAAAGTTTTGTTTTCATGATGCATATTTTTCGATGATGCTACAAATATATGCTTTTTAATTTATATAGTCCTGCGATTGATAAGAATGTTGTATGCAAAGATTTGTTTGTGTACTTTCACTGGCCTGCCCTGTTACCGGGATAAATCCCTGCGTTACACGGTGCGACCATTTGAATTGCCCATGACTTGAGGGATGTTATATTTCCTCCCCCTGTAGAAGTTCCTTTGTTAATTATTTACTGTTATGATTTTCGACATAGTTGATGGCTGCTTCGATGTTGATGGCGCTTTCCCACGGGCGGCACAGGGTTCCGGACGGTACATTGTTTTCATAGTACTCTACCCATGCGCCGGAGTCGTCAATCACGTCAAGCATCTGACGGTATATTTTATCTTTAAGCGGATGATTCATCCGGGTCAGCGAATAGAGGAAAAGACCGTAGTCGTATCCTACGGTTCGGTTTCCGTCGGGTCTTGACGGGAATTTGCCGGTGGAGGTGTATAAATCGATGATTTCTTCTATCATTTTCGTTACCTGACTGTCGGCAATGAGGTCACTGTTCACATACCAGGGCATCAGGCTGACGGATTGCAGGAAGAAATGTCCGTCCGTACTGTTCGGTAATGTTTTTCCGGGGAAGCAGTGCGGACACAGGTAACGGTTGTTTGGCGTCTTTTGTGTCCATTCAAGCCTGAAGCACGATTCACAGACGCCATGACGGAACCGGGGCAGTTCGAGTCCTTTCTTGCGGTCGGGATTGTTTGTCAGTAATTTGCCTTCTTTGAGAAAGTGAAGGCTATAGTCTGATATGACTTTTTGCAGCAGTTCCCTGTTTCCGTCCAGTACGGATTTTTCCCACATATTGTTTTTTTCAGCCCATGCAACCAGTTGCCTGCCGCCTGTTACGAATAATAAGGTGGCTTCGGCAGAGCCGTCAAACAGGACGGTTCTGGGCAGTATGCCGCCGGCAATATAGGTTTCATCGCCATTGAAGGGTAACATGTTCCGGAAAAGGTTGCGAACCTGACAGTCCCACGCCCATTGCAGCATTGGAAACAGCTCCCTGATGAATGACCGGTCATCCGTAGCATTTAAATAATCGAAGGCCTGGATAATAAGGTAGCCGGTAATTTCCACTTCGTCATTTTCATGTACGTGGAATGCGTCAAGACCTACTCCCTGTGCATTACGCAGCAGGCCTTTGCGTTGCCATATCTCCCGGTAAAACTGCAGGATCGCTTTGGCTTCCGCAAAATGTCCCAGCTTTAACAGTCCTCTCGAAACGCCATATTGATCTCTGATATATGCCAGATGATAATTATATCCGGCCAGGACGCCGCCTTCCTTTCCCTGCTGGGCTTTTATCAGTACGGCCACATCATCGATTGCTTTCAGGAGTTTTTCCCTTTCGGGCGTTTCGGGAGGCAGTTTTTTTTCAAAATCGATGCGGGAAGAAGTAAATGCGTTCCAGTCTTTGCGCGTAGCTGCCAATAGCCTGTCATAACCGTATGAAAGTACTTTTTCCGCATTTGTTACACATTCGGGAAAGTTTTTTCCGCTGACAACGGTGATGCTGCTTTTGCCGGGTAAACACCGGATCGTATACGAGCGGTTCCCGTCCTCTTCTGACAGGCTGATGTCTCCGCTGATTATCAAATGGTAATTGTTGGCTACGGAAGTAGGGTAAAAAACGTTTTGATAGGCATAAGCGCCTGCCGGGCTTGTCAGCAGGACCATCTTTTTAATAGCTGCCGGGCAGACCGCCGTCTGATCCAGCCATTCTGTTTTTTCCGGGAGTTTTAAAGAAAAAGTGATTGTATCCGTATTGTGTATGGAGCGGATAAAAGCCGGTAACCGGGTCGTCACGAAATCTGTCATCAGGCCGGTTTCTTTCCCGTTTTTTGTGATGGAGTGGGTCAGGATCGCTGTTCCTTTTTCTCTTACGGAAACAACTCCGGGAGAGCCGGTCATGAATAATTCCAATACGGACGGGGAACTGTACGGGGGGCCAAACAGCTGTATAATATCGGACTGATCCTGATACACACACATCTCCCCGTTTCCAAGGCAAACAATACCCTTTTCCTGCCCCCAACAGGAACCGCAGGAAGAAGAGAAGGAAAACAGGAGGACTAAAATGATTGGTTTAAGTGATTTCATAGTCATGTATGCTTAAAATTAGAAACTGTCATTGACGGGGCAAATATAATGACATTTATTCAAATTTACTTTTTATCGGGCTAACTCTTTTTTTGAGGTGCTACCATACAGGGACAACGGAGATTTCATATTCTCCGATTAGAATCATTGATTCTGTTCGGAATTGAGTCCGATTCCGATTAGAATCATTGATTCTGTTCGGAATTGAGTCCGATTCCGGTTAGAATCATTGATTCTGTTTAGAATTGAGTCCGATTCCGATTAGAATCATTGATTCTGTTCGGAATTGGCTCCGATTCCGATTAGAATCATTGATTCTGTTTAGAATTGAGTCCGATTCCGATTAGAATCATTGATTCTGTTCGGAATTGGCTCCGATTCCGACCGGATAATAGCATCTCAAAAAAAAGAATTAGCCTTTTATCGGGGTTAAATTTGCAGGATGGGCAAAAAAAAATTTTACAGGGAAGAAGTGATGGCATTGCGCTTCATTTACGTTATCTTTGCGGGCTGACTTTATAGATTAATTGTTGAAAGTAGATGGAAATAGACAAATGAAAGAGACTTCCTCAAAAACAAAAAAAGAGAAGAATACGACCGGCGATGACGGGTATATCTTTATTAAGGGCGCCCGGGTGAATAACCTGAAAAATGTAGATGTCCGGATTCCGCGCGGTCAGCTGGTTGTGGTGACCGGTTTATCGGGCAGCGGGAAATCTTCGCTGGCGTTTGATACGCTCTATGCCGAGGGACAGCGGCGTTATGTGGAGAGCCTGTCTTCGTACGCCCGCCAGTTTCTCGGCAGGATGGGCAAGCCCGAATGTGATCATATAAAAGGAATACCGCCGGCCATTGCCATCGAGCAGAAGGTGAGTGTGCGTAATCCGCGTTCTACGGTGGGTACTTCAACCGAGATTTATGAATATATGCGCTTGCTGTACGCCCGTATCGGGAAGACGGTATCGCCTGTCTCCGGGCTGGAAGTTAAGAAGCATCAGGTAAACGATGTGGTGAATAAGGCCCTGTCCTATCCGGAGGGTGTCCGTTTTGCCGTTTATGCCCCTCTCTCCATACCCGGGGGACGGACGCTGAAAGAGCAGCTTGAGATCCTTCAGAAGGAAGGCTATACGCGCCTGGAGATTAAAAATAAGGTATACCGTATCTGGGAGGTTCTTGACGATGCGAAACTGCTGAAATCAAAAGGGGTGGAAATACTGATTGACCGTTTGGCCGTATCGTATGACAAGTTACAGGAAAGCCGGCTGGCGGATTCGGTTGAAACGGCATTTTTTGAAGGACATGGGCTTTGCCGGCTGAAAGTGTATGTGTCGAAAAAGCCTGAAGTGTTTGAGTTTTCCAAAAGATTTGAGGCCGACGGCATTACTTTCGAGGAACCTTCGGAAATGATGTTTAATTTCAATAACCCGTTAGGCGCCTGTCCGACGTGTGAGGGGTTCGGGAAAGTGCTTGGAATAGACGAAAACCTTGTCGTGCCGGATCAGAGCCTGTCTGTTTATGAAGAGGCTGTTGTTTGCTGGAGAGGAGAAGTGATGGGCGAATGGCTCGGGGATTTTATACGGAGCAGTGCAAAATATGATTTCCCGCTACACCGCGCCTATTATGAGTTGACGGATAAGGAGAAAAAGCTTTTATGGCATGGGGCAAGAGGCGTACATGGCATAGATGATTTTTTTAAGCATCTGGAGAATCACCTGTACAAGATACAGTACCGTGTGATGCTTGCACGTTACCGGGGGAAAACCGTCTGTTCGTCCTGTCATGGAAGCCGCCTGAGGCCGTCGGCCATGTACGTGAAAGTAGGCGGGATGGATATTGCGGAGCTGGTTACGATGCCGGTCAATGAATTGAAGCCTTTTTTCAATCAAATGAAATTGGGTAAGGCAGATGCCGCGATTGCAAAACGTTTACTCACCGAGATAAATAACCGCCTGCAGTTTTTGATCGATGTGGGCCTTGGATATCTTACGCTGGACCGTCTGTCGTCTACTTTATCGGGAGGCGAAAGCCAGCGGATCAGTCTGGCGACCTCGCTGGGAAGCAGCCTGGTCGGGTCTTTGTATATCCTCGACGAACCGAGCATCGGCCTTCATCCGCGTGATACGGGCAGGCTTATAAAGGTGTTGAAGCAACTGCAGGCGATAGGGAACACGGTAGTGGTGGTGGAGCATGACGAAGAACTGATCCGGGCGGCTGATTACATCATCGATATCGGCCCTGACGCAGGACGTCTCGGAGGTGAAGTGATATACCAGGGGCCTGTGGCGGATTTGCAGGAAAAGAGCGACAGCTATACCGTACATTATCTTACCGGTGAAGAAAGAATAGAAGTGCCGGCGTGGACACGTCCCTGGAATCAGTACATAGAAATAAAAGGCGCGCGGAAAAACAATCTGAAAAATATAGACGTTAAGTTTCCGCTGCATGTGATGACGGTCGTCACGGGAGTCAGCGGCTCCGGAAAAAGCTCGCTGGTAAGGGATCTTTTTTATGAAGGCGTAAAACGCATGCTGGACGATGCGCTCCCTGCGGTGGAGTGTTCCTCGATAAGCGGTGATATCCGTCAGGTGAAAGCGATCGAATTTGTCGACCAGCATTCTATCGGTAAAAGTTCCCGTTCCAATCCGGTGACATATATAGGTGTCTATGATGAAATCCGTAAACTTTTTGCCGATCAGCCCCTGTCAAAACAACTGGGGTACATGCCTGCCCGGTTTTCATTTAACAAGGAAGGCGGACGGTGCGAAGAATGTAAGGGGGAAGGAAAACTGACGGTCGAGATGCAGTTTATGGCAGATATAACCCTGGAGTGTGATGTATGTCACGGAAAACGGTTTAAACCCGAAGTGCTGGACGTCGAGTACCACGGCGTCAATATCTATGATATGCTGGAGATGACGGTTAACCAGACCGTTGAATTTCTGGAAGATAAAACAGACGCCCAGGCGAAAAAGATCGTCAAGAAGTTATATCCTTTACAGGAAGTAGGTCTCGGATATATAAAGCTGGGACAGACATCCTCTACGTTATCCGGCGGTGAAAACCAGCGTGTCAAACTGGCCTGTTACCTGGGTCAGGAAAGGCAGGAACATACACTCTTTATCTTTGACGAGCCGACGACAGGGCTTCACTTTCATGATATAAAAACCCTGCTTGAAGCATTTAGCGCCCTCATCGGGAAGGGACATACGGTTATTATTATCGAGCATCATCCCGACGTAATCAAATGCGCCGATTACATCATCGATTTAGGGCCTGAAGGCGGGACAGCCGGCGGTCACGTAGTATGCACCGGAACCCCGAAAGAGATAGCCGCCTGCAAACAGTCTTATACCGGAAAATACCTGAAAGGAAAGCTGTAAGCAATACGTCGGAAACGTGACGCACCGCTTGCCTGTATGTGGGTAGAAAAACAGTCGGGAATTAATAAAAATCCCGGGATGGCATGGTGAAATCCTCATTTTTAACATGTCATCCCGATGGGATTCCCGACCGTCATGACCGTGATTTTCTACCGACATGACATCCCGTACGGGATGTTATTATATTAAAATTCAATTCATGATTTTAACAGGACCGAGCAAACCCGATTCGTGTAAATCGCCGTCAGGACCCCGGCTGATGCGGAGTTTCCGCTGTTCGGCGGGCAGTTTGCGGTCGCCGATGATACGGTTTGCCCAGGTGCTGACAACTTCGATTTCAACTTCGTTTTTACCGGATTTGACGAACGGCGCTATATCCACGCGATAGGGCGCTGTCCAGACGCCGCCGGCATAACGACCGTTGATTTTGACTTTTGCCATCGCTACCACTTTGCCGAGATCTATATATAATTCGCCACCCGGCTTCTTACCGAAATCGAACGATGTTTTGTAAACTGCTGTTCCGGAAAAGTATTTGATACGCTCGTCGGCATGTTTCGACCAGTCTGTTAATTGCTCGAATATTACCGGCCTGGCGGGTCCGCGTTTGATTTCGTCGGATTCGAATGTTACCGTCCAGGGCGAATTGATTGTCGTAACGACTTTCGGTTCCGGAAAATTCATGGCAAGTTCGCTTTTTGTCGACGGCTTTGCGTTTTTGCGAAAGACAATAAATACGCTTTCGTCCGGTTCCAGTTGAAGCGGCACGGACGTCGTTCCGTTTTCTTCGATTTGCGCAAATGCAGGCAGCAAACGGTGTTTTCCCGTTACGGGATTCCAGAGTTCGGGCTGTTTGCCGGAAACACGGAATGTTGGCGAGGCCTGAACACGGTCACCCGACTGGTTGGTTACGAAATAAATATCCGTGTCACCATCTTTACGGTGCGAATATTGAAGCGCAGGCGACGATGCGACGAAATCGGGCGGTAACTGGAGGTCGTTTTTGAAAAAATCTTCCACAGAGACCGAGAGGATTTTCCTGTTATCCCAGAGACCGGCAGCGATTTCACGAACCTGATGGTCGGCTGCGGGATAATTTTCGAGCGAGGGCGACCTGACCGGACGAACCGTTGCGATAACCGGCAATCCTGCGTCGACGAATTGCGCAATCTTCGCAAACACTTCAGGGCGAATATCGTCCTGCGGCGGCATCACCAGAACGCGATATGATGTCCCGTGCGGTAATACCAGTTTTTTGTTGATGACGACTGCGTCGCGCAGCAGCACTTCGGCGTTGATATGGTCGTAATGATAACCGGCCGGACAGGACGGATCGGTAACGCCGCACATCTTCGGAGCGTCTTCGCCAATAAAATATGCAACGTCCGAAACATCAACGCCCTGTTGCAGCAGATGTCCGCAACGACGGATGTAACCGGTGTACAGGTCGAGTTGCGAAAACCATGTATTTTTGCGGTTAAACTGGACATTGTACCACGCATCGACACCCGGATAGACATTGTCGGCCTGTTGCTGGATATACAGGTGCAGGATGAAAGCGTTGATTCCTTCGGCCAGCGACCAGTCGC
Organism: Tannerella sp.; assembly: GCA_031265585.1. GTDB lineage: Bacteria > Bacteroidota > Bacteroidia > Bacteroidales > Tannerellaceae > Tannerella. Next base: position 2,585 of record JAISCL010000300.1, on the reverse strand, counting down.
CGCGACGTTTCAGGTTGCCCGGATACCAGGTGTAATGCCCGACGTTGGAAGTGAACGCTTCCGCCCAGACTTTGGATTTGCCATACGTGTGGGCGCAGGAGGTCGCACAACGGATTTCCGGTTTGCCGATAAAATTGGTTGTCCAAAATTCGCCGCTGATTTCGTCGGATTGACCGCCATACTGCAAAAATTCTCCGGCAAATCCCCACGAACCATAGTTTTGAAGCCACATCGTCAATCCGTCTTTATGTGATTTTTCACGCATCGGTTTGATGTAATCGTATGCAATTTTGTCTGCAACCAGTCGCCGCATGTCCCAAAGGAAACGATCCGACAGCTCCGGCGAACCAATCGGATAACCATAATAAGCCGGAAGATACGGCGTTGGATCGTAGCCGTAACGTTCCTTGAAAATCTCAATAAAATCGTCGGTGAAATTCTGTCCGCCTTTTTCATAACTGTCGAGAACGTTGAATTTGAAAGTTTTGCGGTCTTCGGCGGGGATTTTTTTAATGATTTCGCCCATGAAGGAATCGTAATGGTATTCCGTCCATTTCGTACTCAGTTTGTCGCATTCCAAACCGCTGCCGCCTGCCGGAGCAGGTGTATTTGTCGTGCCGGTCGGAACCATTCCTGTGCGCATAATCACCCAGTCGCCTTCGGGAACGTCCCACGTAAGCGTTCCGTCGGCGGCAAGTTTACCGGAGATATCGACAACGCTTTCCGGATCAATCGAAAGCGAGGCGTCGGCAGTTTCAGATTCCCACATAAAAGCATCCCATGGCGGCGCAAGACTGTTGAACATTTTGGCAAACGTCTTTTCGGGAAAACGTTCGATAAATGGCGCTTCGGTCAGTGAAATGCGGGTGATAAGGGATGTTTTGTTTGTATTGCGAAAGACAATCCGGAATTCGGATGCGTCTGTTTTCGGAAAAGAAATGACAAACGGCGAAAACGGCAGAAAACCGCGCCAAAGCCCTGTGTCCGTACGATCCATGTTGAACTTTTTCACTGTTACAAAATCACCCTTGACTTTGGCTTGCAGTTCGCCCTGACTGCTGAAGCGGCCTTCGATTTTGATCAGCAGGCCCTGTGCGGAGACCGGTTCGGGAAGCGTGAGCGTGATTGACGATTCGTCTTTTTCGGGAAGTTTGACGGGAAATATTTTACCGTCAATGTTTGACGAAAAGGTAATTTTTGCGTCCGCCGATTCGAAATAATTTTTGATATTCGCCGCTTTGACCGGAAAAGCAAGAACTTTGACGTCTTGAAAATCTTCGGGTTTTTCCGGACAGGTTTCCGAAATCTTTTTTGGACCCGTAACCATGCGTTGAATTGAAGTAAGATAACGCATCGACTGCGACGGTTTAATCCACGGACCGCCGGATTGCGACCAGCCGGGACAATTGAACATGCCGATTTCGATGTCGAGGTCGGTCGCGGTTTTCATCGCGATGTGAATAAGTTCCCACCACTGTTCGGACATGAATTTTACGTCCTTTCCGCCGCCTGTCAGTCCGATGTGAGCGCGTGTGATTCCGGCTTTTTTCATCGCGTGAAGGTCGGCAATCACGCCTTCTTTTGTGATTACGTCGTCAATCCAGTACCAGTAACAGCCCACTCGCTGTTCGGCCGGAGGATTAGCAAACTCTTCCGCCAGTTTGTCTTTACATCCGAACGCCAGTAGCAAGGCGGCAACTGTCAGCACGGATGTTCTTGAAAATACTCTTTTCATATTTTTCTCTATTTATTATTATTGAATCTTTCTAATATACCTCAATATTGGAAATCAGCGGGCATGCTTTTGATTCCCTGACATGTATGCGGACGGCGGACGCTTCGACACCGCCGAGCGGAAGGGGTTGACGGCAAACATCGCGTCGAATTCGTCCTCACCCGTGATACGGATGTACGCGTTTCTGTTCGGGCTATTTTGCGGTTGGCGCGTATTTTACCTTCAGCGTCAGTTTGCTGAGAGTTCCGAACGTTGGCTGCCCCGGATAGTCTTTGAAAGCGGTAAAAAACATGGTGTATGTGCCGTCGTCTTCTTTTATCAGCGAGAGCGGGGTACGCATTGTCCGCCACCACTTCTTTACCTTCGGCTCAAGTTCAAAATGTTTCAGAGGCGTCCATTTCAAACCATCGGTCGAAAGCGAGAAGCCCGGTTTGTTTATCCACGGACCGCCGTCAACGATAGCGATATAAATGCCTTTCTGCAGTTCCATCACGATCGGATTCTCGGCAAAGTCCACGAAATTGAGGGGATTCAGTTCCGACATCCGCGTCCACGGGCCTTCGATTTTATCAGCCTGAGCCAGTCCGACCTGCCATTTGCGCCGTTCGTCTCCGTTCTTATACTGCGTCGTGGCGCTGCCGTAGATAGCGTACCACTTTTTGCCGACTTTGTAGGGGAAAAACGAATCCGTTCCCTGCAATCCTTCCCAGGTGTCGGGATTGCAGCCGTCATAACACATCAGAATGCCGCGGTCGGTATATGGTCCGCCAATGCCGTTACGTCCTTTGACATCGGAAACAGCGTGCTGGACAACGCCGTGATGATTTGCGTAGAAAATTCCATTTTCACT
>JAISCL010000295.1 GCA_031265585.1 Tannerella sp. | reverse complement strand
AGTCCGGTCGCAAGCGTTACTGTTGTGTTGAGGCTTGCATTGTTGCTGCCGAACATGGCATAGACTCCGTTGTCGAGGTGTCCGTTGTTGTTGGCGTTGTGGGTGTAGAGTTCGCTTCCCACAAAAGCGGAAAAAACCGTATTGGCGATGCTTTGGCTTTGCTTTTGATAGAGTCCGGAGGCGTCGTCGCGTGCGATGCCGAAAATTTGGCTGTTGTATCCGGCAGTCCTGGTCCATACGGTCGCTCCGTTAGAGTTGACATAGTTGTCGGTGTTATTGAGCGTGATGCCGTATTTGATGGCCAGGTAGGAGTGGATTTTCCGCAGGTCGGCAGCTTCCATGTGGTTGCCTGTACCGCTTGCTTTCAGGACAATCAGTTCCTGAATGGTACCGTCAAAACCGTAATTCAGGGTTCCTGATCTGCTGCCTATTGCCAGTTTGTTGTCTGTACCGTTATTGCTACGGCCGGAAGCCTGTAGATTTTGAGCAGCGCCATTGACGTATGAGGCCATGCCTGTTGTGTTACTGTTATTCGTATTATCCAGCGCAAAAATACCTTCTTTGAAAGTAAAATTGTGACTCGTCCCAGGCCAGTACAAACGCAAATTGCTGGAAGACGTGAAAATGAATTGCCTGTTCTGGTAGGTATCCTTATAGAAAGACAGGAGATAATCATAATCTCCTCCGGTTCCCAGATGTCTCATTACGATAAAAACCGTCACGTTGTGGTCGTTTCCTATCACGTGATAGTTCTCAGACTGCATCCAGGTATCGGATCCTCCTTTCTTAAATTCAACGGACGGATGAAAGTTATATCCGGTGTTGAGTTTTGCCGGGGCGATGTTCTCCTTGACAAAGTTTCCGATGGACGAGCTTCCGACGATGTTGTTTACCCAGGTACCCGAACCGTTGTAGCTGTCGGGTGTAAGCCAGGCATACCAAGTGTAATTGGAGTTGTTTACTCCGCCGGGTGTTGTCACCGCTGCGCTCAGCATCTCAAAGATTGCCGTATAGGTTACATCCTGCGTTACCGTAACGGTGCGGGAAGCGCTTGTACTGCCGTCGTTCCACCGGACAAAGCGGTAGCCTGTACTGGGTGTGGCTGTAATGACGGCCGTGTTGTCTGCGCAATTGGGGACTTTTGTTACGGCAGCAGTTCCCGCCGGGGGATAACTGCTTTGTGCGGTTATACTATAAGGAGAAATGTCCGCTGTTATCTTGCTAAATCCGCCCCAGTTTTTATAGTCTTCTGCTTTGCCACAAGGCACATGCACGGTAACATTATTAATGTTAGTCATATTGCCGGCAGCGCCGGCAGCCGAAGGAGGCGTTTGTGCTTTTACATATATCGCTGTTAATGTTGATCCGTTGCAACTATCAAAAGCATCAGGGGCAATAAACGTTACCGAACTGCCGATAGTGACGGAAGTTAATGCCGTGCAACCCCGAAAAGCCTTACTTTCAATATCCGTTACCGAATTGGGAATGATTACGGAAGTTAATGCGCTGCAACCATTAAAAGCGTTATTTATAACCGTCACCGAATAGGTATTTCCATTATAGATTACGCTCTCGGGAATGACAAGGTCTCCGGTATAAGTACCATTAACAACTTCGACTGTTGTTGAAGAGGTGGTGTTGTAATAAATAATCTTGTTGTCGCTGTTCACGGCAGAGAAGTCTTCGGCGCGTGCCGACGGACTGCAGAACAGCCCCTGCAAAATAAGCGATGTACATACGGTTACGACTGAATGGATCAGCCTGCTGTGACAAGTTCCTGTTTTCATTGTTCTATTTGTTTTATTAGAAGAATACGGTTAATGTCCGGAGAACCTCCCGGAAGGGCAGCTTTCGCTGTATGCGTGGAAAAAGGGAGAAAGGGGGCCGGACACGATGCATAGATTGCATACATTGTCTGCTGTATGAATGTGGTAGGTATCTCACGATACATTGATACGTGACCGACATCCCCCTTTTCCCTTATTGATTGACTTACACTCATTTTAAACTGCAAATTATGGTATTACAGGTTAGCCCCGCCCTGTCCTGCAATAGCATCTCACAGGTTTTACCGGCGACTGGAAGGTTTCCGTTGCGCAACAGGAAGTTCCTGTTGCGTTCCGGGAAGTTCCTGTCGAGCGCCGGGAAGGGTTCTGTCGCGTGCCGGGAAGTCCCTATTGTCTGCCGGGAAGTTCCTGTCGCCTGCCGGCATTTTTCCGTTTGTGCAAGGCAGGCCGCCTGTCCCTGTATTCCTCCGTACGCGCGGACACAAACCCCTGCTGACGGCATGATACGCCTGCGCGTCCCCTCCCCTGATACATATCCGGGATTGACTGACACAAATGCGCCGGCCAACTCTAAACAAGATAAACATTTTATGTTGAGAACAACAGACATTATGTTTTTTTAAAAATACCCACCTTTATGGCTGCAAATATATTACATTTTTTCGATAAACAAAATAAAAACAGAAAAAACAGGCATATAAAATTGCGCCCTCCCAATTTATTTGTAATTTTGCGGACGATGAATCATAAAATAATACTCGCATCCAACTCGCCCCGCCGAAAAGAACTCCTTAAAGGACTGGATATTGACTTTGAAGTCCGCGTCATTCCCGGCATAGACGAATCGTACCCGGAAGACCTTCCAACGGCAGAAATACCGCGCTTCATAGCCCATAAAAAAGCCGAAGCCTACCGTGAATCCATCCTGCCCGGCGAACTTGTCATAACAGCCGACACGGTCGTCGTACTGGACGGCCGCATCATCGAAAAACCCGCCGGCCGGGACGAAGCAATCCGAATGATCAAATGCCTGTCGGGACGCAAGCACCAGGTTATAACAGCCGTCGTCCTGATGACAGCCGAAAAGTGGAAAACCTTCTCCGTCACCTCAACGGTCGATTTCAGCGAACTGACAGCGGAAGAAATCGAATACTACGTCGACAAATACGCGCCCTTCGACAAAGCCGGCGCCTACGGCATCCAGGAATGGATCGGCTACATCGGCGTCCGCAGCATCGAAGGCTCCTTCTACAACGTAATGGGCCTCCCCGTCCAGCGCCTGTACCACGAATTGAAAGCATTCTAAAAACGTTCTTTCCTGTTTTCAGATAACGCTCGACGCGGAAAGGATGCACACCCTGTCTGTAGAGACGCGATGCATCGCGTCTCTACGGTATCGGGATATTGTTGAGGTCGAAATACATCAGTCGCGCAGGTTCGTCAAACTGTCTATCCTGCACCCGCGCCTGTTTGGGTAAAAACCAGGCATGGTTTGAACTAAAACCATGCCTGGTTTTGCCTGACGCATCAGCATTGTTTTCATTTCCGGATGTGTACCCTGTAGAGACGCGATGCATCGCGTCTTTACGGTATACAGCAAAGCCATTCAACCCGCTTCGGGGTTGAGGAGAAAGAGATCCGTTCTCCCCCGGATTGCATCCGGGAAATTCTATGTTTAAATCCAAATTTCACACATAAAAAATTCATATAATTTTGTTAAGCAACGATTTTTTCAGACCGGATGTATCCTGCCCGGTATGACTGTTTATTTTTCACGAGAGCAAAAATCACGTGAATCAACTTGTTCCTGACATTATTAATCACGAGCCAGCTGTTTTTACCTTCCGCCACCTTTCGCTGATAATAATCCTTCATGCCCGGATCATGCCTGATGGCACATTTTGCCGCCTGCGTGAGTAATACCTTGATCTGCCTGTTGGCCGGATGACTGACACGGGGCCGCATTTTAACAGAAGTCCCGGACTGTTTCCCAAAGGGAGCCATGCCGGAATAACACGCAAACTGCCGGCTGCTTTGAAAGCGGGTAAAATTGCCTGTCGACACCAGTACGGCAACGGTATTGATTAACGCAATGCCCTTGATGGAACTGATCAGGTCGTATGTCTCACGAAGCGATTCATCCGACCGGATTTCGTCAAGCATCCGCTTTTCCACTTCCTTTATTTCCCCGTTTATCCGGTCAACGTCTTTTCGCGACTGTTCATAAATATAGCATGCCGCCGAATTCCTTTGCATCACACGCCTGATTTCTGCCGCGGATACCGGCAGCGCATGTTTGTTCCGTAACAGGCGCTCCCTGAAGGATAGCAGAAGCTCTAATGATTTCACCGCTTTCTCCGACAGCCTGTAACACCTCGCCCTGTCCTGGAAACGGTAAGCGTACAACGCGATGTCACGGCTATCAATCCTGTCATTTTTATCCCGCCTGATGCCGAGCGACCGGTTGACCTGCAACGGGTTTTCCAGCCACATGAACAGGCCCTTTTTGGTCAAAACTCACTTAATACCACGCTGTACAGGCCTGTGTGTTCACCGCAAAACAGCCATGATTCCACAGGAAGCCCCGTCTGCCTTTTTACCCGTTTCAGGAACGTGACACAACCCTCGCCGGTGTTTTCAAATTGCGCGTAGCATGCCCTGTCCGGATCCTCTTCATCGATCACCGTGGCATCAAACGTCTTTTTTGAAAAGTCAATGCCGATAAATAATTCTTTTTTCATATCTTTGTCATTAAAGTTTACAATGACGTTATTATAATCATTACAGAGTCAGGCTATTTTTTTGAGTTCATAGCCGATTTTTTAGCCATATTATGCAGTCGACGAGTATCCCTGTCGGCCTGTTTTCTGATTCGTTCGGCAGTGATTCGGGGATCATAAGGCACCCGGTTTTTCACCAGAGTATAAAAAAGTATTCCCAATTTGCGTGCAACCGCCTTGACGGCAGTTCTTGAGCCTTTAGTGGCAGAGAGTCTGCGGTACAGCGTACCCAGCGGGCCTTTGCTTTTGGCGCCGACGGACTGTGCCGACAGTCGCAGGGCCTGCGTGGCGGGATTGCCGGTGCGGCGGGTCTGATTGCCAGTGTACCTGCCACCGGTTATCTGGCGGCGGGGGCTCAGATTCAGCCAGCCGGTGAAATGCTGCGCCGTGGGCCATTTGCCCATATCGGCTCCCGTTATGCACAGGATGTCCGGCAGCATTTTTTCATCGAAGCCTTCCACCTGTGTCAAATCAATCCCCAAAATGTGTTCCGGATAACCTCTTACATCTATCCCGTATTGATTCTTGCGCGTGTATTTACGCTTTTTTTTATCTCCGGTTTCGTCTCCGGTTCCCTTCCTGCTTCCCGTGGAAGGATTGCCGCCTCTTCTATTTTTTTGAGCACGGCTTCTATACAGGTTTCATATTTTTTCATCTGACTGACGAAAAAATCATACTCCTCGAGTTTCATCCGCAGCATCGTGATCAGGTGAGGTTTATAATTGCCTTCCAGTGACCTGACAAGTTCTTCGCGTCCGGCTTTGAAGCGCTCCGCATTCATCACTTCCACCAGCGTTTGGGCATCGTCCGTGCCCGATGCGACTGCACGCAGCACTTTCATCGCGCCCGCTCCTTCCATATCACTGATTATGTGTTGAAGCTTGACGTTCATCAGGGTCAAAAGACGCTGTATGCGCGTAAGAGTCTGGCTCTTCTGTACCTGTATCACACCGCGTTCATGTATATAGCCGCGCAGTTCGCGGTATGCTTCCGTGGCGATGTGAGAATGACGCAGTATCCCGCACGAATGATACTGATGTATCCACTGACTGTCGTTTTCATCGGTTTTAACGCGGGTCGAATTTTTATAATGACCCGGATTGATCAGCGTTACGCGGATGCCCGCATCCTCCCGGCATTTCATACAGGCTCATCCGGTATACCCCCGTGGCTTTCATCGCTACACCGGCTATACCCTCCCTCTTAAGCTCTTCCACCAACTCTTTCAGTTCTCCCGTGAAACACCCGGTCCTGCAGATGCACTGTTCTCCGGATGCACCCGTACAGGAAACTACCATCAGCGTACTGCCCACATCTATCCCTGCCGTGTGAAAATTAATTACCGGCAATCCTTCGACTGCTCCCTTTTTCAAAATCTTTTCCATATCTTTGTCCTTTCTTTAATTTATTTAGCGCAACAGACTTTACTGCTTTCCAGCGAAACAGGCTTACAATGATGGTAGCCTCTCCCTGCGGACAGGACTCCGATAATCTTTTTTGCTCCAGACAGTAATCCCCATACTCGCAGACGGACTTTTTTCAGTACCGGTGGATGTTCCGGGGTGTGGAATCTGTTGCGCTTTTTTTCGCAATGATACGTCTTTCCTCTTTTTTCCCCGTTTATAGGGGAGGCTCTCGCAAGGACGGGACTCGACCCTTTTGAGACACCCCCTTTGCAGTGGTCGCCCTGAATCTTCCTTAGGCCGACACGCAATGTACAAAATTCAATTATTTGTAGCGATCGCCCCAGAGGCGGATCATGTGTTCATGTAGCCGGTCTTCCGCCGGGTTGGGGCGGGCTGTCCAGAAACGGTGGCGGAGCAGTTCGTCGGGCAGGAAGTCCTGGCGGACGAAGCTGTCCGCGTAATCGTGGGCGTACTTGTAGTTTTTGCCGTATTCGAGGTCTTTCATCAGCTTCGTCGGGGCGTTCCGCAGATGGAGCGGCACGGGGAGGTTGCCGGTTTCGCGGACTGTGGCGGAGGCTTTTTCCAGCGCCATGTAGGCGGAATTGCTTTTCGGGCTGCAGGCGAGGTACACCGTCGCTTCTGCGAGGAGGATGCGTCCCTCCGGCCAGCCGATTTTCCGGAGCGCATCGAAGCAGGCGTTTGCGAGCAGCATCGCGTTCGGGTTGGCCAGGCCGACGTCCTCGGCTGCCAGAATGAGCAGGCGGCGTGCGATAAATTCCGGGTCTTCGCCGCCCTCGACCATGCGCGCCAGCCAGTAGATGGCCGCGTCGGGGTCGCTTCCGCGGATGGATTTGATGAAGGCGGAAATAATGTCGTAGTGCATTTCGCCGCCCTTGTCGTAGGCCGCCGGGTTTTCCTGCAGCCGGTCGACCACCTTGCGGTCGGTGATTACGATTGTACCGTTCTCCTCCTCCTCTGCCGCCACAACCAGTTCGATGATGTTGAGCAGCTTGCGCGCATCGCCGCCGGAATACTTGATGACGGCGTCCGTCTCCCGGATCTCAATCCGTTTCTGTTTCAGGACGACGTCCTCCGTAACCGCCTTGTGGAGGAGCGTCAGCAGGTCGTCCCTGTCGAGCGGCTTGAGGACGTACACCTGGCACCGCGAGAGCAGCGGGCGGATCACTTCGAAGGACGGGTTTTCGGTCGTTGCGCCGATCAGCGTGACCGTGCCCGTTTCCACGGCGTTCAGCAGCGAATCCTGCTGCGACTTGCTGAAACGGTGTATTTCGTCGATAAACAGGATCGGGGAGTTCGTGCTGCTGAAAAGCGGGTTCCCTCGGGCCTTGTCGATCACGTCCCGCACGTCCTTCACGCCCGAACTGACGGCACTGAGCGTGTAAAACGGCGTTTCCAGCCGGTTTGCTATAATCTTCGCAAGCGTCGTTTTCCCCACGCCGGGCGGCCCCCAGAGGATGAACGACGGTACGCGCCCGGCTTCGATCATCCGGCGCAAAACCGCCTGTTCACCGACGAGGTGCTTCTGCCCGATATAGTCGTCGAGCGTCCTGGGGCGTAATCTTTCTGCTAATGGTTGACTCATGGGGGCAAAGGTAAATTTTTTTTCTTACTTTTGCATCCTCTAAACGATATAAAGATTATGAACAGCAAAATTCCGGCATTAATTGTCGAAAAACTCCGAATAGCCGAACGGCAGGTATTAAATACATTATTATTATTGGACGACGGCGCGACGATACCGTTCATCAGCCGCTACCGCAAGGAGCGTACCGGCGGACTGGATGAGGTGCAGATCTCGGCCATATCGGACGAATACCGGCGCCTGCTCGAAATCGAAAAGCGCAGGGAAACGATTCTTTCGACAGTCGAAGAACAGGGCAAAATGACCGTCGAACTGCGCGAACGCATCGACGCAACGTGGTCGACCGTCGAACTGGAAGACCTTTACCTGCCATACAAGCCGAAACGTCGCACGCGGGCGCAGATGGCGCGCGAAAAGGGCCTGGAGCCTCTGGCCACGGCTGTGATGCTGCAGCGCCTGCCGGATCCGGATGCACTGAGCCGCATCGCCGGACGCTATCTGTCGGACGCCGTGCCGGACGCCGGCGAAGCGCTTGCCGGTGCGCGCGACATCATTGCCGAATGGGTGAACGAAAACGCGGCGGCACGTAACATCGTCCGTAACCTCTTCGAGCGCGAAGCCGTCATCTCAAGCCGCGTGATCAAGGGGAAGGAAGCGGAGGGCGACAAGTATCGCGACTATTTCGACGTCAGCGAGCCGCTGCGCCGCATCTCGTCGCACCGTCTTCTCGCCATGCGCCGTGGTGAAGCGGAAGGTTTCCTGCGCGTCGATATATCGCCGGACGAAGAGCATGCTTTGGAGCCTCTTTGCCGCTATTTCGTCAAGATGGCAAACGACGCCGGCGCACAGGTGCGAATGGCGGTGGCGGACAGCTACAAGCGCCTGCTGAAGCCGTCCATCGAAACGGAGTTTGCCGCCCGGAGCAAGGAAAAGGCCGACGTCGAGGCGATCCGCATTTTCGAGGAAAACCTGCGCCGGCTGCTGCTTTCGCC
>JAISCL010000285.1 GCA_031265585.1 Tannerella sp. | reverse complement strand
TAAATGTTCCTTGCACCGGTCTATTCGGGGATCCGGCAGATGCGTAAAATAACTGACCGGATTTTCCATTTGCATTTTTTCCGCGAAGATAATACTTTTTTTATAATGCGTTTGCCCTGTTCTTACTCGAGTATATGGGACTCCGTCTCGAGTATATGTTACCCGCCTGCACGAAGGGGGCAGACGGGAACGGGCGGGAATGAAAAAATCTTTTGTCCGGACAGCATGCCGTGATGCTTCAAAAATAAAAATGAATGAACTCATTTTGTAATTCATTCGGCTTGCGCTATATTTGTACCGGATTTGTATAATGATATGCTAATGGCAGTATTTTAATTTACCGTTAATAAATATGGATGAAGAAGAAAAAGCTGTGAACCGTAAAACGTGGTGGATAATGAGTATTATCCTGCTTGTTTTGATCATTGGGGCGGGAGGCTATTATCTGTGGTATCAGAGACAGCAGATGGAGGAAATGACTGAAATGTTCGCTCTCGAAAAAGAAAGTCTCTCCGATGGATTGGAAGAAGTATCGCTTCGGGTTGAAGAGTATAAATTCAATATAGGAAACGATTCGTTGATCGCCCTGTTAGTAACGGAGCAGGAGAAGGTTCAGCGCCTTCAGGAGGAACTGCGGACGGTGAAAACCACAAATGCACGCCGTATTAATGAGCTGAAAAAAGAGTTGGAGACGCTTCGTAAAATTACGCGCAGTTATATGATTCAGATTGATTCCCTGAATGCGGAAAATCAGCAGTTGAAGGACGAGAACCGTCAGGTTACGCAGAAATATCAACTGGCATCTTCCCGGGCAGCCCGTTTGTCAAAAGAGAAAGACCAGTTGTCGGAACGTGTGGAGATGGCTTCGCGGCTGGATGCGGTGAACATACAGGTGCGCCCCATCACGTCCAAGGGAAAGAGCGCCAAAAAGATTGACAAGGCAGCGCAACTGATGATGACTTTTATCATTTCAAAAAACATAACGGCGCCTGTGGGAGAACAGACGGTTTATGTGCGCCTGATGAAGCCGGATGATGATATCCTGACAAAACCTGCTTCCGGACGTTTTCAGTTTGAAAACAGGGAAATCATGTATTCCATGAAGAAATCAATCGTCTATGACGGCGAGGAGCAGAATATGATTCTGTATTGGGACATTGAAGAATTTTTGTCCCCGGGAACTTACCGTGCGGATATTTTTGCCGGAGGAAGTTTGATCGGGCGTAAATCTTTTGTGCTGGAATGATAAAAAATGAAACAATTTTGATAGATTATATTGGATTTTTTTTATATTTGTGCGGCTTTTGAGATACTTACTAACAAATTTAAATAGATTATTATGCAAAGTAGACGTAATTTTATCAAGTGTGCATCCATAATGGTTGCCGGAGGCGTTGTAGCCCCCAATCTGTTATCTTCCTGCGGATCATCGAAACTGTCGTCCGGCGGCAGGTCGTCGAAATACCTGGGTCTTCAGCTTTATTCTCTGCGCGACATGGTGAAGGATGAAGGAATACAGAAAGTATTGAAAGCGGTTTCGAAAATGGGCTATAACAGCCTCGAGACAGCCGGTTATAACGACGGGAAAATCTACGGAGAGGATCCCGGGAATTTGAAAAAAATGGCGGATGATCTGGGTATGAAACTGACAAGCGCCCATCTCAGTCATAATATTTCGAAAGATCATGATGCGGATATGGCCTGGTGGAATAAAGCCGTTGAAGCGCATAACGCCGCAGGCATGAAATACATGGTAATGCCTTCTTCCCCGTTATCGGGCGAAAATGCTACCCTTGACAATATCAAACGTTATGGCGACTATTTTAGTGAAATCGGTTTGATTACAGCCGGGGCAAGCATTCAATTCGGTTATCATAACCACGCTTTTGAATTTGAAAATAAGGTCGGCGGCGTTCCCGTTTATGATCTTCTGCTTGAAAATACAAGCCCCAACCATGTGCTGTTTCAGCTGGATGTTTACTGGATTAAGAAAGGCGGATATGAACCGGTTGATTATATGAAGAAATATGCCAAACGCATTAAAGTATTGCATATAAAAGACGAAACGGCTATCGGCGCACAGAATACGGTTAACTATAAAGACATCTTCGACCAGGCTTATGTGAATGGAATAAAAGACTGGTACGTGGAAGTGGAAAATTATGATACAACGCCGCAGGAAGATGTCCAAAAAAGCGCTGAATTTCTCAAAAAAGCTGACTTTGTGAAATAATATACGGTTTTTCGTTTGTTTCCATAATTTTAAATGAAACGCCGGATGGCATGAACAGCATCCGGCGTTTTTTTGCAAACAGTTATAATCTCCGCATATTTGCGGTAAACAGGCCTCTTTTTCTCCGCATAGCCGAATGGTGCGTTACAAAACGGGTTAAGGTATGGCTTTGTATGCTTCTATGAGTTTTCTCACAGTGAGGGCGTCCGATTCCGTTTTCGAAGCGGTTTCCGGATCGTAATAGCTTTTCAGGAATCCTTCGGCGCCGGACCATACGGTTGCAATGATTCCCCGGAAATGCTGCGCCGTTTGGGGAGTGGAACTTTTTCTGAAACGAATCATATCGTTCAACTGTTCGATTGCTGTTTCGGGCTTGCGCCACGGACACGTTGCCACATCAAAACCTTTCATGGCAAAACAGACGGCCGTTTGGTCGGAACGCTCATAATGCCAGTCGCAGATGAACACGTCTTTCGGTATCAGATCAATAGCCCGGTACGTATTGTTCATGCTTGCTTCCCACATGCCGATTCCCGTTGTCTTGCCGTCGATAAGGCGGTCGCCCCATATCATCAGGCGTTTTCCTCCCGTCGCCAGGTGATTTTGTATTTTCGTTACTTCGCCGGCAAATAATTCCGCTTTATCGCGACCGCCGCA
>JAISCL010000262.1 GCA_031265585.1 Tannerella sp. | reverse complement strand
ACGGGATTGGTCACGGCCTGAATCACCGGGCCGGTCGGGGCAGGCTGTTCGCCCACGCTTACGGTGAGATCCTTCAGCATCTCGCGCGCCGCTTCGCCCTGCGTCAGGCCGATATGGGCATGCACCTGGCCGGCCGGCACATTATGCCCCAGGTCTTTGGCGTACACCACGCCGTTGAACCGGATTGTAGCATGAAACATGCCGGTTACTACATTATAGTTCTCACTCACGGCCTGCAGGCATTCCCGGTGAAAGACCTGCAGGAAGGCTTTCCCGTTGACGTTTTCCGTTGCAATCTCCTTTTTCTTCAGGCGCTGAATGATGTCGTCTTCATAAAGCGTGCCAAGGATGTTCGAACGCAGATAGTAATCGTTTCTCACTTCTTTTGTAAGCTCATTCAGATAAGCGGTTGTGTTTACTTTGTTCATAGCTGTTTTATTTTAAATGATTTGGCTTTTACTGTATGGAAGGTGCCCTTTTTGAGTACAATACGTATATGCGACGACGCTGCCGGTAAACAACAGGAACCGACCGGTACGAATGTACCGGTTAGCCCGACCGGGGACGGATGTTTTATCTTGGAAGCAACAATCATAGTATTTATTATAAATAACACACCTGGCTGCAAAAGTATTGCATTTTTTTGATAAACAAAATAAAATTATGGAAAAAATGAGGCAGGCGCCTGTGATTTTGCATTTATTAAGTAAAAAGCCTGTTTTTCTGCCCCCTCCCGGACGGGTTGGCGAAGGAAAGACAGGCGGTTTTCATTAAAAATACGCCTGCTTATTTTTAATTCTATGCGATTTGCACTACCTTTGCCGCATGAATGAAAGCCAAATGATACGTATTTTTCTGGTAGGCTATATGGGAGCCGGAAAAACCACCCTGGGAAAAGTCCTGGCGCGGCGGATGCATCTTTCTTATATAGATACGGATCAGTTCATAGAAAATCGTTACCGTAAAAAAGTCAGTGATATTTTTGCTTCCGGAGGCGAAACGCAGTTCAGGAGCATTGAACACCGCATGTTGTGCGAGATTGTGGAAATTGAGAATGTGGTGATCTCTACCGGGGGAGGGCTGCCCTGTTTTTATGATAATATGGAAAGGATGAACCGCGCGGGAACGACGGTCTATCTGGATGTGCCGGTGGCGGAACTGGCTACCCGCCTGAAAGCAGGCCGGACGGTGCGCCCGGTACTGCAAAACCGTTCGGGTGAAGAACTGGAGGATTTTATCCGGGAAAACCTGGCTAAACGCAGGCCGTTTTATGAGCAGGCGCGCCTCTCCTTCAATACGGAACAGATACATACGAAGTGTGATGTAGAGGCGCTGGTGGAAAAACTGGCGCTGCTTGTCCGGGGGGAGATCCGGCACCCGGTATCCCTGCCGGAGATTTAAGAGTGATTGGATAAATATAGATAGGAATTTGTCATGGCAGAACAAGCAAAAGTTAAAACACCGGATCAGATCGTGATCCGTTTTTCGGGAGACAGTGGCGACGGTATGCAGTTAACCGGCACCATCTTCTCGAATTTGTCGGCTATTTTCGGGAATGATATTTCGACCTTCCCGGATTATCCGGCCGAAGTAAGGGCCCCGCAAGGTTCGCTGAGCGGCATATCGGGATTCCAGGTGCACCTGGGGTCAAAGAAAATCTTTACACCGGGCGATAAGGCGGATGTGCTGGTTGCAATGAATCCTGCGGCGCTGAAGGTGAACGTAAAGAACCTGAAACCCGATTCGGTGATTATTATCGATACGGATTCTTTCGGGAAACGGGATCTTGAGAAAGCAGAGTTTAAGACGGAAGATCCGTTCGGCGAGCTTGGCCTGAAAAGTCAGCAGGTGCTGGCGGCGCCGGTCTCTACGATGGTTCGCGACGGACTGGCCGAATTTGGGCTGGATAACAAGTCCGCCCTGCGCTGTAAGAATATGTTTACGCTGGGACTTGTCTGCTGGCTGTTTGACCGCCCGGTGGATACGGCCATGAAAATGCTTCAGGACAAGTTTGCCAAAAAGCCGGTGATTGCCCGGGCGAATATCCGGGCATTGACGGACGGTTATCATTACGGACATAATATCCAGGCCTCCGTTTCTACGTACCGTATTGAAGGGACAAAAGTTGAGCCGGGGTTTTACCGGGACATCAACGGGAATAATGCCGTCTCGTACGGCCTGATTGCAGCTGCGGAAAAGGCGGGGCTGCGGCTCTTCCTCGGCAGCTACCCGATTACCCCGGCGACCGAGATCCTCCAGGAGCTGTCCAAGTATAAGCACCTGGGCGTTATCACCGTACAGGCCGAAGATGAAATAGCCGGCATCTGTACCGCTATAGGCGCCGGTTTTGCGGGATGCCTTGGCGTCACCTCCACGTCAGGTCCCGGCCTGGCGTTGAAAAGCGAGGCGATCGGCCTGGCAGTGATTGCCGAGTTGCCGCTGGTGGTGGTGGATGTACAGCGCGGAGGCCCGTCAACCGGGATGCCGACCAAGAGCGAACAGACGGACCTGATGCAGGTACTGTACGGGCGCAATGGGGAAAGCCCGGTGGTCGTGCTGGCTGCCGCTACTCCCGCGGATTGCTTTGATGTGGCATTCCAGGCCGGAAAACTGGCTGTGGAACACATGACGCCTGTTATTTTGCTGTCGGATGCTTTCCTGGCAAACGGCTCGTCCGCATGGCGTATTCCCGATCTGAAAAACTATCCGGAGATAAAACCGAACTATGTCGCCAACTATAAAAGCGAAGCGGCATGGAAACCGTATCGCCGGGACAGGGATACCCTCGCACGCTATTGGGCTGTGCCGGGCATGGAAGGCTTTACACACCGTATCGGGGGACTGGAAAAGGACTATGATACAAGCTCCATTTCCACCGACCCGCTGAATCACCAGAAGATGGTGATGACCCGCCAGGCGAAAATAGACAGGATCGCGGATTTTATACCGGAACTAGAGGTCGCGGGAGATCCGGATGCGGATCTCTTACTCGTAGGATGGGGTGGAACGTACGGTCATTTATATGAAGTCATGGAAATCATGCAGTCCAGGGAGAAAAAGGTCGCCCTGGCTCATTTCCGGTACATAAACCCGTTACCCAAAAATACGGTAGAAGTATTGAAACGGTACGGAAAAGTGATTGTCGCCGAACAGAATAGCGGGCAGTTTGCAAATTACCTGCGCAGCAAAGTGGACGGTTTTAATCCTTACCGCTTCAACCGTATAAAAGGACAGCCTTTTGTGGTATCGCGCCTGGTGGAGGAATTTACCAAAATCCTGGACAGCTGATATGAAAATTATAAACCTGTAATGATAGAAAAATGATGAGTACAGTATACGAACCCAAAGATTATAAAAGTGACCAGTATGTGCGCTGGTGTCCCGGCTGCGGTGATCATGCCGCATTAAACTGTTTATATAAAGCGATGGCGGAGACCGGCATCCCGCCTTACCGGACAGCTGTTCTTTCCGGAATCGGCTGCTCTTCCCGCTTACCCTACTATACGGAAACCTACGGATTCCATACCATTCATGGCCGCGGCGCCGCAATCGCCACCGGTGTGAAAACGGCGCGTCCCGATTTGAGCGTCTGGCTCATCACGGGCGACGGCGATTGCCTTGCGATCGGAGGAAACCATTTTATCCATGCCGTGAGACGCAATGTCGACATAAATATTGTCCTGATGAATAATAAGATCTACGGATTAACGAAAGGCCAGTATTCCCCGACGTCCGACCGCGGGTTTGTCTCCAAAAGCTCTCCCTACGGGACGGTTGAAGATCCGTTTGTCCCGGCGGAACTGACGCTGGGTGCGCGGGGTACGTTTTTTGCCCGGGGACTTGATGTCGACCTGAAGAACCTGACCGATCTGTTTGTTGCTTCTGCAAAACACAAGGGGACTTCCGTTACCGAAGTACTGGTGAACTGTGTGATTTTTAACGCTGGGACACACGCCCCTGTCGCAGACAGGGAACTCCGTGCCGAAAAGACGGTATACCTCCGCCACGGTGAAAAGATGCTGTTCGGCAAAGACCGGGATAAGGGGCTTGTGCTGGACGGATTGAAACTGAAAGCCGTAACGGTGGGTCAGGACGGCTATACAGCGGAGGACATCCTCGTACATGACGCCCATGAAACGGATCCGGTACTTCATAACATGCTTGCCATGATGGGTGGCGACCTGCCGGTCGCGATGGGAGTGATCCGTGACGTGGAGGCTCCGGCCTACGATCAGTCCGTTCATCAGCAAATAGAAGAAGTGAAAGCCAAAAGGCCGGAACGCACCCTGCAGGAAATGCTGATGGCCGGTGAAACCTGGGAAATAAAATAAACGGTTGCAAACCTGAAAAAAGTTCCGAACGGATTTGTCCGGAACTTTTTTTTGTCTTATCTTTGCCGCCGGTAAAGCGATTTACCCAAACGATAAAGACCGGTCCCATAGCTCAGTTGGTTAGAGCATCTGACTCATAATCAGGGGGTCCTTGGTTCAAGCCCAAGTGGGACCACTTAGAAAAGGCGGCTAATTCAGGATAGTCGCTTTTTTTTATTGTCATATTTTGGTACTTTTGTTTCATTTTGAAGCGGAATGTTTTACGAAATTATCACGGAGTTTACCCTCGAAAACACAGTCAATTACCCTCCGGTTTGATTCGTCGATTAAACGCCAGTCTTTTCCTATATATACGTCTGCCATTTTTGTGGCAGGATCAACGTGATTCAGGCATTCGTCGATATCCGATTTCGATACGCCGCACCTGTTTCGTGCTATTGTTGCCCAGCTATGGCGCGCGTAATATGTTGATAATTTAACGTCAAGCCCGCATGTGGATGCGAGATTCTTTAATCCTTTGTTTATGTTTGACAGGAAGGTTTTATGTTCTGCGTATTGTGTGTAAAACCGAAACAGCCGCTTGCCTTCCGGATCTTTATACTTTTCAATCAATGCCAGCGCCTCCGGCTCTACCCTGATGGATATGAGCGCCGAATCCCTGCGCCGGTTCTCCGTTTTTGTGCGGTTGTATGTGATGCGGCCACCGTGATATTCTTTCGCTTCGAGGCGGTATAAATCGATTATATTGATTCCGACGAGCAGGAAGGAGAGCGCGAATACGTCGCGGGCCTGAACGGTTCGCTGAAGTTTCAATTCTTCATCGCTTGCCTGTATTATCCTCAAAATTGTTTCTGCCGGGAGGTTGCGCTTTTCCGGCAGGGGGGCATCCGGGAGTTTGTATTTCCTGAACGGGTAATGATATATCTTTATGACGCCTTTTTCGTCGTCGTTGTATTCGTCCGTTATCAGATTGAATATTGTCCGTATGTCTGTCATGTATCCGGCGATCGATGTATCCGACAATGGACTGCGCTTTGTTTTGACTTCTTTTCCGAACTGATTTTTGCGCGTAGTGGTTCGTTCGGTGCGCAGGAAGTCTTCAAAGCTTTTAAGGCGCTTTGAGGTCAAATCCCGGACGGGCAGTTTGTTGCCGGCAAAATCAGTCAGGGCGTTCAGTGTTGTGCAGATGCGCGATACATTCCGGCCCTTCTTTGCTTCTTTTTCGACATAATACTGCCCGAATTTGATAAAATCGATTAAGCCGTCATCGCCCTTTCTTTCCGTTACACTCTCGAAATGCCGTGCGAGTTCGGGAGCGGAATACCTGTGCATATTCAGGCCGAGTTGTAACTTTTCCTTTTCAAACAGTTCTATGCGCCGTGTGAGTTCGGCAATAATGAAGGTGTCCTTTAGCTCAAATGTGCCTTTCCGTTTGTTTTGGGAGATCTGGTGTATTGTGACGTAGTACTCCGTGCCTACGTAGCCGTATTTGCGCCGCCAGTACACGCGGATGGAGACGGGGTATTTTCCGTCCGCGCGCTGCTGGTGTTTGAAAACGGAGATTTTGAAGGTTGCCATTATCTTTAGTCTTTATAGTGCGTCTGTCCCGGCGCGATAACCTCTTTTGAGGGGTCACCGTTTTGCACAATCAGATAGCAGGCATAACGCGATAATTTCACGCTATCCACTTGTTTTTCAGCGCCTGATCCCAATGAAACCATTTCGAGGATATCCTCGAAATGGTCGGATATTTGATGTCCGCTATTTTGACACGCCTCCTTTGCCCGTTCAATGACAGGTAAAAAATGCCTG
>JAISCL010000178.1 GCA_031265585.1 Tannerella sp. | reverse complement strand
GTCATCACCGCAGGCTCCCGCCGCGTAAAAGCCGTCTATTAACACCGGCAAACATTTGAAAACCCCAAAGGAGGCTGTCCCATTGCCGGGACAGCCTCCTTTTTTCTTTACCGGTTTTATACTTTAATTGTCCGAATAGCCGATTGACAGGGGCGAGCCGTAACGGTTCGCCCCTTTTTTAATGTGCCGTACATTAAAGAATAAATGCTTCTTTGCGATTTTTTTTGTTTTTTTTTTGGCAAATACGAAAATAACCCTTTATTTTGTATCCCTTATATGCAGGGATGGTTCCCTGCGTATTAATAATGTGATAAGTTTATGATGGATATGCAAGACACAAATTTGCCTGAAGAAGAAAAAATCTCTATTGAAGAGACAGGTAAATTGGAAGAACCTCAGACACCGGAGATGAGTCCGGAAGGAACAACCACCGAACCCGACGAAAACGTCGAGGACGTAATAATTCAAACGGATGTAAATGATGAAGATGTCGTAACGGCCGAAACTGACAAAGAGGTTGAAGAACCAGCCCCGGTTGAAGATGCAGTTCCTGATCCCGACGAAAAGGTTGAAGATGTAACCGTTCAAACCGACGAGAAGGTTGAAGAAGCAGCAGTCGAGGCTGACGGAAAGGTTGAAGAGGCTGTGGTCGAGGCTGACGAGAAGGTTGAAGAAGCAGCGGTCGAAGTTGACGGAAAGGTTGAAGAGGCTGCGGTCGAGGCTGACGAGAAGGTTGAAAAAGCAGCGGTCGAAGCTGATGGAAAGGTTGAAGAGGCTGTGGTCGAAGCTGACGAAGAGGCTGAAACTGCGACCCCAACCGAAACGGACGCGGAAAATACGGCTTCCGAACCGGACGAAAAGGTGGAGGAAGTGGCAGTTAACGATCGCAAGGAAGATCTTCAGGAGGAGAAAGATGCCGGGAAAGAGGAAGTTTCGGGAGAGGAGACGGTTATACCTTTGGATACTGCCGTTCTGGCTGCAATTACAAAGCCGGAAATTATAGAACAGTTGAAACAGATTGTTGCCGAGCCAAGAATGTATATGCGGAATGAGGCAGATGTATTAAAACAAACTTATTACAAGATTCGCCGTGCGGAAGTCGAGGCGAAAAAGAAAGAATTTCTTGATGGAGGAGAAGAAAGAAATTTCGTGATGGAGGAAGATGAAACAGAATCCATCGTGAAATCATTGGTTTCCGAATATAAGGAAAAGCGTGCTTCTATAATTGCCGAAGAAGAACGCCAGAAGGAAGCTAATTATGTCATCAAGCAACATCTTATCGAACGTCTTAAAGTATTGACGGAAAGTCAGGATGATTTCAATAAGCGTTATAATGAATTTCGTGAAATACAGCGCAAGTGGAAAGAAATAAAACTATTCCCTCAAGAACATGCGAAAGAACTGTGGCGTAATTATCAGCTTTATAATGAGCGTTTTTATGATATTGTAAAAATAAACAATCAATTCCGCGAGTATGATTTCAAGAAGAATCTGGAAATGAAAACGACTTTGTGCGAGGCTGCTGAGCGTCTTGACGGTGAGCCGGATATCCTCCTGGCGTTTCGTCAATTACAAAAGGTTCATCAACAATGGCGTGAAACAGGGCCTGTTGCAAGAGAATTCCGCGATTCTATCTGGGAGCGGTTTAAGGAAGCGTCAACGGTCATAAATAGAAAGCATCAGGTTCATTTTGAGACCTTGAAAGCAAATGAGGAAAAGAACTTTAAAGAAAAGGTTGCTATCTGTGAAAAAATAGAAGGTATAGATTTTGAGCCTCTCAAAACACTGAGGGATTGGGAGAAGAAAACGGAAGAGATGGTCGCCATGCGGGCCAAATGGCGTACAATCGGTTATGCGAACCGGAAGCAGAATATAAAGATTTTTGAGCGTTTCCGTAAGGCATGCGATCGTTATTTCACCAGAAAAAACGAGTTCTATAAGTCCTTTAAACAGGAACTGGATAAAAATCTTGAGTTAAAAAGAGCGCTTATTGAAAAAGCCGAATCAATGAAAGACCGTACCGACTGGAAAGATGCAACAAAAGCATTTATTGAGATACAGGGAGAGTGGAAAAAAATCGGGCCGACCGGACGTAAATATTCGGAATCTATCTGGAAACAGTTCATTATGATCTGCGACTATTTCTTTGAACAGAGGAATAAAGAGGCCTCTTCGCAGAGATCCGGGGAGAATGATAATCTGGAAGCTAAAAAAGCTTTGATCGAAAAGATTAATGCGATTGATGAGAGCATGACGGACGAGGATGCGCTTGCCGTTTTGCGCGAATATATCGCGGACTGGAATACGATCGGTTTTGTTCCGTTCCGGGAAAAAGATAAATTGTATAATTCTTTCCGGGAAGCGGTAGATAAGCAGTTTGACCGAATGAAGGTGAATGTGCGTGACCGTCGCGTACAGCAGTTCCGTTCGAATCTCACTGAGCTTGCCGGTGGAGGTAAGAATAAGTTATATAACGAAAGGGATAAGCTTATGCGTGTATATGAACGGATGAAAAGTGAACTCCAGACATACGAGAATAATATTGGATTCTTCAATATATCTTCGAAAGGCGGCGATGGCCTTATGAAAGAGATGGATCGTAAGCTTGTCCACCTGAAAGAAGAAATGGAAGTAATCGTTAAGAAGATAGAAGCGATAGACGAAAATTTAGATTAATAAAACAAGTATATAATGCTACAATTGCATTTGTTTAATCCGGGGCATGAGATGGAAATCTTATGTGGTAAATCCCACTATACACCCCCATATACAGTACAGAAAATGGCTACTGATCTGGAATTGTTGCCTGTCTGGTACGGAGGTGCAGGGAGTTTTACGCTTGTCCGGAATGTGAGGTCATCACAGTTTGTATTTTCATTGCCGAAAGAATTTCGTCCTTATCTGTCATCACCCATGATTTTGAACTTGATGATGAAAGAGTTATATAAGCGGAAAAAAGTAGGGGAGAAACCGAAACTTCCTCCTTTAACATCCTCGTCCTGGGGCGTTTCACCCCGTAGCATTGCTACGTTTAACGAACTGAAACAGGCCGGAATGGATATCGAAATCCCGGAATGGGATGAGGGATATATAAAACTGACAGGACGGCAGACTGCCGCTGCATCTCTCCGTCGCCTGCAGGAAATTTTCCCGATAACACCCGCGATAAGAATACCGGAATTTTTTTCGGATCCGGATGAACTGAAAAAATTCGCAGCGGAAAATACGCCTCCGTTTGTTCTCAAGACCCCGTTCTCATCATCAGGACGCGGATTGTACTGGTTGCCGGAACATCAGCCGGATAATCGTGCAGTCAGCTGGATAAACGGAGCATTGAAAAAACAGGGAACCGTAAGTATAGAACCTGCGCTTGATAAAGTCCTGGACTTTGCCGTGGAATTTTATGCTGACAAGGGAGAGGTTAAATATGTGGGATTATCCATATTTGAAACACAGAACCAGGGACAGTTTGTCGGCTGTATGCTGGGGACGCAGGAATTGCTCCTGCAGCGCCTCAATGAGTTTATCTCCCCCGAAGATTATATGTTTCTGGTTGAACAGGTTCGTGCGGTTTTACAGGAGCAGCTGGGCCGTTCTTATACCGGATTCATGGGAGTTGATATGATGATCTATAAGACCGGTGACGGGAATTATGCCATACATCCGTTTGTAGAACTCAACCTGCGTTATACGATAGGGCTTGTCGCAATGCAGTTTAGCCGGCAGTTTATGCATCCCGGCTCTCAGGGATTATTGCGTATCAGTTATTACGTCAATGATATGGTGGAGGAGCATCAACGGATGCAGACTGCTTCGCCCCTGGCGCTTGAGAATGGAAAAATCCGTTCCGGCTATCTTTCCCTTTGTCCGGTAGCTTCGGATACCCACTACATGGCGATGGTTGATGTTTTTGAATAGATTTTATTCATCCTCGAATATTCCCATTCTTTTCATCAGGAAAGTCGCATTCATATTTTGTGCGATGCCGTCTCTCAGCTGAAAGGTAAAAGACAGTTCGTCATTTGTGATATCCGCTTCAAACCGTTTGTTCCGCACATGTTCCGGGAAAATATCAGCCAGTGATCCGAGCATCAGGTCATGTGTGGCGATGATGCCGCAAGCGCCTTTTTTTATAAGCTGTTTCACTAATGCAATGGAACCTTTCTGCTTATCAACGGAATTTGTTCCCTTTAAAATTTCATCCAGGATAATAAACAGTTCTTCGCCGTTATTTAGCCGGTCTATAATCATTTTAAGGCGTTTCAGTTCCGCGAAGAAATAGGATTCGTTTGAAACCAGCGAATCGGCAGTTCTCAGGCTTGTAATTAAGTGTGCGGGATAGACGGTGAGGGATTCCGCATAAACCGGCATACCGGTACAGGAAAACAGGAAATTTACTCCAACCGTCCGGAGATAAGTGCTTTTACCGGCCATGTTTGCCCCGGTTACGATCAGGAAATACCTGTTAACGGGGATATTGATCCTGTTGCGAACGCACGTGTCCCGGTGGATTAACGGATGTCCCAGGGCGCTTCCTTCCATTTCGAAGTAATGATCCGCAATCGAAGGATATATATAGTCCGGATGATTAAACGCGAAACTGCCAAGCGAACAGAAAGCGTCGATTTCCGCCAGGGTATCAAACCAGGCGTTAAAATGGCCCGAATGTGCTTTAATCCATTTTTCCAGTTGCATCACATGACGCATATCACGCAGGTAAAGGAGGTTAAAAACAATAGCCGCCATGTTAAAGCGCTGGTCAAGGCCACCGATGATGGCGGACAGCTTTTTGACCGCTTTTGAGGCGGTCAGGTTATTTGAGACCAGCGCCTGCTGCCTGTTTTTCAGGATGCCGGAATCAAAATTTTCATGCTCAATCTGTTCCATAAGCCTTGCATATACGGACAGCAGCCTGTTCATCCTGTCAACTGTCTGATGCAGCTTTGTAATGCGCTTCGCATGTATGTTTGCAACTGTCAGGCCAAGTATAAACAGGACGAAAAACAGGCCAAAAGGCACATCCGTCCATATCAGAGCCGCTATCGCAAGGATCCACGCAGCCGGGATCAGCCATATCAAAAGCCTCCAGCGCACACTTTCGGAAAAATGTGTTGTTTGGGAAGAAAGTTCATTCAATTGCCGAACATCCCTGTCGCTGTTTTGCTGTTTTTCCCCGGCTACGTAAAAGTCATGGCGGAAAACCGTCTTTGAGTGCAGTTCCTTTACCGCCTGTTGCCGGGACAGAATATCCTGCCTGTTCGACAGCGGCTTTTTGAGCCAGTCCGCCAGTCGTATTTTACCGATTGAGGTAACCGTCCGGTTGATGCTTTGGAATAATGATTTCTCGCCGAAAATATCCAGGTCAAGGCTGAACGGGTGTTGTGAATCCGTCTGATCTGCAGCTCCGTCGAAAGCGCTGAAATCATAATTCAATGCTTTGAGTTCATTTTCGCACAGGTTGATAATGCCCTCTTCATACGCACGTTTTGCAAACAGTTTTGTATGATAGACAACCAGGATCAGGAAGGGGATGAAAAACGCGACTGCAGCGGTGACTAATACCGGAACGCCATAGCCGCGGCAAAACCAGAGCGTAATAATCATGCCGGCTATCAGTAACAGTCTCAGGGATCCCGTGTTGTGAATGTGTCTTTTAAGATGTTGCAAAATAATGGAATGTTCATCCCTTTTCGTCCGGTAAAAAAGAAATACCTCCTCTGTTTTTGATTTTTCCTGCATGTTTTTGTTTATTTATTTCAGGATGCAAAAATACGTTCTTTTTGCGGGATAAGCAATATCGCATTACGGATTTTGTGAACTGCCGGCTTTAATTAACCGGATGATAAAGATGACAATATTTTGAAATAGAGATATTACACATTAACTTTGCAGCATTTATTCAACAGCATAAGACGGAATGTTTGATATACATGAATTTGAGATAATGTCGCCGGTGGGTTCCCATGAATCACTGATGGCGGCCATACAGGGCGGGGCTGACTCCGTCTATTTTGGAATAGAGGGACTGAATATGCGTTCGCGTTCGTCCAATAATTTTACGACGGACGACTTGCATAAAATCGCTTCGATCTGCCGGGAACACGGCGTAAAAAGCTATCTGACGGTGAATACGATTATTTATGGCGAAGACCTGCCGCTTATGCAGGAAATTATTGAAGCGGCAAAAATGGCCGGTGTCTCGGCCATTATTGCATCGGATGTGGCAGCGATGACTTATGCGAACCGTATCGGACAGGAAGTGCATCTGTCCACACAACTGAATATTTCCAATGTGGAAGCGTTGAAGTTTTATGCCCGGTTCGCCGATGTGGCAGTGCTTGCCCGCGAACTGAACCTCGGGCAGGTGCGGGCGATCTGTGATGAAATTGACAGGCAGCAGCTAAAAGGGCCGAACGGTAAACGGATACGCATTGAAATGTTTTGTCATGGCGCCCTTTGCATGGCGGTTTCCGGAAAATGTTACCTGAGCTTGCACGAGATGAATCTGTCGGCGAACCGTGGCGCCTGCACACAGATTTGCCGCCGCGGTTATACGGTGAAAGACCGGGAAACGGATATTGAGCTGGATGTGGACAATCAGTATATCATGTCGCCGAAAGACCTGAAGACGATTCATTTTATAAACAAAATGATCGATGCGGGCGTTCGCGTGTTTAAGATTGAAGGACGCGCCCGCGGGCCGGAATATGTGCGGACGGTGACGGAGTGTTATAAGGAAGCGGTCAAAGCCTGTTGTGACGGAACTTTTTCGGAAGAAAAGAGGGCAGCGTGGGAGATACGCCTGGAATCCGTATTTAACCGCGGTTTCTGGAACGGTTATTACCTGGGACAGCGGCTGGGTGAGTGGAGTAGCCGTTACGGTTCAAGCGCAACACTGCGTAAAGAATACATCGCTAAGGGGATCAAGTATTTCAGGAATATACAGGTAGCTGAATTTGAAATGGAAAGCGGTTCGCTGAAAGTCGGCGATGAAATACTGGTTACGGGACCTGCCACCGGCGCCCTGTTTCAAACGGTCAAAGAGATACGCGTAGCCCTGAAGCCCGTCCGGGAAACGGTTAAAGGTGAGCGCTTCTCCATAAAAACAGAAGAAAAAGTCCGTCCCTCCGACCGGATGTATAAAATGGTGTCGACAAAGGCGTAGCTGCACCGGGCAAATTATTCTCCATTCCGGAAACCGGATGCCGGATTGTTTACTGTCCGGCAACAACCCTGTATCTCAGCCTTTCCGGTACGGTGGCGTACACGCCGGCAGCAGATGGAAACGACAGAGAGGCTGCCCCGGTTTCCGGAACAGCCTCTCTGGTATGCGGTACGGGTATATTTCGCCGCGATACGTTCTGTAATGTATTCGGTGGCGACGGGGAAACCGGCGGTAACGGTGACGGTCGTCTCCTCCTGTATACGCATGATGCGGACAGTGTACGTGCCGTCGCTGTTGTATGTAATCCTTACACCGCCTTCGTCGTCAGGCAGGAGACGGCGACCGGTTGTTACGTACGGGACAAAGCCGGCGCATACCACGAAACCGTGCATACGGTCGATTGGTTATCTTCGTTCGTTGCATTTTGACGGGATTCACGTCAGTCCGTGTTCCTTGAGGATTTTGATCACATCCTCTACGGACAGCCGTGTGTAATCGGCTATTTTCTCAACGGGGAAGCCATCGTTTTGTAAATTCACAACCACGATAGCGCTCCTCTTCAGGTCGCCTCGCTGCTCACCGATGGCAATGCCTTCCCTTCGGGCATTATTGATGCCGCTGGTGAAATCCGACAATGCCATCTCCCGCATCTGATATGCCCGAAGCATCTCTTTGTCCTGCGCAACAAACCTGATTTTTTTTTGCGCTTTTTCTATTGCCGTGTCCATTTTGATGATTTTTTTTAATGTTTGTTCGTTCGTGTTTTTATCGAAAAATGTCAGCCAGCGGTGAAG
>JAISCL010000152.1 GCA_031265585.1 Tannerella sp. | reverse complement strand
TCATTGCGAACAAAACGAAGCGAAATAATCTCGCAAATATCCTGTAAGGATCTCCTAAGGTTCCTGTAAGCTCTCCTCCTCTCCGGTGACCCGGAAAATCGGATGCGGTGACAGCTATCTTAATCTTCGGGCAGAAACGATAGCGCGCATGTATCGCCGCAGATGTCAGTCACTCTTCACGCATCTTCATCGTACAGGTAGAAGATCCGGTCCATTAGCTTCCATTTTTCGGATGAGGTGGCATGCGCATCAGCCTGCTGGAATATAGACATATATTCTTCCCATTCGCTTTGACGGGGCAATCCGGCGAGTTTTTCGAATGCGCTGTCCCATTCAAAGTCAAGCGGCGTTTCCACGATCATAAATAACCGGGCGCCCACGTTATAAATTTCCATTTCAAGGATGCCTGCCGAACGGATCCCCTCGCGTATTTCCGGCCACTGAAAGGCGCGGCTATGACGTTTAATATACTCCCGGATCAACTCCGGATCATCTTTTAAATCAAGTGTCCGGCAATAGCGTTTCACCGGCTGCCGGAAGTTCTTCTGAACGTAACCGTTTTTCTGTTCCATACTCTTTTTATTTTTAAAGTTCATTTTATTTATCCTTATACCTTTGCCTGTATTCTTTCGGGGTAATCCCCATTTCCCTGCTGAATACTTTTGAAAAATGGAAGGGGTCGTAATATTGCAGGCGGAAAGCGACTTCCTTTATCTTCAGACCGGAAAACTGCAGGTAGTTGCAGGCGCGCTGTATCTTCAGCTGGCGGTAATATTCAACGGGAGAATACGATGTCCGCTGTATAAACAGGGCATTCAGGCGGGATACCGAATAGCCTACCGCATGTGATATATCCGACAGGGTTATTTTATTCTCCAGGTTTTCTTTCATATACAGGATGGATTCCTGTATGACGTCGACTTCCTTCACTCTGCGTATTTCGCGGTACTGTGAGACATATTTCAGGGATGCCAGGTAGTGCATCAGGCAGAAGCTGATGTATTCAAGGTTTTCGGGACTGTAACCCATATCCAGGTTCTGGTACATTTCATTGAAAAGCCGGACACGGTCGTCCTGCCGGCTCGTATCCGAGACATCCAGCGATATGACCTTCCCGATGATGGAATCAAACATGCGGACGTGTTCTCCCCTGAAATGAAACCAGTAGATACTCCAGGGATCCCGGACGTCAGCGCCGTAACGGTGCTTTTCCCCTTCCGGGATGATAAAAAAACGGTTTTCTTCCAGCAAGTATTTAGTATCCCCGTATTCAATCCATCCCTTTCCCCTGTCACAGTAGATAAAGATATTTTCACCGGCTCCCCTGCTCCGCTCGCGGTAATGAAACCTCGCATCGGGATAATAACCGATGTGGGTTATGTACAGCTGCCTGGTTATTTCATTCCCGGCCTGATAATTCCGTATGTTATAAGGTGTGACGATTGCTCTTTCACCCCTGAAACCTTCGGCTAATGTATTCTCCATGACTTTCATCGTTGAATTGGCCGGTAAAAATAGTTATTTTCTACATGTTTTGCGAAACATCTTACATTTTTTTGCTGTGACGGATCTATTACTTTTGCACCGTCAATCAAAAAATGTTGAAATGTATGAATACTTACCGGAAACCTTATTTATTCCTCATCACCTTTATTTCGGCGATGGGAGGGCTGCTGTTCGGATATGACTGGGTGGTCATCGGAGGCGCTAAAATATTTTACGAGCCGTTTTTCGGCATAGAAGGGTCGGCTGCGCTGCGTGGCTGGGCCATGAGCAGCGCACTGACCGGATGCCTGGCCGGGGCATTGCTGGCGGGCGCCTGGAGCGACCGTTACGGAAGGAAAAAAATGCTCGTCATGGCTTCCGTCCTGTTTACGGTTTCGGCCTACGGAACCGGGGTGGCCGGTCATTTTACAGGGTTTGTCATATTCCGTATCCTGGGCGGCTTCGGTATCGGGATTGCGTCCAACATATCGCCCATTTACATTGCCGAAGTCTCGCCGGCGCCGGTAAGGGGACGCTTTGTGTCGCTCAACCAGTTAACTATCGTGCTGGGGATCCTGGCAGCCCAGCTTGTTAACCGGCAGATAGGCGATTATTATATGCCGGACAAAGACGTAATATCGCCCGAAAGCGTGGAATGGGCCTGGCGGTGGATGTTCTGGGCAGGACTTATCCCCGCGGGATTATTCTTTATCCTGTCTTTCATTATTCCGGAAAGTCCGAGATGGCTGGCCGTGAATGGAAAAGGAAGCGCGGCGCGGAAGGTATTCGCACGCATCGGCGGAGAGGAGTATGCGGAAAAGGAACTGGCCGCAATTGAAAACCTCCCGCTGACACAGGAAAAAAACGACTGGAAAGCAATCCTGAAACCGAATGTGCGGAAAGTGCTTCTCATCGGGATTGTACTGGCCGTATTCCAGCAATGGTGCGGTATTAATGTGATCTTCAACTATGCGCACGAGATCTTTTCGGCGGCAGGGTATGCCGTATCCGATGTGCTGATGAATATTGTGGTAACGGGAATCACGAATGTCATCTTTACCTTCGTCGCCATTTTCACGGTCGACCGGTGGGGGCGGAAAGCGCTCATGTATGCAGGCTCGGCGGGGCTTGCCGCCATCTACCTGATCATGGGCGCCTGTTACGGCCTGCAGGTAAGCGGGTGGCCGATGCTTCTGCTGGTGGTACTGGCCATTGCCTGCTATGCAATGTCGCTGGCCCCGGTTGTATGGGTGGTACTGTCGGAAATCTTCCCGGTTAAGATCCGGGGGGCAGCTATGGCGGTTTCGACCTTTTTCCTCTGGACGGCCTGCTTTATCCTGACCTATACGTTCCCTTTACTGAACGAAGGTTTGGGAGCATCCGGCACTTTCTGGGTATACGGCGGGATCTGCGTAGCCGGATTCCTGTTCATCCGCCGCCGGCTGCCCGAAACGAAGGGGAAATCGCTGGAAGAAATTGAAAAAGAACTTATCAAATAATCAAAACAATGGAAAAAATTACGGATTACCTTATTCAGCCGACGGTAAACGAAAAGGGTGTTGTGCGCGCATGGGAAGAAACAGTCCTGCTTCCCACGTATGAAGCGGGTAAAGAGGAAGAAAACCCGGTATTCCTTGAAAAGCGCGTCTATCAGGGAAGCTCCGGCGCTGTATACCCCTATCCGGTGGTGGAGAGCGTTTCCGATGAAAAAAAAGACAAGCCGTACCGGGCGCTTTTCATTGAAAACGAATACATCAAGGTGATGATACTGCCCGAACTGGGCGGGCGCATACAGATGGCTTACGACAAGGTGAAAAAGCGTCATTTTGTATACTATAACCAGGTCATAAAGCCGGCGCTTGTCGGGCTTACGGGGCCTTGGATCTCCGGCGGCATCGAGTTCAACTGGCCGCAGCACCACCGTCCGGGCACGTTCCTGCCGACGGACTGGCTGATTGAGGAAAACGCCGGCGGAAGCGTGACGGTATGGTGCAACGAAGTGGAGCGGATGTCCCGCACCAAAGGCATGCAGGGTTTCACGCTCTATCCCGGAAAAGCGTACATTGAGATTAAGGTAAAAGTCTACAACCGCACGCCCTTCCCGCAGACCTTCCTGTGGTGGGCCAACCCGGCGGTCGTCGTAAATGACCGCTACCATTCCGTTTTCCCGCCCGACGTGCACGCCGTCTTCGACCACGGCAAGAGGGATGTTTCCAATTTCCCGATCGCTACGGGCGTATACTATAAGCAGGATTATTCAGCCGGCGTGGATATTTCAAAATACAGGAACATACCGGTACCGACCTCTTACATGGCCGTAAAGTCGGCATTCAATTTTGTCGGCGGCTACGAAGAGGACGTGAAGGCCGGACTGCTGCACGTAGCCGACCACCACGTCTCGCCCGGCAAGAAACAGTGGACCTGGGGAAACGGCGACTTCGGACAGGCCTGGGACCGCAACCTGACCGATGAAGACGGCCCGTACATCGAACTGATGACCGGCGTCTATACGGACAATCAGCCGGACTTTTCCTGGCTGCAGCCGGGTGAAGAAAAATCATGGGTACAGTATTTCATGCCCTATGCGGAAGCCGGGTATGTGAAAAACGCAACCAGAGACGCCATCGTAAACGTGGAGGTGCGCGACAGCGCCGCCACCGTCATCCTTTATACCACTTCGGAGATGAAGGGCCTGCGCATCGTCCTGGAAGATGCCGGGGGAACGGTCCGGCTGGATGAAACGGCGGATGTCTCACCCCGAAAGCCGTATATCAGGAAGACGGCGACCGGTTCCCTGCCGGCCGAAGAGCTGACTTTCACCCTGTATGACGCCGGCGGCCGGCAGATCCTGCGCTACCGGGCGGAGAAACCCGAAATAAAGCCGGCGCCCCTCCCCGCGCAGCCGGCAGAAACGCCTGAAAAAACCGCCTCCGTCGAACAGCTCTACCTGACCGGGCTGCACCTCGAACAGTACAGGCATGCAACGTACGATCCGGCGGACTATTACCGTGAAGCGCTCCGCCGCGAACCGGGAGATATCCGCTGCAACAACGCCCTGGGACTGCTGCTTATGCGCAAGGGACAGTTTGCCGTGGCAGAGCCTTACTTCCGCCGCGCTGTCCGGACGCAGACACAGCGTAACCCGAACCCTTACGATGGCGAGCCGTCCTACAACCTGGGCTGGAGCCTGAAAATGCAGGGAAAAGCGGAGGAGGCGTACGATGCCTTCTTCAAATCGGTATGGAACGCGGCATGGCAGGACGCCGGGTACTTTGCACTGGCACAGATCGACGCCGCCCGGGAATCGTGGGAAAGCGCACTTGACAAGGTAGACCGCAGCCTGGTAAAGAACGGGCATCACCACAGGGCGCGCCAGCTGAAAACGTCCATCCTGCGGAAACTCGGCAGGACAGAAGAAGCCTTGTCATTCGCGCAGGATTCGCTGGGGATTGACCCGTTCAATATGGGATGCCGCTTTGAAAAATACCTCCTGACGGGAAACGGGGAAGACCTCCACACGTTCAAAACCCTGATGAGGGACGCCGTCCATACCTACCTGGAATATGCCCTCGATTACGCGGCGGCAGGCCTGTACGGTGAAGCCGCGCAGCTTTTATCCTGCCTTCTCAGCCGGCAGGCGCCGCCGGCTGCGGATGACGGGAAGGTATACCCGGTCGTTTATTACGCCCTGGGATACTTTGCCTCCCGTGAAGGGCGCAAAAAAGGCGCGGCGCCCGGCGGAGCCGGCTACGGGCAGGCAGCCGCCGGATACTACCGGAAAGCAGCCGGAATGCCGCCCGGGAAATGTTTCCCCAACCGGATCGAAGAAGTATGCATCCTGCAGGACGCCATCCGGGATAATCCGTCGGACGGCCGCGCCCTCTACTATCTCGGCAACTTCTGGTATGCAGCCCGCCAGTATGACGATGCCGTAAAATGCTGGGAAGCATCCCGGCGGATAAACGGCCGCTTCCCGTCCGTACTGCGGAACCTGGCGCTGGCATACTACAATAAATGCGACCGCAAACAGGAAGCGCGCGAACTGCTGGAAACGGCCTTCCGCCTGGATCCTTCAAACGCCCGCATGTTGATGGAGCTTGACCAGCTGTACCGGAAAACCGGCGTGGCGCCGGACGTCCGCCTCCAACTGCTCGAAAAGCACCTTCCGCTCGTAGAGCAGCGTGATGACCTGTCCATCGAAAGAATCACGCTCCATAACCAACTGGGCGACTATGCCGGGGCCATGGCGCTGATTCATGCGCGGAAATTCCACCCGTGGGAAGGCGGCGAGGGAAAGATCACCGGGCAGTTCCTCCTGTGCCGCACCTGCCTGGCCCGGCAGGCCATCGGGGAACGTGACTTTGAAAGGGCGCTCGCCCTGCTCCGCGAAACAGACCGCTACCCGCACAACCTGGGCGAAGGAAAGCTGGCCAACGCGGAAGAAAACGAGCTTGACTACCTCAAGGGACTGGCCTGCCGCGGCGCAGGCGACGACGAAAAGGCCCTCCTCCACTTCCGCAAAGCAACCGCCGGCTCCACGGAACCCACACAGGCCCTGTACTACAACGACCCGCAACCCGGCAGCATCTTCTACCGGGGACTGGCATGGGAGGCGCTCGGAGAAACCGGCCGGGCGCGCAGCTGCTTCAACAGGCTCGTCGACCACGGCCGGAAGCACCTGTTTGACAGCTGCCGCATCGACTACTTCGCCGTCTCATTACCCGACCTGGCCATCTGGGACGACGACCCGGACGTCCGCAACCGCATACACTGCAACTACGTAATCGGCCTGGGGATGCTCGGCCTGGGACGCCGCGCCGAAGCCCGGCAATACCTCTCAAACGCAGCCGCCCTGGACTGCAACCACATCGAAAGCCGGATCCTGCTCAGCGCCATCCGCTGACCCGGAAAAAAAGAGGGTGCGACACTCCTGTCGCACCCTCTCAGCATAAAAAAAATAACATCCGTTCTCACCCGGTTTGGCGGGCAATGATGAACGTGACGGTTTTGTGTCCGCGATAGCCGCCTTTGCCGTGAAGGATGCACTGGGCGTTTCCTACTTCGACGTTTTTCCGGTAGGATACGTCGAAGTCTCTGCCGAGTTCCAGCTTGACGGTGCCCTGGGGGGTGACGTAGAATACTTCGGGCACGGGCGTGCAGGGCTGGCCCGTGTATGCCTGCTGCTTGATGGGAGCGGGTTCGGCGGCGGCAATGTTGTGCCTGACGCGGTGGAACTCGCCGTTGAGGTAGTCAATTTCGGGATTCAGCTTGTCGATCAGCGCGCCGAAACCGTCCTGTCCCAGGACTGCGCCGGCATCGACGATCGTGACGATTTGGTGCCAGACGCCTTCGATGCCGCGACGCACGACGTGGAATCCGTCTTCGGGCTTGAGCAGCGTCTTTGCTTCGCGCTGTTTCATCAGGCTGATAAACGTGGCTAACGCTTCGTTGATTTCCCCCGGCCATGTTGTCAGGCCGGTGGCCGTCACGTCGGCGCTGAGGTCTCCATTGAGATGCAGGAGAATGGCTTTCACGGCGCCGGTTTCCTGTTCGTAGGGCTTTGCGGCTATCCTGCCGTAGCTTTTCAGCATGATGTGCAGGCGTTCGCCGGCGGCGGCTACGGTGGGATCCGGGTTATAGCGTGCACCGTTGACCTGGGCCGAAAACCCGACGACCAGCTGGTCGAGATGATTGTTTGCATCGGCAATGGCGGCTGTCAGCGGATCCTTGCGGTACCACTTGATGCAGGCGGTTTCTTTCACGAACCAGGCGTTCAACTCGCCGGGCAGCGCGCCTAACGCGGTTTTCACGGCAACCTCCGCGTTTCCTACTTCCTTTGTTGCCTGGTCAAAAAAATTGAAATGCGCTTCGTTGGGCAAATAACTGAAAATTAATACTTCGAATTTTTTCATGAATTTAAATTTATTATGTGACTGAAATCTGATATTGACAGTAACCGGCACGTGTTGGATTTCTCCCTGCACCCTGAAGTGTTAAAACCGACGCCTCGGATTTCTTCCCACACTGTGTGGCGAAAAATCCGACACGTCGGGATTCTTCCCACACTGTGTGGCGTTAAACCCGACGTGTCGGGATTCTTCCCACACTGTGTGGCGTTAAACCCGACGTGTCGGGATTCTTCCCACACTGTGTGGCGAAAAATCCGACGTGTCGGGATTCTTCCCACACTGTGTGGCGAAAAATCCGACGCGTCAAGTTTCTTCCCACACTGTGTGGCAGAAAATCCGACGCGTCAAATTCCTTCCCGCCCTGTGCGGCGAAAAATCCGATACCTCTTTTCAACATTTTGCACCGTCGGCGGAAAATCCGGCGCTCCGGATTTCTTTCCCGCGGGACGGGCGGAAATTTCCAGTGGCAAAAATAATAAACGAATTTTAATCTGATGCATAAAATTGAAAAAAAATTCCGGAACGGCGATTTTTTATATTTTTTTATATATATATTATGTACGCGATAGGGTGCAGGGATGGGGCGCGCCCTGTTTCTACCGCAAAAGCCGGATTTTTATAACAGGTCGCCGACCTGTGGAAAATTATGCCTTCACGAAAGAAAAATTTTTTGTTTTCAGGAATAGGTCGTATATTTGGCTGCCTTTAGACCATCATCTTTAGAAAAACAAAAATGGAACAGTTGAAAAAAACGCTCTCCTCGTATGTGACGATGACCGTATTATTGATTATTTATGCGACCGCCCTGGCCGCGGCTACCTTTGTCGAGAAAGCGTACGGCACCCTGCCGGCAAAAGCGCTGATATACTATTCGCCGGCCTTTTTCCTCCTGCAGTTTTTACTGGCGGTCAATTTCGTCCTGATTATGATCCGGCGCCGGCTGTACAGGTCCGGGAGGTGGGGACTGCTGATCCTCCACGCGTCGTTCATCGTCATACTGGCGGGGGCGCTTACGTCGCACCTGACCGGGAAGGAAGGCGTCCTGCATCTTCGCGAAGGGGAGAAAAGCAGCCTCATCACGGCACAGACGAACCGCGGACAAAGCGTGGACCGGTTGCCGTTTGA
Source organism: Tannerella sp. (assembly GCA_031265585.1). Lineage (GTDB taxonomy): Bacteria > Bacteroidota > Bacteroidia > Bacteroidales > Tannerellaceae > Tannerella. Next base: position 5,087 of record JAISCL010000152.1, on the reverse strand, counting down.
GGTGGAGCTGGTGCGGTTTACGCTCAGGCGCTATCCGGGTTCCGGCAGCCCGTCTTCCTACGAAAGCGACCTGCGGATTCACGTCGACGGCGCTGCGCGGGAGGCGCAGGTTTATATGAACAGTGTGCTGGACGTAAAAGGCTACCGCTTTTTCCAGGCTTCATATGATGCGGACGAGCGGGGGACGATCCTGTCAGTAAACAGCGATGTGGCCGGACGCCGGATCACTTACGCGGGCTATGCCCTGCTGCTGGCCGGATGCATCCTCTGCCTGGTTTCGGGAAACGGACGCATCCGGACTTTGTACCGGCAGGTCAGGGCTTCCCGGCTGTTCATCCTGCTGCTCCTGGCGGCGCCGGCCGCCGATGCCGGGGCGCAGGCCATGAGCGAGGCCGTACGGGGCCTGCGGATTGCACCGCAGCACGCGGAACTGTTCGGGAGCCTGCCGGTTCAGGCGGCTAACGGACGGATCGTGCCGGTCAATACGTTTTCTTCGGAAGTGCTGCGGAAGGTGCACCGGGAGATCCGTTTCGCGGATATGGATCCCGACCGCTTCCTGCTGAGCGTCCTGGCCTGGCCCGAAATGTGGATGCACGTGCCGGTGATCGGCGTCGGCAGCCGGGAGGTTGAACGGCACTTCGGGCTGGCGTCCGACCCGTGCGCATACGTGGAGGTTTTCGATTCGAACGGAGCCTACCGGCTGCAGGAAAAACTGGAAGAGGCTTACCGGAAAATGCCGGGGGAACGGACGGCTTTCGACAAGGAGCTGATCCGGTTTGATGAAAGAATCAACGTCTTCCACCGGCTGCTCGGCGGGGAGCTGATCCGGCTTTTCCCCGCAACGGGCGACCCGGACGGGAAATGGTACGCGCCCGGCGGCGGCGAAGAGCCTGCGTCGCCCGATTCGGCCTTCATCGCCGCTACCTTCGCCGGCTACCTGGCGGAAGTCCGTGCGGCAGCCGGGTCGCAAAACTGGGAAAAGGCGGACGAAAGGCTCCGGCAGATAAAAGCCTGGCAGTACGCACACAATAATATACCGGAAATGACGGCCGGCAAAATCGAGCTGGAACTGAAGTACAACCGCATGGACGTGTTCCGCCGGTGCAGGATCGGGTACCTCTCGCTGGGCGGCCTGCTGCTGATGTGCTCCTTCGCCCTGATATGGAAGGAAAAGAAATGGCTCAAGTGGAGCATCCGCCTCCTGGGGATTGCCGTACTGATCGTCTTCCACTACCAGATGCTCGGCATGGGCATGCGCTGGAAGATCGGCGGGCACGCGCCCTGGAGCAATTCCTACGAAACGATGGTCTATGCCGCCTGGGCTACGGTTTTCGCCGGGCTGCTGTTCGTCCGGCGGAGTCCGGTGACGTTTGCGCTGGCCACGGTTTTTGCCGGGGTGATCCTCTTCGTCTCCGGCCTGAGCTGGATGGATCCGCAGATTAACCAGCTAGTGCCGGTACTGAAATCGCCCTGGCTCATGTTCCACGTAGCCGTGATCATGTCGGCTTACGGCTTCTTCGGCATCAGTTTCCTGATCGGACTGGCCAGCCTGGGCATCATGAGCGCCGCCCCGAAGCAATACGCCGGCCCGCTCAAAGAACTGAGCCTGATCAGCGAAATATCGCTCCTCACCGGACTGCTGCTGATGGCGACCGGCACTTTCATGGGAGCCGTATGGGCCAACGAATCGTGGGGACGCTACTGGGGCTGGGACCCGAAAGAGACCTGGGCGCTGATTACCGTCATCGTTTACGTACTGGTGACGCACCTCCACCTGATGAAAAAACAGTACAGCCTCTGGCTGTTTAACCTCTGCTCCGTATGCGCCTTTGCCTCCGTGCTGATGACCTATTTCGGGGTAAACTACTTCCTCAGCGGCATGCATTCCTACGGACAGAGCGACCCGGCCTTCGCAGTCCGGCCCGTCCTCTATGCCGCCGGGGCGGTGATCCTGCTGCTCGCCTTTTTCGCCCGTAAAGGGAAACAATTAAAATAAATCCACAATGAAACAGACCGTACATCTCGTCACCTTACTGACCCTCCTCAGCCTGCACACGCAGGCGCAGACACTGCATGAACTCCATGCCGCCGCTCCCGTCAAAGTACACAGCCCGGTTGAGGTTGATTCGGCGGACAGGAATAATAAAAGATTCACCGCCGAAAACCTGCTGAAGATGAACCTGACAATCCCCGGACAGGAGGCTTTCATCCATAAATACGACGCCGACACGTCGGGATTTTTCCGCATACCGGCCCGGGAGGACGACTGCCTGCAGCTTTTCTCCTTCTACCTCAGCGCCGGCTCGTACGGCAAGGCCCGCGTAAAGGTCACATCGCCCGGCAGGCTGGAAATCTACGTCAATGACAGGCTGGCCTCCTCAAAAACCTCGGCGCAGGATTCGCTGCAGGAGGCAAAGGAAGCCGTCGCCGAAACCAGCCCCTACCCGGAAACGTGCCGCATCGTAATCAAACTCCTACAGGCAAAAGGACACGCGGACGCAGCGCTGAAGGTAGATATCGAAGACCTCTCAACCGGGGGGCCGGACAGGGATACCGCCCGGTTGCAGACTTCGGGAAAAACGCGGCGGAAAGCCTGCCTCGAAGATATGATCCGGGGAAAACGGGTGACGGGCGTTTCACTTTCCGCGGCGGGACGGTTCGTCCTGATCCGTTACACAACCACGAACGGCGCCCGCTCATCGTCCTCCACCGAACTGTATAACGTAAAAACCGGGAAACGCACGCTGGTCGACACGGAACACCGCAGGCAGCAGCTCGACTGGATGCCCGTATCGGAACGCCTCTGGTACGTCCGGAAAAACGGGGAACAGGCCGATCTCGTCACAATCGATCCGGAAACCCTGGAAGAAACGGAACAGGCAGCCCGTATCCCGGACGAACACATCACCTTTTCGCCGGACGAACAGTCCCTCTTTTACGCAAAGGCGGAAAAAGACACGGGAAAAAAAGAAGAAGACGTATTCCGCCTGCACACACTGACAGACCGTACCGGCGGCCGGCCCGCACACGCATTCCTCTACCGCTACGACCTGCAAACCGGACTGGCGCAGCAGCTCACCTTCGGCTCACATGCCACCTGGCTCAACGACATCAGCCGGGACGGACGGAAAATCCTCTTCTCCATCTCCGACGAAACCATCACGGAACACCCCTTCCGGAAGAGCGCCCTCTTCCTGCTGGATCTCGAAACAATGCGCACGGACACGCTCTGGAAGGACGAAAAGTTTGCCTCGCGGGCGCACTTCTCGCCGGACGCAAAAAAGATCCTCATAACGGGAGCGCCGGAAGCCTTCGGCGGCATCGGCCTGAACATCGGCGAAGGACAGGTGGCGAACAGCTACGACACGCAGGCGTTCCTGATGACGGTCGCGACAAAAAAGATCGAAGCCATCACAAGAGCGTTCAACCCGTCGATAAAAAACGCCGAATGGAGCGCGTTCGACGGACTGATCTATTTCCTGACCCAGGATGAAGACCGCGCGCAGGTCTACACCCTTCACCCGGAAACGAAAAAATTTACCCGCCTGCCCTCGGAAGAGGACGTGATCAATGACTTCCGCCTCTCATCCACATCCGCCGTAATGGCCTGCACCGGCGTAAGCGCCTCCAACTCGGCGCGCGCCTACATCCACGACCTGAAAACCCGGCGGACAACGCTCATCGCCGATCCCTACGCCGGACAGCTGGCCGAACTCTCACTGGGCGAAGTGAAGGCGTTTAACTTCACCAACTCCGCCGGAGTCGAAATCAAAGGCTACTGCTACCTGCCGCCGGACTTCGACCCCGCCCGGAAATATCCGCTGATCGTCAACTATTACGGCGGCACCACCCCCACCGAGCCGGTCTTCGAAAGCCGCTACCCCAAACACGCCTACGCCGCCCTGGGATACGTAGTCTACGTCCTGCAGCCAAGCGGGGCGATCGGCTTCGGACAGGAATTTTCAGCCCTGCACGTAAACACCTGGGGAAAACGCTCGGCCGAAGACATCATCGAAGGAACGGAACAGTTCGTCGCCCGCCATCCGTTCGTCGATGCCGGAAAAATCGGCTGCATCGGCGCATCCTACGGAGGATTTATGACCATGTACCTCCAAACGCGCACCCGCCTCTTCGCCGCCGCCGTATCACACGCCGGCATCAGCTCCATCAGCAGCTACTGGGGCGAAGGCTACTGGGGCTACGCCTACAGCGCCGCCGCCAGCGCCCACAGCTACCCCTGGAACAACCGCGAACTGTACATCAACCAAAGCCCCCTGTTCAGCGCCGACAAAATCAGCACCCCCCTCCTCCTCCTGCACGGAACGGCAGACACAAACGTCCCCGCAGGCGAAAGCATACAGATGTACACCGCCCTGAAAATCCTCGGCAAACCGGTCGAACTGATCCAGGTAAAAGGCGAAGACCACCACATCCTCTCCTACGAAAAGCGCCTGAAATGGAACAGCGCCATCTTCGCCTGGTTCGACCGCTGGCTAAAAAACGACCCCGCCTGGTGGAACGAACTCTACAAAGATTAACCCCACCCCACCCCCGCCTGTCATGCCTCGAAGCCGATAGAGAAGTTCACCGGAAAGAAGTTCGGGAGCCGGACGCTCGGAACCGGGGAATACAGCCGGGTGAAAGATCATCCGGAGGATAACTTTTTCTTTATTTCGCCTCCGGATAACTTCAAGGCGGATAACATACTCGAAAAGGATTCAGGCAGGCAGGCAATGACGAATTTGTTTCCTGCTCGTCACTGATATAATATCGAACCTCCTGCGTGGTCTTTCCCTGTACTTCGCGTTTGGCTTCCGGACGGATGAGGATTTTCAGATTCTTCCATGTTGCAAGGTTCTCTTCCGGCAGGAATTTACAGGCAGGAAGTATGCTGCATTCTCTACCAGGTACGCTCATCACGCAGACTTGCCCGTGAATGCTATTGTAATGCAGAGGTTATGTGGCTCATCAACAAACTGTCTCCGGACTTCCGTACCGTCTCCGATTATCGCAGGGATAACAAAAGGGCGATAGCCAAAGTTTTTAAGGAATTCAATAAATTCCGTATGGGCATAAAACTGTTTTCC
>JAISCL010000282.1 GCA_031265585.1 Tannerella sp. | reverse complement strand
TGTAATTAACGCTGCCCCAGATAAGTTCGCTGTTCCAGCGGTCACAAATAGCCTGCCGGTAAGTGGTCTGGATTTTGAAGGTATCATTTGCCGTTGTCAACTGAGGTTCTACAAGGTCATACAGTTTTTTGCCCTGGGCATGACACATTTCAATTGCTTCCGAACAGGCGTCGGCGGCAAGCTTCCATTTCTCCGCATCGTATTCCTGGGGAAATAACTGTACCCCGCGTGCATCAATCATATTAACATAGTCGGTATTGCCGTTAAACAGTCTGCTTGCTGCATATACCAGTACTTCTGCCCTGATTGACTTTGCTATGAGATTGTTTATTCTCCCGGCTTCCGTACCTTCTATGATTTCTCTTTCCAGGGGAAGATCTGTTGCCGCTTCATCCATCAAATCGACAATATATTTTACCACAGCATCTACGGGTTCGCGATAAGGCTGCACCTCGTCGGGATCTCCGCTGATGGGTGTATTGACGTCCACAATCGGAATGGGTCCATACATCCTGAAAAGATAAAAATGATAGTAGGCTTTGAGGAATTTCACCTCCGCTACCCATCTTTTTTTCTCATAATCGGGTAAATCATAAACCACGTCCACGTTTTCAAGAAAAATATTACAGTCCCTGATGCCATGCCAGAGATTAGTCTGGGCGTCGTATTCTCCATTCCAGAAATTCAGAAGCGGATTGACTGATGATTGATCGCCCTGGGCTAAATCCAGTACAGTCCAAAAATTCATCCGGATTTTCCATACTTCGTCGCCGCCACTCATTGCCGGGTCAGACATGACGTCTCCATGTCGCGGGAGATAACTGTAACAGGTGTATAAATATTTTTCACAAGCCGTACGGTTACGAAATGCGTAATCTATCGTGGCTACATTATCCGGAACTACATCCAGATAATCGCAGGAAATAGTGTATATCAAACACAACAGGCATATTGCCGGCACAATAAAATATTTTTTCAATGCTTTCATAAAATATTGTTTTTTAAAATGATAATTGAACACCAAGATTAAATACCCTTTGAACAGGATAACCAAGACCATTTCCCGCCATTTCGGGATCCCAAAGTTTAAATTTGCTGAACGTCAGCAAATTTGTTCCGCTGAAATAGAGTCGAAGTCCGGAAACATACAGTCTTTGCATAGTTTTTTGCGGGAAAGTATATCCGACTTCCACCGATTTCAAGCGTAGAAAAGCTCCATTTTGCATAAACCAGGTAGAACGCTGTTCGTTGTTGCTGATGTGAGTTTCGGACAGGCGCGGATACAGCGCATCCAGATTGCGATTATCTTCCGACCAGTGGTCGTCGGCATAAACCTTCAACAAGGCTCTCTGCTGACCGATAAAGGGCGCTGTTCCGATGATGCCGTTAGCCGGATCGTCATTCAGATTAATCCAGAACGATTCGCGGGCAAGCCCCTGGAAAAAACATGAAACGTCAAGATTTTTGTATCCTGCGGACAGTCCGAATCCATAAACAATTTCGGGACTGGTAGGATAACCGATCGGCACCTGATCCAGTTCCGTGATTTTACCGTCTTCGTTGATGTCCTTATACTTGATGTCGCCTGCCATATAATTGCCGAACTGTTCGGGAGAGTTTTTTATCTCTTCCTCGTCCACAAACAGACGTTCGGCAACATAACCAAACGACTGATTCAACGAAAGCCCCATTCTGGATTTCCATGGAGTAGCCGAATAATCGGGTTCTTCATACACGGAAAATTCACTGGTTGCATACGTAAAATTTGCTATGCCCTGAACCCATAAATCATTGGTTATGCTGTGGGTATAATCCAAAGACATATCTACTCCATGACTTTTTGCTTCCCCGACATTCGCTTTTATCCCGGCTTGAAGCCCCATTGTTGCAGGAATATAACTGCGGTTCATGAGAATGTTCGACCTGTCTTCGGTAAAATAATCGAACTGTATTTCCAGTTTATTCAACAGGTTTAATTCAATGCCGAGATTCAGTTTTTTCGAGATTTCCCAGGTAATGTCTTCGTTTGGATACCGCGAAACGGAAATGCCACTCAAATAATGTCCTCCCGTGGTATTTCCATAAGTGCCGAAACGCATTCCCCTGCTGCTGTTGTCCATATTCACATTCGAAAGATAAAAGAAACGGTCTTCCTCACTGCCGATAGCGTCATTTCCCGATATACCGTAAGTTCCCTTGAGTTTCAGTTTGCTTACGTTTTTTTTCAAATCATCGGAAAAAAACGGTTCGTTCGAGACAATCCATCCAACACCTCCGGAGGGGAAAAATCCGAAACGTTCCTTTGCGGCAAACCGTTCGGAACCGTTGTACCCGAAATTAAACTCAAAGAAATATCTCGAATCGTAAGCATAAGTAGCGCGTCCCGCCAGATTCAGGTTACGCGTGGGAAGCGATTTCTGTAAATTTCCGGCATTTGCAGCCAGGTAATTACGAATTGTAAATACCGTCATCATACTGACTTCGTGCCTGTCGTTGAACGAATTATTCCAGCTCAGCGAACTTTCGCCATACATGGACGACGTTACCTTCTTATCACCTTCGTGATAATCAAGATACTCTCTTCCGGACTGTTCGTTCAGCAGACTCAGGGTATAGGCATCCGTACTTTTATCATACAGCGAAACAGCATAATAGAATGGCGAATAATATCGCTGAACGTCAAAATACGAATATCTCGAAGTGTTGAACATTCCGCGAAACGCAAGTCCTTTGAGGAAGAAATCCAGTTTCTGCTCCATTTCGAACTGTGCAAACATCTGCGAATCCGTAGATTCCTTATACCCTTTTACCATGTCTGCATACGGATTTAGATATTGCCCCTTGTCATAGTTTCCAAACAGGACATGTTGAGTGAACAAATTCTGCTCATCCGGCAGAAAGTATGGAGGAAACAGCACAGGATTAGTAGTCATGACTTTTTTATAGGTGGCTTCCCCGCCATCTATAGGCCCATTATAGTCGTCGAACTTACCCTGCAAACGTACTTTCACGGTAGTAGTTGGAGTTACATTGATACCGACATTCGTCCTGAGCATGAAACGCTGCACATTAACGTTGCTGTTAAAATTATTCAACTTGTCAACATTAAGGTTTCCGTTGTCGTTGTTAAATGTACCTGCAATGTAGTAATTTGCAATTTTACCGCCTCCGCTAAGATTGAAGTTTGCACGTTGACTGGTTGCAAAATCCTTAAACAGAATGTCATACCAGTCATTAGCAGGATATACATACGGATTTACGCCTTTTATCGTATTGTCAATCTTGCTTTGGCTGTAATAAGTCAAACCCAGCGGGTCGCGCGTACGTACAGCTTCATTGTGCAGTTTCATGTACGTGACAGGATCGGCAAGTTCGACTTTTCGTACAGGAGTGGAACCGGATTCCTCAAAACGAAAAGTAAGTTTGGCTTTTCCTTCGACGCCTTCCTTTGTGGTAACAAGAATTACCCCGTTAGCTCCGCGTGAACCATACAATGCTGTTGCCGCCGCGTCTTTCATAATGCTGAAGGTTGCGATATCATCAGGCTGGATACGGGCAAGTTCCGTTGATGATATTTCATTATTGTCCAGCAAAATGAGCGGGTCTTTTTTGTAACCGAAAGTAGTTACTCCGCGAATGAAGTAATCGGCGTTATCCAGTCCCGGTTCTCCACTTCTCTGATAGGCAATGACACCGGAAATACGTCCGGCTAAAGCTGTGGTCAGGTTGCTGGAGGGGATTTTCAAATCCGACGGGTTGACCGTAGAAATGGAGGCTATCACGCTTTCCTTTTTTTGCTTGCTGAAAGCTACGATGGTCACTTCGTCCAGTTCGTTCACATTGGGAGTGAGCGCCACATTGATGTAGGTCTGCTTTCCCACCGGCATCGTAAGCTTCTGATAGCCCAGGTAAGATATTTCCAGCTGGTTTTCGGGCGTTGCCTGAATGGTAAACGTCCCGTCCTCACCGGTGATCACACCGCGCGTAGTACCCTTGACGGTAATCGTAGCCCCGGGAATCGGCTCCCCGTTTTCGTCCGATACGGTACCGGTAATCGTGTTTCCTTTCGATTGCTGCATACCGTTCACCGCTCCTTTCACTGTTTCGGACAATGCCGTTTCCGGCAGTCCGAATACCAATAACATGCAGCCGGCGACAATCATTTTCCATTGTCTCAGCCGCGACAGATTTGTTTTGTTTTTTCTGTTCATCATGCAATTAAAATTTAATAATTCAGGTAATAATATAAAATTCACACCTTATCGGTTGTGACTGATAAGTTCTTGTTCTCCACTTCATTCTCAAATCCGAACGTAGGGACAATAGGGACTGGAGGGACGGATGGGACAGGAGGGGTGATTCCGACGGAGTATCCGGCTGCATGGCTGTAAATCTGCATTTCCGCATTGTTGAACAGTCCCAAAAAACCTTTGCGATTGTTGAAAACTTTGATTTTGTTGATTCTTGTGTAAAACATGTTGTTATAATGATTAGTGATTAATGATTAACGAATAGTGGAGACGGATCAAACCGCAGGAGTGCAGGATGTCCTGAAAAGCAGAACGGACGCCGGGGCAGGGAAGAATTGCTTCCGAACTTCGTGCGTCCGTCTGAAAATCAGGATAAGCCGTATGACTTGTTGTATTGGAAAAATATGTATATTGACGCGCGTGATCAATAACGCGCGTAGCGCGTATGCGTATCTTATTAGAAGAGAGAGAGAGAGAGAGAGAGAGAGAGAGAGAGAGTAGTAAATATATTCATAACAAACAAATTAAAAGGCATAAAAATACTTAACGCCCTTCTATTTTTTGTTCCCTGTATGAATAGTGTACTGTGTCTCATGTTTTTCTATTTTTAACCGTTCTTATTTTTTGGTCGGGGCAAAGATAGAGTATTTTTTTTATTTATTGCAAGAAGATGAATCATAAAAAAACAAAAAAATAAGAATCGCCGCAAATCAGGAACTCCTGACCGGTAAAATTGCAAATCCGAATCATTGAGAATAACAAAAGTACAAACATTCCGCACCCTTCCTTAATTCATTGATAAAGATGCTATGCCGAAAGGTTAGTCCCTGTTTAATTGGGGGCCGAAAGATAAGACTTTTAATCATTTTATGAAAATATATTTTGATGCGTCAGCCCTGAGCCGGTAAGGTAGAAGTGTTGTAAAGTTGGAGTTATTTTATAACTTTGTCGCTTATTTAGAAGAACAGCTTATGGTAAAAAGATATGATTATTTAATTATCGGTTCGGGTATTGCAGGAATGAGTTTTGCACTGAAAGTCGCCAACAGGGGGAAAGTGGCCCTGATTTGCAAGTCGGGGCTGGAAGAGGCAAATACCTTTTTTGCACAGGGAGGGGTGGCTTCGGTCACGAATCTTTCAGTAGACAATTTTGAAAAACATATAACGGATACCATGGTCGCGGGAGATTTCCTGAGCGATCGCACGGCGGTTGAAAAGGTGGTATATAATGCTCCGGAACAGATCAGAGAACTGATCGGATGGGGTGTTGATTTTGATAAGGATGAAAGAGGTAATTTCGACCTGCACCGCGAAGGAGGACATTCCGAGTTTCGCATACTGCACCATAAGGATAATACCGGTGCGGAAATTCAGGACAGCCTGATCGAAGGGATAAAAAAACATCCGGATATTACCGTTTTTGAAAATCACTTTGCCATTGAAATACTGACACAGCATCACCTCGGGATCACCGTAACGCGCCAGACACCTGATATAGCGTGTTTCGGGGCCTATATTATGGATATGCAAACCGGGCAGATAGACACGTTTCTTTCCAAGGTCACACTGATGGCGACAGGCGGGATCGGCGCTGTTTACCAGACAACCACAAATCCTCTGGTGGCGACGGGAGACGGGATCGCCATGGTCTACCGCGCCAAAGGCACCGTTAAAGATATGGAATTTGTCCAGTTTCACCCGACAGCTCTTTTTTATCCGGGTGACCGTCCGTCGTTCCTGATTACAGAAGCCATGCGCGGATATGGAGGTATTTTGCGAACCCTGGACGGAAAGGAATTTATGCAGAAATATGACAGCCGATTATCGCTTGCACCGCGCGATATAGTGGCGCGGGCGATTGACAACGAGATGAAAAACCGGGGCGAAGACCATGTTTTCCTGGATGTCACACAGATGGATCCGGAAGAAACAAAAAAGCATTTCCCGAATATTTATGAGAAATGCCTCGGCCTGGGAATTGATATTACAAAAGAGTATATCCCCGTGGCCCCTGCAGCACATTATCTTTGCGGAGGGATAAAAGTGGATCTTGATGCCCGCTCCTCTATTCACCGCCTGTATGCTGTCGGCGAATGTGCCTGTACCGGTCTTCACGGTGGTAATCGCCTCGCATCCAATTCCCTTATCGAAGCGGTTGTATATGCGGATGCTGCTGCCAGACATGCCATGAAGGTCATCGATTCACTGTCTTATCAGGAAAATATCCCTGCATGGAATGATGAAGGGACGCGCTCTCCCGAAGAAATGGTGCTGATCACGCAAAGCGTCAGGGAAGTCGGACAGATCATGTCTACCTACGTAGGGATTGTACGCAGCGACCTTCGCTTGAAACGCGCCTGGGACCGTCTGGACATTATCTATGAGGAGACCGAAAGCCTGTTCAAACGCTCCGTTGCTTCACGTGACATCTGCGAGCTGCGGAACATGGTAAATGTGGGATACCTGATTATGCGGCAGGCGATGGACCGTAAAGAGAGCCGCGGACTCCACTATACGCTTGATTATCCCCCGGCGGGAAAGACTTCCCGCCGTTAACATCTCATTTTATGTCCGAATCCTGCTGCCTCGGGGCGTGTTAAAAGTACGGCTCTACTTTCCTTCAAATCTCCGTTCCACCACGTTCCAGTCAATAATTTTCCAGAGAGCCTCCACGTGATCGGCACGGCGGTTCTGGTAATCCAGATAGTAGGAATGTTCCCACACATCAAATCCGAGGAGAGCTGTCAGCCCCGCCTTCAAAGGATTGCCCGCATTACTTTCTTTCAGGATAACCAGCCTGCCGCTGTCATCTTTCGCCAGCCATGCCCATCCCGACCCGAAAAGTCCAACGGAAGCCGCATTAAATTCCTTTTTGAAATTTTCAAAACTGCCGAACTGTTTATTAATTGCGTTGGCCAATGCTCCGGAAGGTTCGCCGCCTCCTTTCGGGGAAAACGTATTGAAATAAAATTCATGATTCCAGACCTGAGCGGCATTGTTAAATATGCCACCGTCTGACTGCTTGACGATTTCTTCGAGAGAAGCATTCTCAAACGACGTACCTTTAATCAGGTTATTCAGATTATTGATATAAGCCTGTACATGTTTACCGTGATGAAATTCAACCGTTTGCTTACTGATTACCGGTTCCAGTGCATTACTTTCATAAGGCAATTTAAAGAGTACAAATTCCTTTGCACTGCTGTTTTGACTGTTTGTTCCCATAATTACTATAATTAATAAAATTAATAAATTTGATAACCTTTCCATCTCTGTCAATTTTAAACCTGCTGCAAAGATAATACGGGAAATACGGGTTGGCACGTTTTTTTCGCATCAATTATATCTATAGTTTTATTGATAAAATAAATATTCGGCGCCGGAATAAATGCTCCCGGTTTCTGTAAGGACAAAGGCCGGGAGCATCATCTGTTCGATTCCTGTCAAAGCGAAGGAAATACCCAGGGACGCCGGTATGCGGGTTTTAGAAGCCGGTTCGCTTCCTTATTATTAAATACTTTTTTTTGACCGTCATAGACAAGTGCAGCGCCGACCCTGGCTGAAATATTACCTGAATGTGCATATTTGGCACATAAACTTCCGTTATCAATTGTACATGCCGTATTGAAATCCCGGTTTCTCATACAGGTCAGAAAATTGGAGACATGACTTTTATGATCCTGGTGATCGGGCAATGAACTGACAGGTTCGGATTTAGTCCCTTCCGGCAATACTTCCCAGCTTTCACGGTTAGCCACTAACGTGCCGTTTGTCCCTTTAAAGGCAAGCCCGTAATTCCGTCCGTACGGGCCGGTTTCCGTTCCCGCCACATTGCTCCACTGTATCAGAAAATCTTTATATTCATAGATGACGGATAAAGTATCGAATGTCTCCGGAGAGTTTTGAGGAAAAGCGAATTTCCCTCCCGCACCGGTTACTTTTTCAGGCATTTCTTTCACATTCATCCCCCACAACGCCATATCCAGCAGATGAACGCCCCAGTCGGTAAGCAGACCGCCTCCGTAATCCCAGAACATCCGCCACGAACCGTGAAAACGCTCCTTGTTGAACGTACGTTCCGGCGCCGGCCCCAGCCACATTTCAAAATCAACTCCTTCCGGGACGGGACTGTCCGGAACCGGCAGGGATAATGCTCCATAATTAAAATTCGCCCATACATCCACACGGGCGATCTTTCCCAGTTTGCCGGAATCTATGTACCGTTTCATTTCATGCCAGTGATTTCCGCTACGCTGTTGCTGTCCGACCTGAACAACCCGGCCGTATTTTTTCGCAGCAGCAACCATCGCATCACATTCTGCAATCGAATTGGCAATCGGTTTTTCCACATAGACGTCCTTTCCGGCCGCACATGCATCCACCATCTGTAAACAATGCCAGTGATCGGGCGTTGCAACAATCACAGCATCAATATCCTTCCGGTCTAACAGCTTCCTATAATCACCGTATAAATCAGGCGCATTGCCACGCAGTTGCCGGATTTCCCCGCCTCTGTTCTCCAGCAGCTTCCGGTCAATATCGCATAAAGCGACACAATCCACATCCGGATGCAGGAGACAGTCCGAAAGATCACCCCAGCCCATATTCCGGCAACCGATCAGGCCCATCCTGATTTTATCGTTTGCACGCACAAAATCCGCACCGGGACGCTTACTCCCCCATACGGCAGAAGGCATTACCAGCCCCATGGCCACTGTCGATGCCGATTGACGCAGAAAATTTCGTCTTGTTACCATATTTCTATCGTTTTAAAATTTACAATTGACCCGCAATGTAAGGAATTATTGTAAAATAATCCATTACATTACAGTACTATTTTCTATAATTTTATAAACAGCGCCAAGTCGCATCCATCTCCCCCCTCCTCCGCAGGTTCGGCGCAGCTACGAAAATTCGTGTATAACGGGAGTTTTTCTCCTTTCGGTTGTATTAATAATGAAAGTACATCAAAACAAAAAGAATGGATAATACTGATTATTTACTTAACACTTTTAAAAATTAGTCGTATGAAAAAGCAAGTTTTATTAATTGCAACTGTCTTATCTGTGTTTTTATTAGTTCCGGCATGTTCAGGTGAAGCAGATAAGTTAACAAATCCGGATTCACCTCAAACTTACGGTACTTCGCAAACCGATTCGCCTGTAGACACGTTGATTCCACCGCCTGCCGAACCGATTGCACCCGTACCCGATCCCGGTAATCCGGGTACTATTCTGCCTGTTGATACTTTAGAAACAGGCCCTGTAGTTCCTCCTGTTGGCCCCGGATTACCGGGTGTACCACCTGAAGACATTGACTCAACACTCATTATTCCAGCTTATTAAATTAATCTTTTCGTATCGTATTATCCTTCTTTTTCTTTCTGTTCCCGAACATATACGGGACGTGATGATAAAAAACTATAAAAAACCGGAAATTAGCGAGGCAGGTCTTGTTAATTTCCGGTCGGTTTAATATTTTTGCCTCCCAGTTTGCAGCCGTTTTTCCGGTTTAATTACATTATGCAAAAGTAAAACTGTTCATATAATAGATACCTATGAAACAACAAAAACAAATTGTTTTGTCCTTCATCCTGTGGATCATGACGCTGACAGGATGTAAGACGAACGCATACGAACCGGCATTTGGAATTTGTGCAAAAATAGCGGACTATCCGATGCTCTCTGCGGTTGGATTTGATTATGTGGAAGAGAGTGTAAACCGGTTCTTACTGCCGGATAAGCCCGAAACGGAATTTCAACAGGTGCTTGAAGAACAGCAAAAACTCGGAGCGAAAGTTATTTCCTGTAACGGTTTCTTTCCCGGTCATTTAAAAATTGTCGGCGATACGGTCATGCATGACGAATTACTGGAATGGGGTGAGATCACGCTCCGGAGAGCCGGGCTTGCCGGTATGAGTTATATTGTACTGGGTAGCGGCGGGGCAAGGAATGTCCCCGAAGGTTTTCCGAAAGAAAAAGCAGGGCAACAGTTTATTGATTTATGTAAAGCCTTGGGGCCGATTGCCCGGAAATATGAAATCATTATCGTAATTGAACCGCTGAACTCGGCGGAAACGAACCTGATCAATTCCGTAGCGGAGGGAGGACAGATTGTGGAGGCCGTAAATCATCCTAATATACGGCTGCTCTGTGATATATATCACATGCTGCGGGAGAACGAACCGGCAGAAAACATGGTGAAATACGGAAAGTATATTCGTCACTGCCATATTGCCGAAAAGGAAGAACGTACAGCGCCCGGTGTGAAGCAGGACGATTTTACGCCCTATTTTGCCGCATTGAAAAAGATTGATTACAAAGGGGGATTATCCATTGAATGTCGCTGGAAAAACTTACAGGAACAGGCCCCATCGGCATTAGCTTATATGAAACAACAGTTTGCATCATTAAAATAAATTCATTATGGAAAACAGAAGAGAATTTCTAAAGAAAATGTCTACAGGTACAGCAGCTATGTTCCTGGGAGGCAATGGAATGGGATTAAGCGCTAAAAGCTATCGTCAGGTAATGGGCGCCAACGACCGGATACGCGTCGGGATTGTCGGTTTCTCCGACCGGTTTCGCAGTTCATTACTGCCCGGTTTCATAAACCATGCCCAGACGCTGAACTTTGAAATGGTAGCCCTTTCGGATTTATGGAACCGCCGCCGCGAGGAAGGAAAAGCGTATATCAGGGAAAAAGCCGGATGGGATCTTGCTTTATGCCGTAATAATGACGAATTGTACGAACGGAAGGATATTGATGCCGTGATCATCAGTACGGCTGACTTTCAACATGCCCTGCATCTTGCGGAAGCGGCGAAAGCCGGGAAACATGCTTACTGCGAAAAACCCTTTGCCGAAACAATGGACGATGCAAACGGGGCGCTGAAAGCCTGTCATGCAGCTAAAATTGTCGTACAGATAGGTTCGCAGCGCCGGAGCGGAGCCAATTATCATGCCGCTCACGATTATATCCAATCCGGAAAATTCGGCGATATTGTAATTGCAGAAATGACCTGGAACGTAAACCAGCCCGGCCGCTGGCGCCGTCCGGACCTGTGTGCTTCCATCAGGGAAAGCGATGTGGACTGGAAACGCTTCCTGATGAACCGTCCGACGGCATCCTGGGACCCGCGCAAATACCTGGAATATCGCCTGTTCTGGCCGTATTCATCCGGAATCCCCGGACAGTGGATGTGCCACCAGATTGATACGGTTCACTGGTTTACCGGGCTTCCTTACCCGCGCAGCGTAGTTTCAAACGGCGGCATCTACCTGTGGAAAGACGGACGCTCCAATGCCGACACGCTTACTTCGGTATTTGACTATGGCCCGCTGAACGACCCGTCCAAAGGTTTTCAGGTCATTTACTCGTCCCGTTTTACGAACTCTGCCGGTGGAACGAAAGAACTGTACTATTCAAACGGCGGGATGCTGAATCTGGATACAAACGAAATTACCTCCCAGGGAGGATTACGTGAAGGCGAAGCTGCGGCCATGCAATTGAAAGCCAACCTGCTGGAAACATACAGCTTACCGAAGCAAACGGCCGCCAGCGATGCAGATACCGGCGGCGACCCGTTAACCTCGGCGCACATAAAGAACTGGATGGAATGTGTAAAAGCAAACAATATCAAAACCAACTGCCCCGTAGAGGCCGGCCACAGCCATGCCATTGCCTGTGCGATGGCAAATGCCGCCTACCGTACCGGGCTGCGCGTCACCTACGACCCGAAAAAACAACAAATCATGGCAGGCGATAAAGTATTCAAATACTAAACCGGATATTTCCAGGGAAGTATAAAAGGGATTGACTCCTGCGAAATAAGCGTTCATCAGGTCTCCGGGAAGACTGTTCGGGATAAATATACCTGTTCCATACTTTACATATACTTCGGATACACTTCGTATACACTCTGGATACACTCCAGATATACTTCAGATATACTTCCGTTATACTCGTTCCATACTCAAAATAAAACTGCGCAGTTTCAAAATATCGCATGGATCAATGAAAAAATTCAGCGTGATGGGGGTGTCTCAAAAGGGTCAGTTTCCGTCATTGCGAGGGTATAGCCCGAAGCAATCCAGTGATTAACAGTATTCTGGATTGCTTCGCTTCGCTCGCAATGACGATGTGAAGGCTTTTTAGACAGCCTCTGTTTAACAACCCGCCCGCTCCCTGAAAAGAGCGGGCTTTTGTTTTTCATCTCCCTGCTCCTGTTCCCATCTCCTATCTGTCAAGCAAGGTTCTATCGGTTTATAAATTCGCCGTCCGGATCGACTGCATCCATCCTATGAAAGAAGGGAAAGCGTATCCGGATTTTCATTTTTCCAGTAAAATAATTAATCCGCTGCGTCCCATCACTTCCAGTTTGCCTCCGTGAAAGGGGTTGCCCCACTGTGTTTTTTCAATTTCGGGCAGCAACATCCTGGACGGCTTGAAGCCAAGCAGTGTTTCGTCAATCGTCCATTCGCCCTTCTGCGGCAAGTCCGTCCAGTTGGCAATGGCGACCAGCGCCCTGTCGCCGTTTAGGTATACTGTCGCCGGCAGGTTTTCATTACCGGTTTTCACCGGACAGCGGGTGTCCCAGTAACCCAGCATACGGGCATCCTTCATTCCGAAGGCGTCCCAGAGTTTCCACATTGGGACAGGGTCGTTCCATACCGGACGGGGTAACATCCCGAATGTCATTCCGCGAAAGATATTGCGTGCATCCAGCATTTCGCCCGTTAGCCCGAAAGGAATACCAGACATTTCCACGAACCAGAAATCAGGCGGATTATCGTCCCTGAAACCTTCTCCGAGCCAGACACGGTCGATATAGGGCAGCAGGTCGAGGTAAATATGCAGTGAGTTGGCATAACCGGCATGTCCGTTAAAATGATTCCACGAGTGCATGTCTATCAGGCGGCGACTGCCGTCGGCATCGAGGATACGGCGTCCGCGTTTCAGCGTCGCCCTGTCCAGCGCGCTGTCGTCAATATAGATTCCGTCGATGCCGATGTTTTTCACCATCCAGTCCAGTCCGCTAAGGTAATAGTTGTTCCAGCGCGAATCGGGCGCTGTAATGACCGAAATATCCGTTTCGCCCCTGAATTTCCCGTCCTTAATGTCGCTGTACCATGCAGGAATGAAATGCGTGGAAAAGTTTTCGACCAGCCATTTATCCGGCCCGTTTCTATGAATTAATGTTTTCGCGTCCTTACCGGGACCGTCGTAAATCACTTCGGCGCCGAGGCTCCGCAATGCCCAGATTTCCGGAATTTTGACCGTCAGTTCCCGCGTGGTGTAATAGAGGCGCAGTTTCATGTTCTGCAGGTGCGCTTCCTGAACAAAACGCCTCATATCCGGCGTCGTTGCATCGGAATAGGGATAATTGATAAACGGGTAAATATCGGCGGCATGATGGATGGTGATATAATTTGCGCCGGCTTCTTTTGCGGCCGGTATAAGCCCGGACGTATTCCCGCCCGTATGATAAAACCGTTCACTGGCCAGACGGTTTAAATCAACCGGCTTCACGGGCGTTATGGAGGTTTCGAGACAGTAATGCAGGGTTTCGCCCTTTTTCATACTGCGTTTGCCGCTGAAGGCTTTTACTTTGACGCCCTGTCCGGCGCCCGGCAGTATGGAAACGCCACCGCTGCCGCTGTTTCCCCACGAGACAGGTTCCATGAGCGGGCCGAAACCGTAGTAGATATTTATCAGCGGACGCCGGTAATTCTCATCCTTCCACTTCATGTTCAGTCCGGCATTGACGTTTCCGATCCAGAGTTTGTCCTGATGCCTGTTTTGCGCGTCCCATTTCCATTCAAGCGGCAGGGACGGCATTTTTCCGCCTTTGTTTCCCAGTCCCGTCAGGTATTGGGAAGCATCTGCCGAATAAGGCGTTTCCATGCGAATATCGTTGACGGTCAGGTTATTTTTTGCTTTTACGGAGATTCTGTATTCCGAAAAGCCGTCAAACTCCATGCGTCCCGTGCAGACGATTTCAAAATTCCTGTTTTGCTGCACGGACTTCCAGTGAACTGCCGCCGGCGTGACGGATGTGATACGCAATTTTCCTGCAGGAAATGATTCGACGCCCTGTTCCGTTTCAACCACAAACTTCATTTCGCCGTCCAATACCTGATTCCTGACCGTATCGTTCAGCAGAACGCTCTGATCGTACCGGGTCGTAATTTGCCGGGGCAGTCCCGAGGCGGCAAGTTCTACCGTTCCGCCCAGATATTCGACGGTTTGGCGGCTGACAGTCATCGGCGTATACGGCGAAGTGGGGAGGCCGGCATCTCCGACATTTGCGTCAAGCCAGCGCAGACGGGTTTTACGGAAACCTTCATCGTCGCCGTGATTGGCCGGCACATCGCCGTCTATATTCAAAACAACCGTTACTGCTGTTGCCGGCAAACCGCGGGGTGCGACCGTCGCCTTTCCCCGGTACGTTCCCCGGCGACAGTTTGCATCTACGTCAATACCGATCCAGAACGCCTGCACGCCGCCTTTCGCAATGTCTACACGTTTCACAAACGGCTGTCCGTCGGGATTTATCCCGCCCGTATTGAAGCAGCGTATCGCCGAGGCGGGGATTTTTCCGTTTTCCACGTTTTTCAGATCGGAAAACGTAATCCGGACATCTTCCAGCTCCACAAAAGGCGCATACACTGCAATTTGCCAGGTATAAAACTCGCCCGGAGCCGAAGCGCCTGTGAACTGTGTCCGCGACTCTCCGGCGCGTTCCGTCCAGCGGGCGGGAATGGCGTCGTTTAGCCGGACGTCATACGCGCGGTCTTCCGTAAAGCAGAAATACCGGGCAGCCGGGTTTTCGGCAAGCAACTGTTCTATAGCCGGCGCGGAAGCCACTTTTCGCATGACGGATTCCGATTCTCCGGCAATGTTCCGACTTTTCAAATTCTCAATATTCTCTTGAGAATAAAGAGTTCCAACAGATAATGATACGATACAGATAAATAATAACTTTTTCATTTTGATTGATATTTCATTTTGATAATATTTCCAAATCTTCTACTTGAGGAACAGGCCTGGAAACCTCGTCCTTCATGGGCGGACGGTTATGCGAAACCTTTCCGTTACCATACCAGAACGATGTCAAGGCATATTGAAGAAAGGCGTCCGGTCCGGACGAGCCGTTGAAGGCTTCCATATCCATGCGGAAATGTTTTGTAAAAGGAATCGCGTCCAGGCTGCGGCTTCTGGTACAGATATTGTAACCCCGCGTATGCGGCTCGTCGCCGGTAAAGCCTCTCCGTTCGCCTCCTACACGGATATTTGCCAGAAACGGCGTCGAAAACTCATCCGCTCTTGTCGGATGAAGACCGCCTGCCCAGCCATAATAGTCTTCCGTACCGGTGCCGAAATGTGACGGGAAATTCCTGTCGAAATCGTCGTCCACATAGACTTTCTCGTCGCCTTCACCCCACCACCAGGGCAAAGGATTCAGCACGCAGATATTATCGCCCGCATAAGTCCCTTCGCCGCGGACTTCCACAAAAGTCATATCCTGCGGCTGTGCGGAATAGGGCTTGTCCGTCCACCAATTAGCATGGAAATAGTAACTGTCTTTGGTCCATTTCCACGCCCCGACGGTTACATTCATCGTCAGATGTACCGGAAAATCACAGTGATTGTGAATCCGAATCTCCCCTTTTTTCCTGTAGGGCATCACCCAGCGGCAAATCATCGTACTGTCGGCTCTCACTTCCCTTTCCCATGTTGTGTAACATTCAACAGCATTGACGTTCCCAAAAAAATCGCCAATCGGGCACCAGACCGTCGTTTGACCGTCGAACAGCATCTCCACCGCCGTAGAGCGCAAAGCTTGCGGCAAATCGTCGGCTTTCAACTTGAACTCGACTGTATAAATGGCTGAACTTCCTTTCGGCAAAGGGACGCCCGTTCCGGTATCCGGTTGAATCCATTCGGAAAACGCTATTTTTCTTCCGCCTTCAAACGGACGCGGATTCATCAGTTCGCTCCCCGTTTTTTCGAGCAGCGTTTTATATTGCGTCACAAATTCGGGCTGAAATGTTTCCGCTTTCACCCTTTTATCATACGCCCGGTAATTGATGATATAATAAAAGGAGTTTCCCTCGACGGTGATTTTGCAGCTTTTGCCGAAAGAAACGGGTAAATACAGGTCGCCCGCACGACAGGTGTATCCGGCAAACGGTTTGGAAATAAACGACTCGCCGGTAACCAGCGCAATAAAATTGGTGCGGATGGCCGGACAGGTGTCTCCATCCAGGTAGAACAGTATGTCAGGCCCTTTCCGGTCATTGAAATCGAAATAAAAAAAGGGTGTCCAGATTCTGGTAACAACACCCGGCCCTTCGCACTCCATCAGCACCGATTCGGAACGTCCCCGGTTCGTCTCCTTCCGCAAATCAAAATTATTGTCGCTGTTCACAAACCAGTTATCCGGGTCGTCCGGCGTAACCGAAGCCCTGTTGTAACTGCTTGCCTGCAACGACTTGTACGGATACGCAGGTTTTTTTGCTATGGCCGTACGGTCGGTCATCTCGTTCAGTAATGATTCGAACGTAACATCAAATGATTGTGCTTCGGCAAACTGTCTAAATAAAAACAGACACGCAACCAACAATAAATAAACTTTTACCTTATTCCCGTTCATAATGCAACTTAATTGACTGGTTTTATATTACGATCACTTTTCATACCCGGCATCTTCAATCACATACCAGTTGTATCCTTTTGCCGGAATCCGGATCTTGAGCGGGATAGAGTAGTCTCTTGCCAGCCGGACGGTCCGGGAAGAGATGTCCTGTTCTTTGACCGCCGCCTGTCCGGTAATACCCGTGTAATACAGCGGCACACGGATTTCCTTTTCTACAGGAGTTTCCAGCGGATTGTACACCATCAAAAAACCTTTTTGCGGCAAGGCGGGATTCACGTGCATAAAGCCGTCCCAGTCCTGTCCGTCGGGACGCCGCAGGTGAATGATGTCCGAATCCAGTATCGGACGGTATTTTTTGTAAAAATCCACCCAGTGTTTCACTACCGCCTTCGTGCTGTCCGTATCGTACAGGCGGGGGCCGCGGTAACAGGCCTGCACGCCTGCACCAAACAGGTTTGCCAGCCGTTGACTGTAATGGTCGAGGTGTTCATGCAGAGGCTCAATGGTTGCTGCAGCTCCACCTCCGTGATACACCGTGAGCGGGACAAACATCCATCCCATACTTGCGGTCTTTTCCCAGGTGCCGTCATAGACGTTCTGCCGTTCGATGATCTCCTGATATTCGCGTGGCAGAGACCAGTTGGTTTCGCGGTAGCCCATGGGCGCTTTGTTATTTCCGTTCAGGAAATACCAGTCGGGCACATTCAGATAAATGCCCTGTGAACGGCACCACTTGTAAAAGTCTGAAATAATTTGCCACTGGTTCCATTGCGAATCAAGATAGGACTTGTGTCCCGGATGTTTTTCCGACGCACAGAAATCGCCGGGGTAAGAACCGTCATGTTCTATCACATCCAGGCCTGAACGCTGATACAGTTCCCTGATTTTACGAAAATAATCCCCGCCCCATTCACTGCCCAGACACGGCGATTCTCCGAAACGCGCAAATCCGCCCGGCTTGCCTGTCAGGGGATTGACGACATCGCTGGCTTCATCAATCGAGCGGCTTGCCAGCAGACTGTAACCGCCCAGCGCGACGCCCTTGCCGTGCGCATAATCCGCCAGTTCCTTCATTTTGGCATAATAGGCAGGATCGCCGGATTCCATGTTGAAGCCGCTTCCGAAAGTCATAATAACCATCTCGAAGCCCGTTTCGGTACACTGGTCTACCGCCAGTTTCACGGCATCCGGATCGGCCTGACGCACGTGCATAAGTATCGGATTTTCGGATGTCCACGGTGCAATGGCACGGTACATTTTCCGTTTCGACAGCGACCGGCGCTCTTTATCGTTGCTGTCGTACAACAACTCCCACGTCCGGAAAGTGGAAAAACTTTGTCCGTCGGAGACGGTCTGTTCCGGTCCTGCCGATGGACGCACTTCCAGCAGGCACGGCGTATTCAACAAGTAACTGATTTGCGTAGTATATGTCGTATCCCGCATCCAGTGAACCGTATGCTCTTTTTCGCCATTGTACAGGGAATTGTTAAAGGCATAATCGGTTTCAACATGGATATTGGGCAACAGCCATCCGTCACTTATTTCTACATGTGAATCACCTTCTACTGCAGCCATAATTTCGCTGATGAAACGGTTCAACACCACATCCCGCCGGGAACGGTTTTCAAGGGTGATCCACTTGCACATCAGCGGCAGTCCATCGTATATTTCGTAGTGTACATGCGCGGTCAGGCCTTTGGGAGTCATTCCTTCGGGCGACTTGAAATGCAGGATCAGTTCAATGCCGGGAGGCGGCCAGTCCGCGTCCAGAGACAGCCATTCCGCATGTTTCGACCACTCAAACCGCTTCTGTATTTTCCGCGTCTCATAGCCCGTATATTGGAAACTGCCGGCGTCGGCGGAGAGACCGTCTATCCACGACGGTAACAGATAATTCTGCACCGGCTGACCGAACAGGCCTCCAATACCGTACTCAACACCGTCGATGACCAGCATCCCTTCCGGACGGGTAGCACGGATATAATTCTGTCCGGTAGACAACTGGTGCAACGCCACCGTAGCCAGATTGGGCGATATGCGAAATACTCTTGACACCAACCCGTTGGACAGCGTCAAATCTTTACCGTCCGGCGAAACGGTGATGCCGGACTGGTAAGAACTGTTGTCAATCAACCAGTCGCTGTTGCGAGCGGTATCGGAGCAGCAGGCGTTCAACAGCATGACGGATGCACTCAAAATGATACAATAAAAAAGCGACAGCCGTTCGACAGCGCCTCCGCCGCGTCCCAGCCCGATGACGGCGATCCGTACTTCGGAAATGGGTGCGCAATGCAAGCCCATCACCGATTTTCCCTTGCGCGGACGTGTGTCGGCGGATGTTTTTCCTGGCTCCGTCCCGCTGTTCATACGTTGCGCCGCTCCTGCATAACGGCCTGTTACGCCCAGCGTCAATCCCCCGTACAGGGTCTTCTTCAAAAAACCTCTACGATTACTGTTCATACTTGATAAATTCACAGGTTATTCTTCAAAATTCTCTACGACTATTTTCATCTGTGATAAAAAAAGCCATTCTGGCATCTCACGTTCATGATCACTTCGGGATTTGCATCCTTTTCGAGCGGTTCACAGGACAGACCGACCGTTACCGTTTCACCCTTTTTTACTTTCGGAAGATAACCGTACAGATCAATTTCTCCTGTCACGTGATGCGTTTTATCGTAAACACAGGCAATTTCGAGCAGGTGAGGGATAGAGATATACTCTCCGGGTTGCAGGACGGCGGGAATTTCGAGCGTTTCCCCGTTGACCGACACGCGGAAATTCTGTACTGCGCAGGGAGCGTTTTCCGGCAGGCGGATGACACACTGAAAATGCCTGCGGGAAGTTACCGTCCACGATTCCCTGTCTTCGAACGAAGGAATCGTCACCTGCCAGCGGGTTTCCTGCTTTCCGGTTTGCTGTACGAGGTCGTCCGAAAGTCCCGCCTCTTCGTAAAGTCCCGGATTGTGTGTCCAGCTCCAGTCAATGCTCAACGGTCTGACGGAGTTGGCGTCGCCGTTCACCGGCGTGGCTGCCATTGCGGACGGCGGCAGGATTTTGACTTTTTCGTCCTGCCAGAAACGGTCGAACGACAAATCCCATTTCCCGTCCTCCTTCCGCGACAGTTTATACAGGACATCCGTTTGCCGGAGCGCCATTTTCTGCTGTTCCGAAAAGGCATTCTCCGCCCTTGCCTGATTCCACAGGTGAAGCGTTTCCGAAATTTTCTCCAGTTCGGGATTCCTTTTCAGCGTTTCAATGTCCAGCTGAAAATCAACGCCGGCGTCCCATCCGGTGGCCAGCGCCATCAGCCAGTTGATGTCTTCGGCAGTCGCCATGCTCGGATAGTACTGTCCGAGTTTGTTGGGCATCAGGTTTCGCCGAAGCTCCATTTGACGGGAGAGTCTGTAATCCAGCATGGTTCCCCTGACGCCTCTTTCCTGATCGTGTTCTCCCCAGCTCTCATGCGACATGAAATGCCAACTGTATTGAGTAAACATGGAACCGGTAATCAGTATTTCCCTGTTTTGTTCGACGCACCGTTCGTGAAACTTTTTCAGGAAGATGTTCCCGGTATATGTTCCATAGCCTGTTTCGATGCAGCTTTCATAACCGTCGACTACAAAATTATCCAGTTCGGCGCTGACAAGCAGGTCGTTCAACCGTTCGACAAACTCGTTGCTCATCTCCAGCGTGCCGGGGTAAAAGTTATGAAATCCTGAAACGTACATCAGTTTTACGCTGCTTTGTTCCCGATGGCTTTCCGGCCGGGAGAGGAATGCGCCGCGCTGACATTTTTTTGCAAGAATCACCTCACCGTCGATATCCATTTCCTTAAATTCAATAAATTCATTATCTATCCGGATTACCTTTGATGCCTGGCGGAAGATCTTCGCCACCTCTTCGGTGTTTTGAAGCGTCAGCGTCGTATCGTCCGGCGAAACGGCTTTCATCAGTCTGGCTTCCGGTCGCCAGGTTTGCAGCCGGTCGTCGGGGACGGGCGTGAGATAGGGTTCCGGTTCGGTCAGGGGTTTCAGAAATGTGGTCAGCGTGTACAGGGTAAGCCCGATGCTGTCCTTTCTCGCCTGCCGGCTGTTTTTCAGAATGGCGGGGATGCCGCCGGGATAAATTTTGGGGTCAATGTCGAAATGTCCCCAGTTTTTCGAAAAACCATGCGGACGGCACAGGATCCTTGCCTGCAATTTTTTGGAAAGTTCCAAATATTCATCGAAGTTGGCTTCGTCGTAGTAGCCCCAGATACAGAACTTCTTCCCTTCATCGGAATATTTATTCCACACGCCGTTGAAGGTCGGGTGCGGCAATCCTTCCGCCAGTACGATTTTTTCGACAGTTTCCAGCTCTTTCTCCTTGCCGGCGGGGCTTCCGAACAGCGCCGCCGCCGAGCCGACAACGGTCACACCGGGAAGCGGTACGGATTTCCGGAGTGGCTGGGTACGGTCGCCGAAATATCCGCGCGTATGGTCATACGAAGACAGTTGCATTCGGGAACCTTTGCCGCTATAGGCTGCGCCTCCGTCGGTATTCGGCTCCAGGCTCATCAGTCCGACCGTGAAATGCCCGCTCCGGTTCACTCCCAGCCATTCGCCGATATGACCGCGCATGGTCGTTTTGTATGGCCCCCACACAATATGGCTTATCTCCGAAACGGGCGTGGCGTCTACCAGTTCCATACGGAAATAGCCTTCTTTGGAAGAGATGTTTACGGTAATCCGGAGGTCTTCCCCGAAGGTCAGTTCAAGCCCTGTGCCGTTTTCGTCCCGTGCCGTCACTTTCGCCGTTCGGGGTTGCATCAGCGCCGAAACGCTGTCTTTTTCATAGACGGCACACTCCAGCAAATAACTCAATTCACCGGAATCAATATAGTTGGCGCCGGTGGAAATATCCTCCAGCACCGTAATCTTTCCCGTGCCGTCAATGGCTAAACGCAAATCGCCGGCTGTCCGGTCGAATAGCGTTTGTTGCGAACAGGCGCACAGCAGCATGTTGACGGATGCGCTCAAAATGATAAAATAAAAAAAACGGTTCATGATATAACTCTTTCTGTTTACTTTCAATTCTTTAATAATCTGTTTATAACATCATCCTTAACAGAACACCGTTTCCATGTCGACAACCGGCCAGGGCCTGGCTTGCTGCCATGCGCCGCGAGTGAAGTCGGGCACATCTACGGAGTTGCTCCGGTTTTCAAGGGAACGTTCGCTCAGTTCCGTGATGCATGACCAGGTCGCTGCGTCGTATACGTCCTGATCCGGCGGCAGACCGTTGCGCAGGCAGTAGATCAGACGCCAGTCCATGATGTAGTCCATTCCGCCATGGCCGCCGACCGCCTTTGCCTTTTCGCCGATGTATCGCGAGAGCGGGTGTTCGTACTGCGCCATGATCGCTTTGAACTCTTCCGGCTTCAGGAACTCGTGCGCATGAGGGTCGAGGGCGATTTTTTCCTCCGGATATTTGACTGCAAAGCCTTTGGTGCCGCTGATTTTGTGTATACGGTCGTAGGGGCGCGGGCTGGTCGTGTCATGCACGACCAGCAGGGTGTGGCCGTTGACGGTGCGGATCAATGTATTGTTTATGTCGCCCAGCTTGTAGGTGGCCTTTGCTTCGGGTGAATCCTTGCCGAACTTGTTTTCGGCGTAGAG
>JAISCL010000049.1 GCA_031265585.1 Tannerella sp. | reverse complement strand
CAATGCCGAGCAGTTCCCTGAACGAGTTGATGGACGACGACTGGGCCAGCAGCGCCATGTCGTAATTGCTCTGGGCATCGGCCAGGTCAACCTCCATTTGCAGGGCGTCCACCTCGCGCAGGAGACCCGCTTCGTACTTGTTTTTGGATATTTCGAACGCTTCGGTCTGCCGCTCCAGGTCCAGCCGGGCGATTTCCGCCCTCTTTTGCAGCGACAGCAGGTTATAGTAGGCGTTGCTCACTTCGTACACCAGGTTCAGCTCCTCCCTTTTCAGCACCTTACTGGAACGCTCGTAAGCCAGCTGCGCGTTCCGGAGCGTCGACTTGATGGCGTTGTATCCGTACAGGGCGTCCAGCGGCTGACGGAATCCGAGCCGCGTGTTGAGGTTCGACGAGCGGCCGCCGGTGTAGTAGTCCTTGAAACTTGACAGGCCGGTCTGGATGAAGATGTTACCGTCCGTCGGCAGGGGCTGGTTGATGGTCAGGCCGCTGGAATAGGTCAGTTCCTTGACCGAAAAGAACACGCCCGTGCTGTCGGCTTTCTGCCGCACCGTTTCGGTGTAGTTGGGCAGGGAAAGGTTCAGGTTGATATGGGTTTTCAGGCGGCTGGTGGCCGACCGGAGGTTGTATTCGGCAATTTTGAGTTCCTGCGTCAGGGTCAACATGCGGTAACTCTTTTCCTTGGCGATTTCGATGCTTTGCTCCAGCGTCAGGTGATACGTTTCGGCATTCATCAGGGACGGCAGGCAGATCGCGGCCAGCATCCGGCAGGAAAGCAATATTTTTTTCATATCCGGTTATTTTTATTGAGTAAGGATTTTGTTTCTGTTCGGGCGGTCGGAATGAACCGTTCCGTCCTTGAGGTAAATGTTCCGGTCGGCATAGTTGGCGATGTCCTGTTCGTGGGTGATCAGGATGATGGTATTTCCTTCCTGATGCAGCTCGCGGAAAAGCGCCATGATGTCTTCGCCCGTTTTCGAGTCGAGGGCGCCGGTCGGTTCGTCGGCCAGCAGGATGCCGGGACGGGTCACCAGGGCGCGCGCAATGGCTACCCGCTGCCGCTGTCCGCCGCTCAGCTCGCTCGGCTTGTGCGTGAGGCGGTTGGACAGGTCGACCCGTTCGAGCGCCTGCATCGCCCGCTCTTTCCGCTCGTGACCGGAGACGCCGGCGTATATCAGCGGCAGCTCCACGTTTTGAAGCGCGTTCAGGCGGGGCAGCAGGTTGAAGTTCTGGAACACGAAGCCGATCTCCCGGTTCCGCATCGCCGACAGCGCGTCGTCGTCCAGCGTGCTCACGTCCGTCGTATTGAAGTAGTAATGGCCTTCCGAAGGCGTGTCCAGGCAGCCCAGGATATTCATCAGCGTGGACTTTCCCGAGCCGGACGGCCCCATGATGGCCACGTATTCGTTTTTGTCTATCGTGAGATGAATATCCTTCAGGGCGGGAATTTCTATTTCTCCAATACTGTAATTCTTTGTCAGATGAACGATTTCAATCAGCATACTTGTTGTTTTTACGTGTCAGGTTTATTCGTAGCGTATCGAGTCGACCGGTTTCAGATTGGCCGCGTTCTTGGCCGGAAGGTAGCCGAAACTGATCCCGACGATGACCGAAAAGGCAAAGGCGATCAGGATGGAATAGAGCCGGATGTAGGTGCTCACGTCCGTAAAGAGCGAGACCGTCAGCGAAAGCGTGACGCCCACCAGGACGCCGATGATGCCCCCGGTAATACTGATGGCGACGGCTTCGGAGACGAACTGGCTCATGATGTCGGCCTTGCGCGCTCCGATGGCCCGCCGGATGCCGATTTCGCGGGTGCGTTCCATGACCGTGGCCAGCATGATGTTCATGATGCCGATGCCTCCCACGATCAGCGAGATGGCGGCGATGGCGCCCAGCAGGAAATTGTAGATCTGCCGTTCCTTTTCTTCCTGCTTGAGCAGTTCGAAGGGGATGATGATACTGTAGTCCTCGTTGTTGAAATGGTGCCGTTTCAGGATTTCGTGAATCAGCTGGGAGACTTCGACCAGGCGTCCCGAGTTTTCCACCTGGACGGTGATTTGCTGTATCTGGCTGGCGAGGATGTTCTCGCGGCTGAAGCGTCCGAGGAAGGTGGACAGGGGCACATAGACGTCCGTGTTCAGGTCGCGGGCGGCCAGTTCGCCGACCGTTTCGGTGAAGAGCGTTTTCGATTCGAGTACGCCCACCACTTCCAGCCACTGGTCTTCGATTTTCACCCGCTTCCCGACCGGGTCTTCCTTCGGGTACAGGGTGGCGGCCACCCCGGCTCCCAGCACGCACACTTTGGCGCGGTATTCGTAGTGTTCCTCCGTGACAAATTCGCCGTTGCGCAGGCGGTAGTTCATCATGGACAGAAATTCGGGCGTGATGCCGATGACGGTGGACTTGACCGATTTGTCGGCGTACTTGACGTCGGCGCCGATTTCGGCCTGCGAAGCCATCCGCACGATGCCGGGGACGATTTCGCGCAGTACGGAGGCGTCGCGCAGGGAGAGGCCCTGCGAGAAGCGGGCGCGGACTTCTTCCAGTTCCGTGTCGGTCATCTTTTTCTCGCGCACGATGATGTTGTTTACCCCCAGATCCTGGTATTTGGCGATGGCTTCGCGCTTGGCGCCCTCGCCGATTGAGAGCATGGCAATCACGGAGGCGACGCCGAAAATGATGCCCAGCATGGTGAGGAAGGAGCGGAACTTGTGATCGGCCAGACCCCGGATGGCCAGCCGGATGTTTTCTTCAACTTGCATAATCAATCGTTTAAATATTCGCAACTGACCGTCATTCCGGGTTTCAGGCGCAGGTCGGATTTCAGCATCCGCACCTCCACATCAAAGACCTTTTGACGCGATTTCTTGTTGTTGTCTCTCAGGTGGCACAGCTTGCCGATGTAGCTGATCTCGCCGTCGAATACGATTTCGGGCAGGGCGTCCAGGCGTACCGTCACTTTCTGTCCCGTGCGTATTTTCAGGAAGTCGTTTTCGTTGATGAACGTGTTTACTTTCATCCAGGCAAGTTCGGGCACGTTGGCCAGGTTATTGCCCGTGTAGATGTTGTCGCCGACTTTGACCAGCGTTCCCGTCCGCCAGTTGTTGGCAATCTGGAAGACGCCGGCGACGGACGAACGCAGCGTCAGCAACGGCAGGATCTGGTAGGCATTCAGGATCTCGGTTTCAACCTGGGCAACCCGTATTTCCTGTATTTTCAGTTGATTTTCGATGATAATGCGGGTCAGTTCCAGTCTTTTTTCTTCCTTGCGGAGCGTGATTTTGGCCTGTTCAAATTCCAGTTCCTTGATGCGGCGCAGGCGTTCGGTCTCGAAGCGCGACGATTCCAGTTCGATTTGCTTCAGATTGAAGGACGAGGTTTCGTTCTTGATACTGCTTGTCAGGTCGTTGATGCGGTTGCTGTGGTCTACGCGCAGTTTTTCCAGGTTGGCCCGTTCCGTTTCCAGCGAGCTTTCGCGCTCAATGATGAAGCGTTTGACTTCCGTGGGGTCGAGCTGGATAATCGAATCGCCCGCGTTGACGATGGCGCCGTGTTCCAGGATGCCGATGATGCGCATTTCGTACCAGTATCGCCCGAAGCGTGTCAGGACGAACGAGCGGGTGTTGATGGCGGCCAGTTCGCCGGTTTCCACGATGTTTTTTCCTTCCGCCGCCTTTTTGGCATCGTCGCTGTCGCCGCTTCCGCAGGCAACCGCCAGGCAGGCGAGGGCGAAGGTCAGCAGGCAGCGGACGGGGTGCGGGAGGCAGCGAGTGATGTGAATCTGTCTCATGGCATTATTCTTTGGAGGCGTTTTCGCGTTTCTTTTCTTCTTCCTTCTGGAGGAACGGATCTACCAGGGCGACCCGGTCTTTTTCGTTCAGTCCGGAGGTGATCACCATAAAGTCGGAGTTGACGGCACCCCGTTCGACTTCGGTTTTGTCGAATCCGCCGCCCGCTTTCCGGTAAACGAAGTAGCGGTCGCCTTCCTGATGCACCGCTTCGAGCGGGACGTAGAGCACGTCCTCAATGCGGTCGATGATGATGCGGCAGCTGACCGTCAGGCCGGGAAGCAGGTTGGCGTGCGTCCCCTCAATGGCGATTTCGACCGGGAAGACTTTCTGCTTGGAGGTTTCATCCTTGTTTACGGCCAGGTTGGCCACCGTGCTCACCGTCCCCGAAAAGACGCTGTCGGAGAAGGCGTCCGGCTTGATTTCCACTTTCAGGTCGCGGCTTATTTTGGCAATGTCCACCTCGTTGATTTTGACGGTGGCCTTCATCGACGTCAAGTCCGGCTGCTGGATGATGGGGAATCCCGACCAGCACTGGTCGCCGACCTGGAATTTGTTTCCGCTGCTCCAGCTGCGGGCGATGATGGCAATGCCGGGCGACGGCGTGACGACGAACATTTTTTGCAGCGTTTCGTGGGCTTCGTCCAGGCGCGCCCGGTCCTGTTCGATGGCGAGGTTCTTCTGCTTGACTTCTTCCTTCTGGATTTTGATGCGGTTGTCGATCTGTTCCCTGGCCCTGTCCAGGGCGATGCCGGCCTTGTCGAGGTTCAGCTGGATTTCCTTTTTCTTGACTTCCGATTCGTATTCGGCCGATTCGAAGCGGATGGCGGAGATTTCGCGCGACAGGCGGGCTACTTCATAGTCGGCATTCAGTTCCTCAAGGTCGGACTGGTGCTGGGCGGTCATCTGCTCCATTTCGGCCAGGCTGATTTCCATGCGCCCTTCGGCTTCGACGATACCTTTCTGCACTTCCGAAGGGTCGAAGACGATCAGTGTGTCGCCGGCGTTAACTTCCTGCCCGTCCTTGACCAGCTGCGTGATCTTCAGGTTACCATAGCGCCACGAGATGGTGGGCGACGAGAGATTAAGCGAACGGATGGCTTCAATTTCACCTTCTTCGTAGAGGTCGATGTAAAACACGCCCCGGACGGCTGCCGCCGTCGGTATGTCTCCGGTTTCCTTCCGGCCGCAGGCGTTGAGGAGCAGGAGCAGCAGGCAGGCAGCGGGGATGTAACGGTCGAATATTCGTTTCATATTGTTTCGTTTGGTTGGGTATTAACTGTTTCGTTTGATTGGGTATCTACGGGTTCATTGCGGGTCGTATCCGCCGGCAGGAGCCATGTTTTGCGGATGGCTGACGAAGCGGGTTTCATGAGGGCGATTTCTTCGTCCCCCAGCAGTCCGGAGACGATCACGGCCTCTTTGGGCGACGTGATGCCGGTCTGCACCTGCTGCATGTCGAATTTCCTTCCCTTCCGGACGTACACTACCTTCATCGAATCCTGTTCGAAGATGGCGATTTGCGGAACGGTCAGCGTATCCTTCAACAGCTTCAGCAGGATGCGGCAACTGGCGGTATATCCCGGGTCGGGCATGGTTTGGACGCTGTCGATTGTGGCTTCGATGTCGAAGAATTTCACTTTTGACTTTTCCCGGTGCTGCTGTCCGACGGGCGATTTCATCTGTATTTTCCCGTAGGCCCGGTTGCCCGGCATGGCGTCGAAGGTGTAAATCACCGAATCATTTACATTAATATATTTATAGTCGGCTTCGGGCGCTCGAATGATGACTTTCATGCCCGCAAATTCGGGCAGGTTGACCAGCGGCATGCGGGACCAGACCAGGTCGCCGACCTGAAGTTTTTTCCCCGTTATCCAGTTGTTTGCTCTGACGGCCAGTCCGTCTTTGGGCGCTTTAATGGTCAGGGCGTCCAGCTTGTCTTTCGCGGTTTGCAGGCGGTTGACTAATTGCTGTACTCTCAGTTCCTGCTTTTTGATTTCCGACTGGCGGATGATTTCGAGCGTAGCCAGCTTTTTCTCGAAATTATTTTTTCGGATGGTGACCTGTTGCAGTTCCAGTTCCTTTATTTTTACCTGATTCTGGGGAGCGTATTGCAGTTGCAGGGAATCCAGGCGGGCAATCTGCGTTTCGGCTTCATTGGTTCTCACTTCCGCTTCGAGCAGGGCATAGCGCAGGGCCAGGTCGGCCTGCGCCTTGGTCAGGTTCAGTTGTGAGATTTCGCAGTCGGCTTTCAACTGGTCGTACTGCGTTTGCATTTCGGCCACTTCCACGATGCATACCACATCGCCTTCCTTCACGTACGTCCCGTCTTCAACCAGGAATCCGATGGTGCCCTCGAGGTATGGCGGACAGTTAGCCGATGTGGAACGTAGCGACTCCACGTATCCGTCGACGGTCAGGACATTCTCGAAATCTCCGCGGGCGACGGTGTAGGTCATCATGTTTTTTCTTTCCCCGGACGTACAGGAAAGGAACAGAATAAACAGACTAAAAGTAAAAATACCCGCTTTCATTATGATGTTTTGTGTGTTTCGGAGGCAAATTAAAACAATAATTCCCAGCTTCAAGCCGATTGTACATTCTTTAACGTTTTTTTTGCAAGGTTTCATGCATTGCCTGACGCCGGAGATAGCTACGGAGGCCATTCGGGAGAGCGAGATCGTTATCTCGCAAAACTGCTGTATTGGAAGTTCCGGATGGTTATTTTACGACTGCGATTTTGGTGACAACGCTTTCGGAGGCGTCGGAGGTTGCTGCAATGACTAAGTATATGCCTGTCGCTACACGGTTGCCTGTTGCGTTGCGGCAGTTCCATGTCATCTGGTTGCCGATGGCCCGTCCCTGATAGATCAGGTTTCCGTTTATGTCGGTTATTTTTACCGTTGCATTGTTCGTCAGTCCGGTGACGGTTACTTTATCGCTGTAGTCGGGACGCACCGGGTTGGGGAAGGCATATACGTCGGAAAACGGTGCGGCGCCGCTTTTCACGCCACTGCTGTAGGAGACGAGTCCGTTGTCCGTGCCGAAAAATACTTCTCCTGTCCGGTCATTGATGGCGATGCTTTTAATGGCATTGGACAGTAGCGGCGAATTATCCGTCGTAAAATTGCAGATTGTTTCCGACCCGTCATCGTTGATCAGGAAGACACCCTGGCTGGAGGTTCCGATCCATTTCTGGTTGTCCGCGTCAACGGCGATTGCGGTAACGGATTCTCCGCTGAGGAAGTATGCCTCGCCGTCACGAACCGGGCGTGAGCAGGACAGGTTGTCCGGATCCGTTATGGCGCGAGAAGGGGTGCTGCATTTCAATAATCCTATATTTGTTCCGATCCACATTGTTCCGCTCCGGTCTTCGGCCATGGAGAGGTACAGGCCGGCTCCGATGCTGGCTCCCGTGCTGCTTTGAGCATCCCTGAACGAGGCGAAAAAATTAAATTCGTCATCCGACGTGTCATCGACTGTTCCCCTGTCGTCAAAGACAAAAATGCCGGATTCCGGCACATTGACCCATTTGTGCCCGTTTGACCGGATGCATATTTTGTCTATTTTATCGGCTACCCTGATCTCCGGATAATACAGGGACGTCCACTCCCCGTTTGCTTTCAGTACGTTGATGGTGTTTTCCACCAGGCAGTTGGTGACCCACAGATTTTTGTCCTTATCGAAACATACGCTTCCCGTGCGGACGTTTGTGGGATTGGGAGTATGACCGTAAACGGACTTCAGTGTGCTGTTATCCAGGTTGTGAAGTTTAACAAATTCATTGTCCTTTAATTCAATGACGCCTTCTCCGTAGGTGGCGATGAAATAATGGTTTTCGTCGTCCGGATCAGCGGCTACGCCCATATAGTCCCTGCTGTAGTTTCCTATTACCGGGTAGACCTTTTCGTTTACGATCATTTCATCAAAATTGTACCACCGGCCGTCTTCGTTATAAACCATGAAGGTTCCCGGCCGCCATGAACGGGCGGTGGTTCGGTCTCCGCCGGTAATAAGCAGTTTTTTATTGTTGAAGACGGTCATAAATGCATTGTAGTTGCGTTTGGGGCTGTTAATCGTTATGTCGGATACGGTTTTTGTAAAGCGGCCGTCACTGCCTCTTTCCATGCCGATAAGTCCGTTCGTGCCTGTTGCCACCCAGTATTTCCCGTCTTCCCTGAGAGATGCCACATCATTGATCTGGCCTATATTGACAACTGCATAATGATCGGGATCGGCATAGATGGAAAGATCTTCGGAGGTGTATGTCAGTAACTGACCGGCCTGTACCGTTATGTTTCTTATGTATATCTGCGCGGTCAGGGTTTTAAATTCGCCTTCGGGGGTTTCATAGAAAACTCCTTTGTTTATTACGCAAAAGAAAAGATTCTCCCGGAAAAGGCACATGTATTTGATGTCCTTTTCTTCGAAGATGCCGGTATCCAGCTTTTTTTCCTTCCAGTTATTCAGATCCGGCAAATTGTCGTTTATGCTTGCTTTTATCAGGCCGTTTTTCGTGGAAGCATAGATGGTATCGTTCCGAATGCATACGGATTTGGTGCTGTCCGTTTTATAGGTATCGAGGATTTCCTTTCTGCTCAGGTTGAGCGCCATTATGCCGAAATCCGCAGAGATGTAGGCAATCCCGTTATGCAGGTATATATCATTCACATTTTTGCTTTGTATGTTCAAGTTGTTTTTCAGGTCCGGCATATTGCTGACTCCGTCTTTGTCCTGCAGGTCAATGTTCCCGTTCTGATAAACAATGATCAGGGTTTGATTCTCCGGGCTGTATTTTATTAAGCGGATATCGCTGTCGCTTAGTCCGGTCTGTTTTGAATAAGTTCTTATTTCCGCATCTTCCTTTCCATAGCTCCATAATGATCCGTTTGCCAGCACGTAAACGCGGTCGTTTGTTTCGGCGATGCCTGTCGCTTCATAATAGGCCAGGTGTGTTTCCCAGTTTTTCCAGGTTTGTCCTGTAAGCGTCTGCGGGAAAAGGATTGAGAGGATCCCTGTGATCAAATAGATGTATTTCATATCATTGGTTTAATATCCGTATATTTTATTAGCCGGTCGGCAAGCTTTCGTGTTGCTGTTGCCCGGTGGCTGATCCTGTTTTTTATATCCATGCCTAATTCGGCAAATGTTTCGTTAAATCCGTCCGGGATGAAAACGGAGTCATACCCGAAGCCTTCTTTACCCCGCCGTTCTCCGATGATATGTCCGTCTACGATTCCCTCAAAGAACAGTTCCTGCCCGTTCAGGATCAAAGCGATTACCGTGCGGAAGCGGGCTTTTTTGTTTTGCCTGCCGGCCAGCGCATGAAGCAGTTTGTCTATATTGGCCTCCGAATCGTGCGCATTGCCGGCATAGCGTGCGGAACGAACGCCGGGTTCGCCGTTAAGGGCTTCGACTTCCAGGCCTGTATCGTCGGCGAAGCAATCGTATCCGGAATGTTCTTTTACATAGACGGCTTTTTGCAGGGCATTGCCTTCCAGCGTGTCGGAGGTTTCGGGAATCTCGT
Organism: Tannerella sp.; assembly: GCA_031265585.1. Classification (GTDB taxonomy): domain Bacteria; phylum Bacteroidota; class Bacteroidia; order Bacteroidales; family Tannerellaceae; genus Tannerella. The sequence continues at coordinate 8,657 of JAISCL010000049.1, read as the reverse complement.
CGTGGCAGTCGATGTCCGCCAGGCTTACGATCCTGATCCCGTCCGAAATAATGGTGCGGACTTCGTCCAGTTTATGAGCGTTATTGGTCGCAAAAACAATTGTGTTCATTTGATTAAAGCATAATTAAACCTGTAACGGAATAAGGGGGTTAAAATTGTCCGGGCGGGAAAGTCTTTTTGTAATTACATCTATTGTACCCGGACATCGCCGGTGTGTTCCGCATGATGCGGAAACCTTCCCGCAGGCTTGCGGCAACCTTTCCGCATGATGCGATTAAAATCCCGTATGGAATGACATGCCGGTAGAAATCTGTCGGGAAATGATCAGGTCTTTATCCGGTCAAACCCTTCTCCGTAGACTCCCTGGACATTTCCCTGTGATATGAAGGCTTCTTTGTCAATGTTTTTTATCATGCGGAAAATCATCGCGCTTTCTTTCTTTTTGGCTAACAGGACGATTACTTTGACCGGCTCTTTGGAGTATCCTCCTTCTCCGTTCAGCAAGGTGCAGCCCCTGTCGAGGTCTTTTATGATGGAATCGACAATCTCCCGGTATTTCCGGGAAAAAATAAGGAACTGTACGGACTGGTTGTTTGCATTGAGGACACGGTCGAGCAGATACAGTTCGGTGAACATGATCACGTATCCGAATACGATTTTTTCGATGCTGTGGAAGATCAGGTACGAACAGGCGATGATGACAAAGTCGCAGTATAACAGCACCCGTCCGATCGAGATGTTTTTGTATTTGTTTACAATGGCGCCGATGATGTCCGTGCCGCCGGTGCTGCCGTTGGCCGAAAAGATAATCCCTAACCCGGTTCCGCATGCAACGGCTCCGATCAGGACCGACATGAACGGTTCGCCGTCGACAAGCGGCTTGCCTTTCAGCAGCCATTCAAAAAACATCAGGGTGAAGGTGAGTGACAGGATGCCGAATACGGAGTTGATAATAAATCGCCTGCCCAGTATTTTGAAAGCGAAAGTCAGCAGTATCACATTGATTGCCGCGTAGGAGACGGATACCGGCAGGCCTGTTCCATAGTAAATGAAAGAAGCGACGCCGGTCAGCCCGCCCGGTACAATCTCGTTGGAAAGAATAAAACCGTTAAATCCGAATGCATATAAAACGGTACCCAGGAAGATCAGGATATAATCCTTTATCGGACGGTATATCCCGGCAAAAGATTTTCTCATAATGTTTATATTTTAATCCCTTCCGGGATGTGTATTTAAAGGACGATATTCACGATTTTCCCGGGAACAGTGATCACTTTTCGAGGCGCCTTTCCCTCCGTCCATTTGAGGGCGTTTTCGTGTGCCAGCACCGTTTTTTCAACCTCCTCCCTTGGCATGTCCGCCGGCAATTCGAGGCTGAAGCGTGTTTTGCCGTTAAATGAAACGGCGTATGTGACCCTGCTTTCGATCAGGAATTTCTCGTCGTGTACAGGCCATTTGGCGTCGAAAACCGTCGTGTCGTGTCCTGTATTATGCCACAGTTCCTCGGCAATGTGCGGTGCGAAAGGCGCCAGTACGACCGGCAGGCTTTCGAGTATCGCCCGTTTCCTGCATTTCAGGCCTGTCAGTTCGTTTACGCAAATCATAAAAGCGCTTACGGAGGTGTTGAAGGAGAAGTTGTCGATGTCCCAGGTGACTTTTTTGATCAGTTTATGCAGTGATTTCAGTTCTTCCGGCGTTGCTTCCCCGTCCGTGACTTGCAGGTTCCCCTCCGGGTCGCGGAACAGTCCCCACAGTTTTTTCAGGAAGCGGTATACGCCGTCTATACCGTTAGTATCCCACGGTTTGGACTGTTCCAGCGGCCCCAGGAACATTTCGTACATGCGCAGGGTGTCGGCTCCGAACTTTTCAACGATCAAATCGGGATTCACTACATTGAACATCGATTTGGACATTTTTTCAATCGCCCAGCCACAGATGTATTTCCCGTTTTCCAGGATAAATTCCGCATCGGCAAATTCCGGCCTCCAGCGCCTGAACTGTCCGGTGTCCAACACGTCGTTGCTTACGATGTTTACATCTACATGCAGCGGGGTGGTTTCGTACGAATCTTTCAGGTTCAGGGATACAAACCGACCGGTTCCGTTGATCCTGTATACAAAGTTGGAGCGTCCCTGGATCATTCCCTGGTTGATCAGTTTTTTGAACGGTTCGCCGTCGCGGATCACCCCGGTATCGTAGAGGAATTTGTTCCAGAAACGGCTGTAGATAAGATGTCCCGTGGCATGTTCGGTGCCGCCGAGGTAGAGGTCTACGTTGCGCCAGTATCCGTTTACCTTTTTATCGACCAGTCCGCTGCTGTTGTGCGGATCTTCATAGCGTATGTAGTAAGCGGAAGACCCGGCGAATCCCGGCATCGTGTTCAGTTCAAGGTGGAAGACGGTTCGGTTGTCGACCCTTGCGGTCTCTACCACCTTTTTATTGACCGTATCCCAGGCCCATTTATCGGCGCGTCCGAGCGGCGGTTCACCGGTTTCAGTCGGTAAAAATTTATCTACCTCCGGAAGTTCCAGCGGCAACGATTCGCAGGGTAACGGCTGAGGCAGCCCGTCCGCATCATAGTATATCGGGAAAGGTTCGCCCCAGTATCGCTGCCGGCTGAAAATGGCGTCACGCAGGCGGTAATTTGTTTTGATGCGTCCAAGGCCTTTTTCTTCGATATAGGCTTTTGTTTTTGTGATGGCTTCGGGCACTTCCAGCCCGTTCAGCACAAGTCCTCCCGCCGGTTGGTTTGTTGCCTGCGGCGAGTTCATCATGTGCCCTTCTTTGGCATCGAAACTTTCTTCCGAGACGTCGCATCCTTCAATAAGCGGAATGACGGGCAGGTTAAAATGCCTGGCGAACGCATAGTCGCGGCTGTCGTGGCCGGGTACGGCCATGATGGCTCCCGTTCCGTAGCCGGCAAGCACATAGTCGCTGATCCAGACGGGAATGGCTTCATCGGTTAACGGGTTGATCGCATACGAACCGGAAAATACGCCGGTCACCTTTTTGTCGATCTGGCGTTCGCGTTCCGTTTTCTTTTTCGTCGCTTCCAGGTATTTCGCCACCTCTTCCGCCTGCTCCGGCCGGGTCAGGAGGCGTACATAGTCGCTTTCAGGCGCCAGAACCATGAAGGTGACGCCAAAAACAGTATCCGCACGGGTGGTGAATATTTCGATTTCAAGGTCGGAGTCTTTCACCTTAAACGTCATTTCGGCCCCTTCCGAGCGGCCGATCCAGTTGCGTTGCGTTTCTTTCAGCGAGTCTGTCCAGTCAATCGTATCCAGTCCCTCCAGCAGGCGCCGGGCGTATGCCGATACGCGCAGGCACCACTGGCGCATGACTTTCTGCTCGACGGGATGTCCTCCGCGCACGGAAACGCCGTTGACCACTTCATCGTTGGCCAGCACCGTTCCCAGCGCCGGGCACCAGTTGACCATCGTGTCGCCCAGGTAGGCAATGCGGTAATTGAGTAACAGTTCCTGTTTTTCCTTCTCCGTCTTTGCGTTCCATTCGTCGGCCGTGAACGAAAATTCTTCGCTGCAGGCTACATGCAGCAGTTTTGTGCCTGCCTGTTCAAAAGCTTCTATTAATTCCTCAATCGGACGCGCCTGCTGCCGGTCATAGCAGTAATAGCTGTTGAACATCCGGATAAAGGCCCATTGCGTCCAGTGATAATATTCCGGTTCCGATGTCCGGATTTCACGGCTCCAGTCGTAGCTGAATCCGATCTTATCCATCTGTTCGCGGTAGCGGTGTATATTTTTTTCGGTCGTGATGGCCGGATGCTGCCCTGTCTGTATGGCGTACTGTTCGGCAGGCAGTCCGTAGGCATCGTAGCCCATGGGGTGCAGAACGTTGAATCCCTGCAAGCGTTTAAAGCGCGAATAAATATCGGATGCAATGTATCCAAGCGGATGCCCCACATGCAGTCCGGCACCGGACGGATAGGGAAACATATCCAGCACATACAGCTTGGGTTTCTTTTCATCTACTTTTACCTCATACGTTTTATTGGCGTTCCACTTCGTCCGCCACTTTTCCTCGATTTCTTTAAAATTATATTCCATAACTTTTTGCATCCTGCCCATTAAATTTCACAAAATTGTCTGCAAAGATAGGTTTAATAATTGAAAATTGAAATTATTAAACCTATCTTTGCAGACAAAGAATCGTAAATCAGACAATATGAATCGTATCCTGTTTTTCCTGCTATTTTTGTGCGCTTTTTTGTCCTGTGCCTGTCCTCAAATTAAGAAGGAGACTTGTTTGTATTCGGTAAAAGGAACGGACAGCCTGTACCTGGACAGATATACGGCGGCGGATGTAACAAAGCCGGAGGCCTGTGTGATTTTCCTTTTCGGAGGAGGTTTTGTGCGGGGTACACGTGATGCGGAAAGCTATCGGTCTTATTTTAACACATTGGCGGAATCCGGCTATACGGTAATTTCGATAGACTATCGTTTAGGTCTTAAAAATGCCGGTAAAGAATCCTTCGCTACCCCCGAACAGTTTCTCTCCCTCCTGAAATATACGATAGATCTTGCAGTGGAAGACCTGTATGATGCAACAAACTATGTGCTGAGCCGTCCGGAATGGTCTGTTGATTCGAGCCGGATCATCATTTCCGGATCCAGTGCAGGCGCCATCTCCGTGTTGCAGGCCGAATATGAAATTATAAATAAATCTGTCCTTGCCCGGAAACTGCCGGAAGGGTTCAATTTTGCCGGCGTCGTCTCCTTTGCCGGTGCGATATTAAGTCTTGACGGCGGTTTGAAGCTGAACGGCAGCGCATGTCCGGTGATGCTTTTCCACGGAGATGCCGACGCAAACGTCCCCTTCGACAGGATCGAATTTGGCCCTGCCGGTATTTACGGTTCCGTCTCTGTTGCGGAAAAAATGAAAGAGCAGAACCGGCCTTACTGTTTCTACCATATAAAAAATGCCGCCCATGAAATTGCGAACACCCCGATGAACGAACATACGGATGAAATAAAAACCTTTATAAACCGGTATATTTTGCAGCAACAGCTGCTATTCATAGAGTCCGTCATAGAACAGATCGGCAAACCCGCCCTGAAAAAAGATTTTCAACCGGAAGATTACATCATTTCCAACTACGGACATTAATCCGAATCCCCGGCAAATATAAGGCGCGGTTATGCAAATCCGACCCTTCGGGCCAGGCCGCTTTTCGACGGCACACAAAATCCGGCCACGCGCAAGTGTGTAACATCAGTAAATAACATGTCATTTACGCTTTCCCCGGCCAGGGATTTTGTAAATGACATGTCTCCATACATATTAACAACCCAATGCACCTGATTAGCCACAATCGCTATCATTGACACACTGATAATAACATATATATCTTCGTTTCATTTGTACATATAATTTGGAAATACAAAAAGAATCCTTTCTCGTAAAAAAACAGAATTGAGACAGAATCTAATTCGTTATTCAAAAAAAATATTATTTTATTTGCATCGTAATAATGATGTACTTATGAAAAAGAAATTATTATTCGCCGGCATGTTAGCCATTGGAATCATTGCGGTATTTGATATCCTATTGTTGAAAATGAAGCTGGAGACATTCATCTTCAGAATATCGAAATGCTCTCTTTCGGAGAGAATGAATATACAAACTATTTGATTGTCGGCAAGGCGGCAAACATTGTCCCCAGCCGTATCTATCCGTGGTATCTGCTGGTCAACCTTTATGTGGAGATGGGCGAAACGGAAAAGGCGCGGGAAACAGCCCGCATCGTACTGACCAAAGAGCCGAAAGTGCAATCAACAGCCGTCCGGGAGATGCGGGAGAAAATGAAAGAAATCATTCAGGATTAAAAAACTCAATGATTCATCTATGAAAAAGATACACATCGACAAATTAATACAGGCAAAAATGAAGGCGGAAGGGCGTTCGGTAACCTGGTTGGCGAAACAATTGAATTGCGATCGTTCCAATATATACAAAATATACCGGAAAACGACGATTGATACAGCATTGTTATCCCATATCTGCGAATTGCTCAACTTTGATTTTTTTCAATATTATTCATCCTCCTTTCGTCCGTAAATGAAACAAGTATAATTTTGTGGCCAAATCCGCCACAAAGTGTGGACAAATTGGCCACAATATTATGTGAAACAAAAGAATATTTCATATTATCTTTGCGGCATGTTTTATCAATTAATATATTAACTATGAAAAAGAAAATGATTGGCTTTTTAGCCGTTACAGTGATCACAGTTGTTGCTGCTGTGAATGTGAATTTGGGCATGCAGAAGAATACGCTTTCTTCTGTTACGCTAGAGAATGTGGAAGCGCTGGCACAGGAAAATAATACCTATTGCCATAGTGGTGGGCCTGGGTCATCTCAGTGTTCAATTAGTGGAGGAATTACTATTTTAGGTGTTGGAACGACTACGGGTTGTAGTGTCACTTGCTCCAGTGGTTACGCATGTTGTACCCTAAGATGTACGTGCATTACAAATTAAAGTGTTTATTTTCATAGAGTGTAACAAAAGTATTTTCTATATAATTTTTCCTGTTTGAATTTCACTTGTTAAAATATCGAAGAGAAATATCTTTTGTTACACATTTATGTTTATACATAAAATATTCCTGTCATGAGCAATTGTATGAATAAAATCAATATTATCCTATTTTCTATTCTGATTTTTTCATGTAAAGAACCAGAACCGTCTCAAGTGGAGACCATCCGTATCAATTTTCAGGAAGCAAAATCTGTTGACCTGAGTATGGGGCGGATGATAGAATTGGAAACAACCGATTCGTCGTTATTATATGATATTGCACACATCCTGTTTTTCAGAGAAAAATTATTTGTTTTGACAAGAGAAAAAGTGGTCGTGTTCGATAGCAAGGGTAAATATCTTTTCAATCTCAGCGGAACAGGACAGGGGCCGGGAGAATATACATCTTTCGGGAATATGTTCATAAAAGGTGAATATGTATATGTATTTGACAAGATGACAAAAAGAATATTGTGTTTCGATGATAACGGAAAGTATCTCTCAGTGGAAAAAATACCGGAGAATACTTATCCGATATCTGACGTCTATCCTTTAGCCGATGGCTGGTTTGTGGGAAAAAACATGTTCCAGGGTGACCATGAGTACACACCTATAGGAAGCGTTTTAGACGACAAATATGGTCTGGTTGAGATTGTCAACAGCAGAAAAGTCAATACGGGGCTGACTTCGTATGATAACTTTTTCCAGTACCGGGATCATATTCTTTATTGGGAAATGTTGTGTGATACGATTTTTTCCATTCAGGAGTATAAAAATATGATTCCCCGATATTATGTTGATTTTGGGGAATATGCCATACCTCCGTTCGAAAGAAAAAATAAAGATGTTTATGATTTAATTGACTATACAAACCGGTCGGAAAATGTGAACAAAACAGCCACCTATATACGGTTTGTCAGTGAAGATGAACACAACGTCCGTTTCATGTTCGCATTCCGGCGAAAAACGCCTTTCGTATTTTACAACAAATATAATAAAACAGCAAACGTCTATTTTTTTGAAGACAAAAACAATGAATTTATTCCGGCATTATTTGCCTGCTATCACGACAAGCATGTTTATTTATCGGTAATGTCGGAAACGGATATGGAGAAGAATCCATATCTGGTAGTTTTTGATGAAAATGTGTTTAAATGAAAACATCTCCTTATCTAAATATTATTGCTTAATCCAATGAATAAATATCTTGTAGTAGCAGTTATTTTTGTTGTTATAATAATAACCTCTCTGTCTTTTTACTACCAGTTACAATTAAGACAGGAAAGAGAAAATCATAAGCAGTCCTGTTCACAAATCATGTTATTGTATGATATGTTAAAAGAAGAACAGGAAGTGTTGATGAAAAACGAAGGATGCATGGTTTCTAAATCATTATATCTGACTGATTTGAAAAATCAAAAAATAAAAATTGACAGCCTTTTCTCAGAAGGGCCTTTTTTAGTTCTGTTTTTTTCATCTTCATATTGCAACGATTGTGTAAATTATTGTTTAACGCAAATAAAAGATTTCATGACAAAACAGGGGTTTAATAAAATAATATTATTTGCCTCCGGTTATCAATTAAGGGATTTGTATGTTTTTGCCCGTTCTAATCAATTTAATGATAAATGCTTTTACAGTATGAATTCTCTAAATATTCCAATAGAAGAAACGAATATGCCGTTTATGTTTATAATGGATGAAAAATTGATGCCATCACATTTTTTTATTCCCAAAAAAGAGATACCGGAACAAACTGAACGATATCTAAATTTTATAAATGAAGAAATTAATTCTACAGCATTATTCTATGAAAATAAATAGTCGTTGGGCAAGAATAACTTCGACATGATTGTCTCCTGTTGCTTCTTCCCTTTGCAGCAGGAGATCGGATGGATTGACAGCAATTCATAACAGACAGAGGAAACACAATCATGAGGAAAAGTTTTGCTCTCTGCTCGGCGAAGGCTCCGGCCCAATGTCATCAAGTTAAGGGTCGAAGGTAATGAGGCCGGTGATAATCTATAGCTACAGAGGTAGTTTTGTTAGAGAAAATCAGGTTGAAATGAAGTTTATACGGTACGATACGCGGGATGGTTTTGTGCATGGATGCCG
>JAISCL010000033.1 GCA_031265585.1 Tannerella sp. | reverse complement strand
AGTCGCATAAGACATTATTTGGCAAGATTTCATAGAAAAACGAAATGTTTCAGTAAGGCGGATTATATGATTGTTTTTTCCTTAAATTTACTGATGATGAAACTTAATAACGAGTTATCAATATTAATTTAGCAATACCAAAAATCTTTATACGACGGAGGGCGGTTCCAACACAGGCAACGAGTATCCGATCATTGCCGATGTGGACAACGACGGAGGTGCGGAAATCGTCACTGTAGCAGGAGCAGGAGCCGCAACAGACGCTTTGGAGGGTACGCTACGCATCTATAAAAGCGCCACCCGGCCCTGGGCGCCTGCCCGCAAAGTCTGGAATCAATATTCCTATAACGCTGTGAACATAAATGAAGATTTGACCGTCCCACACTGGCCACGCAATCCGGCCACCATGTTTCCCGGCAAAGACAGCGTGCCGGGTACTGCCAACGATATTCAACCCTTCAACAACTTCCTGCAGCAGCAAACCGCCCTAAGTGCGGATGGGACACCGTTCTGGCCCACGCCCAACGCCGTCTTCGACAACACGCAGATCTCGACCTCGCTCATCGGCGATCCGGTTTCGATCAGCCTCCGCATCGTCAATCAGGGCGACGCCGCACTCGGTAACCCCGTCTACGTCTCGCTCTACTACGACAGCGTCAAACCTGCGAACTGGCTGGCAACCGACAGCCTCCCAGCATACATCCTGCCCGGCAATACCGGCTGCCTGACCGTCGGCGCCCGCCACCTTTCGTCCCAACCGCCATTCGTGCAGCTCGTCATCCGCCTCAACGACGACGGCGTGACGGATCCCTATCCCGTCCAGCCCGAATGTGACTGCAGCGACAGCATCCGTACACACCTCAGCCCCGTCCTTCACCTGATGATGAAAGAAGGACGCCACCCTCGACGAAGTGCAGCATAACGGCACGTATCCCAACCCCGTTTCAGTGCTCTACACCGATACGATAGAATATAAGATAACCAACGTCAACGCAAATTTGACTTCCACCGGCACGCTCGTGATCCGCGATACGCTGCCGACTTACCTTGACTATGCCGGTGACAAAACGATGACCCCTTCCAGCACGCCGTCAGATTTCACATCCGGCAAGATCGCCACCGGCGTCCCGCAACGCGACACGCTCACCTGGATCTTCGATAACGTGCCGTCGCTGGATACGGTAACCGTCACTTTCGGAGCGACGCCCGCTCAGGGCGTCAGCGCCTCCCAGCCCATGTTCGTCAACCGCGCCTGGATTACAGCCAGCGACTCCCTTCACGTCCCGACCGGCAACAGCACCTACCACCAGGGCGCCGACGTCTCAATCGTCACCTTCTCCGCCCCAACCAAAAGCGGAGACATCTTCACCGGCTGGACAGGTACAAATGGCGATGATCCGCAACCGTCGGTCGTCATCCCGCATGGCTCGACCGGCGAACGGGACTATTACGCCAATTACCTGTACAGCGGTCGCGAGGCCGTCGAAGCCCCGGCTTCTCTTTCCGAAGACAAGATCTGGTCTTTTGAAGGCGAGCTGTACGTCCGGACGTCAAAACCCGGCGCTATTATCCGCATCTATTCGACGGATGGCATGCTGCACAAACTGCAAACAGCCCTCACCGCCGGCGAAACGCGGATAAAGCTGCCGCCCGGAATCTACATCGTAACGCTCAACAACGGCGCCAGCTAGAAATGATTGAATAATAGACCATCATCTAAATTGATATTTAAATGCTGTTTGCGTACGAGCATGGCGTAAACCACGTTTGCACGCGATTTTTTTTGCTGCCGACATGGCATCCCGTACGGGATTTAACAGAAACGCGAAGCATCGCGTCTCTACAGCCCTGCCACCGGGATAAATCCCGGCGTTATTCACAGGTTACGCCTGTCAACGTAAGGAGAAATTTTGCAGGAGTCATTCAAATAGCTTAATTTTGCTGTTTGACTGCCCGGATTATATGAATTATACTAAAAACAGAATGATATGTCAATGGATGTTGCTTTAGGATTAGGATTGCTTGTGCCATTTATCGGGACTACCCTGGGTTCGGCGATGGTATTTTTATTAAAGGATGAGATCTCGCTGCGCTTACAGAAATTGTTGATCGGCTTTGCTTCGGGAATAATGATTGCCGCATCTGTCTGGTCTCTCCTGATTCCATCCATAGAAATGGCGGAGGGACAGGGGACGCAGGCGGCATGGTTTCCGGCTGCAACAGGCTTTTTGGCCGGAATGGCATTTTTGCTGGTGTTAGACAGTTTCATCCCTCATCTTCATCTAAATTCCAATGAGCCTGAAGGCGTCAGGGCCAAACTGAAAAAAACGACTATGCTCGTTTTTACCGTGACCCTTCATAATATTCCGGAAGGGATGGCTGTAGGCGTTGTGCTGGCAGGTATGATTGAAAGTGTTCCAAATATAACGGTTGCCAGTGCGATGGCGCTATCTCTCGGTATTGCCATCCAGAATTTTCCGGAAGGGGCGATTATTTCCATGCCTTTGAAGGGCATCGGACAATCCCGTACAAAAGCGTTTATCGGCGGCACCCTTTCGGGTATTGTCGAACCGATCGCCGGGATCATCACAATCCTCCTGATACAGATTACGCTGCCTGTATTGCCCTATTTACTTGCTTTTGCCGCAGGCGCCATGATTTACGTGGTGGTCGAGGAACTTATTCCCGATGCGCAAAGCGGTAAACATTCCAATGCCGGGACGATTGGAGTGGCCCTGGGCTTTGTCCTGATGATGGTGCTGGATGTGGCGCTGGGATAAGTTCACTTTATTTTTACCGCTATCCCGCTTACCATCAGGATGACTTCGTCGGCTTTGGATGCGATATACCGGTTTATCCAGCCCTGAAGGTCGGTGAATTTACGTTGCAGTCCGTTTTCGGAGACGCCTCCCGATCCGAGTTCGTTGGTTACAAAAAAAAACGTTGCTTCCTGTGAGGTGAAACGGTCAAACTCTTCCCTTACCATTTCCAGCGACTGTTTGACATCGGCTTTTAAGTCGGAGAAAAAATTGGTGCACCACAGGGTCACACAGTCAATAACAATAACGCGTCCGGCGAGGTCGTGCCGGCTTAATTCCTTTTCTTCCTCTATATTCGTCCATTGGGGGCCGCGGGATGCCTGATGGCGTGCTATACGCTTGCGAAATTCTTCGTCCCATACCCTGGCGGTGGCCAGGTATACCGGGTTTCCGGACAGGGACAGCGCCGTTCTTTCGGCATAGCTACTTTTCCCCGACCGCTGTCCGCCTGTGATAAGAGTGATCCGTTTCATACGATTATTTTATACGGCCAAATATACAAATAAAATTTCCGGGAATAATCTACAGAAAGACCAAACTTAATACGGCTATACAAATGATGACGGCAAGAACCTCCGTATAGCGGGCATTTTTTACAGCCTTATCCAGCTCTTTCCGGGTAAGCATTCGTTCATTTGTACCGATATAGGGTTTGTCTACCGTTTCACCGAAATAACGGTGCGGGCCTCCAAAACGGCAGTCGAGAATACCGGCCAGCGCCGCTTCGGGATAACCGGAATTGGGGCTCAGGTGTTTGTTTCCGTACTTTATAATAAAAGGGAAAAGAGACCATTTTCCGCTTACCGTAATCATTAAAACGGCCGTTAGCCGGGCGGGAATGAAGTTGGCGAAATCATCGATGATCGCAGCGAAACGGCCAAACAGGAGATACCGCTCACTGCGGTACCCAATCATGGAGTCGAGCGTATTTATCATTTTATAAGTCACCATACCCGGTACACCGAGCAGCACATACCAGAATAAGGGCGCAATCACTCCGTCACTCAAATTTTCGGACAGCGTTTCGAGGGCGGCTGTCCGTACTTCCTGCCCGGAAAGTCCGGAAGTATCACGTCCGACAATACGCCCTACCTGCCGGCGTCCGTCCTCCAAAGAACGGTCACACGCACGGAAGACCTCACGGACTTCTTTTACCAGCGTTTTTCCTGCCAGGCAATAAAAAACAGGGACGGAAGCGAAGAGAATGTATGTCCAGTATTGCATGGAAGCGATATTCAGCTGACCGGATATAACAATAAAACCGGGACCGCGTGTGGAACCGGACGGATCATCCGGCGTAACAAAGTCTTTCCCCAAAAGGAAGAAGGCTAAAGGAATGATCGATGTAAAATGTGTTTTAACCAATCCGACGATCGAAGCGCGCGTGCCTGCAGCTCCCGATAAAACGATGTGGGCGCCGAGTATGGAGTACAGGATTAATGTAAAAACAAACGTCCCGGTAATGAGGAGGATGGACATCCCGGCTCCTTTCCAAAAACGGTTATTCCCACGGTTATGCCTCCGGTCGCCTGCAACAATCAACCGTCCGAAACCGGCAACGGGATGAGGAAGACGGAGAGGGTCTCCGAACCGTCTGTCAAGTAACCAGCCCGCACAAAGGGGGATCAACAGGTAAAGGTAATTTTCCATTCTTCTAATGCTTTTATCAACAGGTTGTTTTCTTCCTGAGTCTGTGTTGCAATGCGTATAAACGTATCATTCAGACCTTCAAAATTAGAGGCGTCACGTATCAGGATGTGATGTTCTTCTGCGAGGTATTTTTTTAAAAGACCGGACTTTCCGATTCGTAACCGTAGCAGGAAAAAATGGGTATCCGTAGGCCATACGTCTGCTATTTTCAGGTTTTCAACGGCGTTGCGGAGGCGTTCGGTTTCTTTTAACAGATCATCCGTAAAGGCTGGTGGCAGCGGCCTGTTTTGCAGAAAAAAGTATCCGGCTTCAATCGCCATGGCATTGACGGACCACGGCATCCGTTGCCTGCGTATCTGCTGCAGCAGGGCGGCCGGAGCCGTGACGGCACCCAGCCGAAGCCCCGGAATGGCATAACGCTTGGCGGCAGAATGTAACAAAATCACCTGCGACATTTCGACCGCCTTTGCCGCAGAAAAAAGACTTTTATACGTGTAGTCCTCATAACTCTGGTCTATTACAAAACATACTGAAGGATGCGATTTTATCAATGTCATCAGCGTATTTTCCGGTCGGACTTCACCGGTCGGGTTGTTCGGATTGCATAGCCATACCAGATCTGCATTCCCGTCTATCGCGTTGATGGAATAAACCGGCTTTACCGTATGCGCATGCAGCCGGCACGCATCGGCATATTCGCTGAACGTGGGCTGAAGTATATAACTTTTCCTGTCCCGGAATGCCTGTGCAATAAGGTAGATCGCTTCTGTGGCGCCGTTTGTTACGCAGACCTCATCCGGCTGCAGGCCGTATGTTGCCGCCAATTGCGTTTCCAGGCTTGCAGGTTCCGGCTCCGGATAAGCCGTCAGACATGCCATCCGTGCGGAAAGATGGCGGTACAATCCGGACAAATCTGTTTTCCCGTATATGTTGGAACTGAAATTGGCCTTTATATTCCCGTATTTATAACTGTCATCCCCGTGTCCGTAAAGCATGTTTTTCTTTTTATGTAAGCAAGTTATGTGATTTCCTTGGAACTTGAGGAATTTACAAAAAAGATGTCGCCCATATTTTTAAACTCAGAAAAGAAAGCCACCGGTTCGTGCTTTATGATGTCTTCGTGGAAACCGATAATCGTAAGGCCGGCCTGTGAGGAATGTTCCTGCACGACGCTACCGAATGTATGCTCTTCGTCTAACATGACAAATTCGATGTTGGAAAGAGTGATGGGCAGTCTTCCGGCTGCAATCCGTTCTTCCAGTTCTTTTTTTGCCTCCTTCATTTCCTCCCTGGCGCTTGTCAGGAATATTTTCAGATGGCTTCTTTTCCAGTCCGGATGCGACAGGATGATATATCCCAACAGTATCATGAAATTTGTATTGTTCCGGTCATGCTCACGGATCCATACATGAATCCCGTTTGCCGGACGAACGAAATGTTCGGATATGGCCAGTATGCCTACATCAAAATTACCTGCACGTATCAGATTCACATTGTCAAGAATCTCACGTAATTCATCCGGATAACGTTTGTCATATTCAAAAATCACCATGTTATTCTCCATTCCGGAAATAGAGGGCGTCTGTATAACCTGTGCGATGGCTGAAGTATACGACGGCGAAATCATCGTATCAATATATAGCGTGCTGCCCCGGTCTTTCGTGTTATTGATCAGTTGCTCCAGCAAAACTTTTGATTCCTTATAAGTCTGCTTGCTGTAATAGCCCTTTATCAGATGGAAATAGGCGCCAAAACCATACTGGCGGCTGATCCATTTCATCAGTTCCAGGATTTTTTCCCGCTCGAAAGAATGTGACGAGACACAAATCGCGGCAGGACGCCATTCTTCGGTATCCATACCCGACTGGTGCTTTTGCATATATACCTGTAACTGCCTGTTTAACTGGAACAATACTCCCTTGAAAATATTGACAAGCCCTTTCTGGTCTTTGTTGTAATGTACTACGAACAGGTAGATAATAATAATCAGCAGATACGAAAGGAATGTATACAGCGGGCTTATCATAAACATAACCCATACGGACAATAAAAACCCGGCTAACGATAAATACCATTTTGATTTGAAACGCGGACGGTAAGAGGGAGGTGACCCGAAATGGTTGAGGAACGAGCTTAAACATAAAGTCCCGTATGTAATCAGGAAAAACATGGAGATGACGCCTGCAACCGAATCCACATCTCCCAAAAGAATAAAAACAATCGCAATAAGATAGACAATTACGGAGGCATTTCGCGGTTCTTTCGTTTCTCCCCTACCCCTTGACAGTAGAATATTAAATCGCCTGAAAGGAAACATTTTATCACTTGCAATCGCCTGTAAAGTACGGGGTGCAACGATCATGGAACCAATGGCAGACGAGGAAGTACATGCCGCTAATCCTATCGGAATGATCACTCTGCCGTATGATGCAATTCTTGACATAATCATCTGATCTTCCATCAGATCCGTTTGTGATGCCGATACGGCAAATTTCCAGACTACAAAAATATAAACGAGCAGGCCGGTAACGGTTCCAAGCATTGTTCCAAGCGGGATTGCTTTTCCCGGGTTTCGTAAATCCCCGCTAAGCCCTACGCCTGCGGTCATCCCGGTGAAAGCCGGAAAACAAATCGCAAAAAGGATAAAAAACTGTTCTTTCCTGAAGAAACCGAAATTATTCCCGGCCATGTAAGCAGGGTCGTCCGGCATCTCAACCGGTTTTCCCAAAAAGAAAAATAAAAGAGAAATAGCCAGTACAACGTTGACAATATAAAGCAATTTCATTCCCGAGCCGGAGCCCTGTTTTAAGATAACCGCTCCAAGGATTAGCATTGTTGGGACGCTAACGACCTGTTTAGGTAAATTAATGTCAAACTGAGTCCGGCACCATTCAAAAAGGAACTGAAATGATTCGGTAAAGGCTATAATATAAAAAGCAATGCTTATTGTCTGCGACAAGAAAAGGGTGATTCCTATGGTAGAACCCACTTTTAGCCCGAATGAACGTGAAATAATAAAATATTCACCTCCCCCTTCTACCCGTGTATTTGTGGCCAGTTCGGAAAGCGCCAGTGCGGTGGGAATCGTGATCATGTGCCCCAGCAAAATAATTCCGATAGCGCCCCAGAAACCAAGTGTTCCCGTAGCATATCCGAAGCGCAGGAACAAAATGGCTCCCAGTACCGATGAAATGGATGTCAGATAAACCGCCACCGTTCCAAATCCGTGATTCTTTTTTACTATTTTACCCTGTTGCATTCAGCCTTTTACATTTATCAGGAACAAAGATAATGCTTTAATATTCATTCCTTATTTTTTGTATCTATAAAAATCGTTACCGGACCATCATTTAATAATTCCACTTTCATATCCGCACCAAAAGAACCCGTTTGCACTTCGTGTCCCAGTAAACGACTCATTTCTGCACAAAAAGCGTTGTATAAGGGAATAGCAATAGCAGGCTTAGAGGCACGTATATAGGACGGCCTGTTCCCTTTCTTCACCATCGCATGAAGCGTGAACTGACTTACGATGAGCATTTCCCCCTTCATTTCAGAAACAGACAGATTCATAATACCTTCCCTGTCATCGAATATACGCAGATTCACAATCTTTTTTGTTAGCCACTCTATATCATCCTGGCTATCAGAATCTTCTATCCCAACAAAAACCAAAAGCCCTCGTCCAATCAGCGACTTAACCCGTCCATCAATCCTGACCAATGCATGTTTCACACGCTGTATAATTACTCTCATTTCTTTTCCAAACCTTTGATAAGAATTTCAGCCTTAGCTTTGCCTATAAGTTTAACAAGCTCATTTACAGAAACTTCACGCAACCGTTTAAGGCTTTTATATTTTTTCAACAGTACTGTTTTAGTCCTTTCACCAATGCCTTTTATAGAATCAAGCTCCGAAAGAACCTGCTTTTTACTCCTGATATGCCGGTGAAAAGTTATACCAAAACGATGTGCTTCATCACGTAAATGCTGTACCACTTTCAATGTTTCCGATGTTTTGTCCAGTATTAACGGCTCCGGATCTCCCGGATAAAAAATTTCTTCCAGTCGCTTGGCAAGGCCTATAACGGAGATCCGGTCAAGCAATTCCAGTTTTTTAAGAACTGCAGTGGCAATATTCAACTGCCCTTTTCCTCCATCAATCACAATCAATTGCGGTAAAGGCTGATTTTCTTCCAGCAAACGGGTATAACGGCGCGTAACAATCTCCTCCATAGAAGCAAAATCATCCGGCCCGACAACGGTTTTAATATGATAATGCCGATAATCCTTTTTCGACGGTTTCCCCTTTTTGAACACAACACATGCCGCGACCGGACTGGTGCCCTGAATATTCGAATTATCAAAACACTCTATCTGCACAGGTAAGGCCGGCAAATGCAAATCATCCTGAATCGTTTTCAACAGTCGGGTAACACGTTGCTCCGGATTAAATTTTTCCGCTTTTTTCAAACAATCCACTTTGTATTGTTTTACATTCTGTGTGGATAAATTCAACAATTTCTTCTTATCTCCCTTCTGCGGAATGGCATAGCTTATTCCGTCCGAGATTTTTATATTCGGCAGGAAGGGTACAATTATTTCATGGGCCTTGCTATTAAACCGTTTTCTCATTTCTATGATCCCCAATCCGAGAAGTTCTTCTTTGGGTTCATCCAGTTTCTTTTTATATTCCAGCGTATACACATGTACAACCGCTCCATTGCTAATATACATATAATTAATGTAGGCAGACTTGTCATTTTCATCAAATGAAAACACATCAAGATTATTCAGGGAAGGAGTCACGACCGTCGAACGTGAACGATAATTTTCAATCACATCGTATTTCTCCTTTAGCTGTTGCGCCTCTTCAAAACGCATCTGACCGGATAGCGTTCGCATTTGTTCCAATAAATGATTTGCAATACGGGAGCTGTTGCCTCTCAATATTTCTTTAATCTCTGAAATCTGCTCATTGTATCCGTCTAAAGAAATTAAGCCTATACATGGACCATTACAACGCCTGATGTGATACTCCAAACATACTTTATATCGGCCCTGCGCAATAGATTCGGGAATAAGCGGATACTTGCAGGTTCGTATTTTATAAATTGACTTTATCATCTGAAGCATTGTCTTCGCTATATAAACAGAAGCATAAGGGCCAAAGTAAAGCGAACCGTCTTTAACGATACTCCGCGTCTGAAAGATTCTCGGAAAATACTCATTTTTTATAACAATGGAAGGATATGTTTTATCATCTTTCAGCATTACATTATAACGGGGACGGTACTGTTTGATTAGATTATTTTCTAATAAAAGAGCGTCTTCCTCTGTGTCAACAATAATGTATTTTATATCCCTGATCTGCCTTACAAGCGCTTTTGTTTTATCTTTAAAATGGTCTTTGTGAAAATAAGATACAACACGGCGTTTCAGGTTCTTTGCTTTCCCTACATAAATGACAATTCCATTTTCATCAAAAAACTGATAACATCCCGGCAATTTCGGGATTGTCGACAAGATTAAACTCAAATGATCTTTGTAATTGTATTCCATATCTTTCATCTTTTGCGTTCCACGTGAAACAAATCGAAACTGTTTTTCAGAAATTATACATGATCCCCAATAATAATTGAGGGCGACTATAATTTTCCAATGCTTGATACTGTATCTCAAAATTTGCGGTCATATTTCTCAGAACAGGCAACAATGTAGGCAAATCATAGTCAACACCCGCACCAAAATCAAAGCCGAAATTATATGCATAACTTGAACCGGAAGAAATCGCAGTTGTTGAACAATCCGCACAAACTCTTTTAGGCCGGTCTATACTGGCAATACAAAACCCGGCAACCGGATAAAAACATAAATTATAATTGCTCATTATAGGAAAAACACGTGAAATTAAATTTGAGAACAGATACTGAAAATTAAAAGAAAAAACATTCATCCTCACATCATCCTTGCTGAAATAATAAGAAAATGACGGTGAAATTCTAAATTCTTCAAAAAGAAAATAATTCAACCTGACTGCCGATGCATAATTATTAAACCTCTTTCCGAATCCATAATCAGTACTCATGCCAACAGAAATCGTTTTCTCCTTCTGTGCAAAACAAAAAAATGACACGGAGAAAAATACACTTACTATTAAAATCTTTTCAAAATATAGTTTCATAAAATTCGGTTTCACGTGGAACATTCAGCGTCCCAACAAAACTAATAAAATATTAATATCGTTAGGAGAAATGCCCGGAATACGACTTGCATGTGCAATCGTCTCCGGATCTATTCTCTTTAATTTTTGTCGAGCTTCCGTAGAAAGTGATTGGATGGACTCATAATTGAATTTGCCTCTAATCATAATATGTTCCAAACGATTTATTTTTGTAGCAATCTGCTGTTCTCGCTTAATATAGCCACTATACTTCATGAGTATTTCCGCAGCTTCCATAATCTCCTCATTTCTTCCTTTTGGAATACGGCTTAACAGCTCCTGCAAATCAGGCAGAACATTTATTACATCCCCTAATCGAACCTGCGGACGCTTTATAATTTCGATCAACTTACAGCCATGAGAAAGCGGAGCCGTATCAAGCGACACCAAGACATGATTGATCTGAAAAGGTTTCAGTGAATAATTCTCAGCAAAAGAAACAATCGCATCAATCGCATCCTTTTTCTCCCTAAGCAATTTGTAGCGATATTTATCCGCAAGGCCTAAATTATGCGCTTTTTCCGTAAGACGCATATCCGCATTATCCTGCCGAAGGAGTATACGATACTCAGCCCGCGACGTAAACATACGATACGGCTCGTCAACACCCTTTGTAACAAGATCATCAATCAAAACTCCAATATAAGCCTCATCGCGTGTAAGAATAAAAGGCTCTCCGTTATTACACTTGAGATGAGCGTTTATACCTGCAATAATCCCCTGCCCTGCTGCTTCTTCATAGCCTGTAGTGCCATTAATCTGCCCGGCAAAAAAAAGATTTCCAATCTTTTTAGTTTCCAGGGAATGATATAACTGTGTCGGATCAAAAAAATCATATTCGATTGCATATCCCGGACGATATGGCTGAATATCCCGAAATGCCGATATTTGCTGTAATGCCCGTAACTGAATTTCAAAGGGCAATGATGACGAAAAACCATTCAAATAATACTCATTTGTTGATTCACCCTCCGGTTCAAGAAATAATTGATGCTGCGTTTTATCGGCAAAAGTAACAATCTTGGTCTCAATACTCGGACAGTAACGAGGCCCAATACTCTTTATCTGACCATTATATAACGGAGCATCCGGTAAACCTTCATATAATACCTTATGACAAGCTTCATTTGTAAACAAAGTCCAACAGCTCAATGATTTAAGCTCCCGCTGAACAGTATCCAAGTATGAAAATTTCCGGAAATCGTGTTCGCCGGACTGCTCTGTCAGTTCTTCAAAATGAACACTGCGTCCGTCTATACGTACAGGCGTTCCCGTCTTCATCCTGTCCGAACGCATCCCTAATGACACAAGTTGCTCCGTCAATCCGGATGAAGACGGCTCAGCCATGCGCCCACCGGGAAACTGCACGCGCCCGATATGCATTAAGCCGTTTAAAAAGGTGCCATTCGTGAGTACGACAGAGGAGGCATGAAACTCTACCCCAAGTATCGTTTTCACCCCGGTAACACAACGCCCTGTTTCATCCAAAAGCAACCGGGTCACCAGATCCTGCCATATACATACGTTTGGAATGTGATCAAGCACCTCATGCCAGGCGGCCATAAATTTTACACGATCACTTTGTGCACGGGGACTCCACATGGCAGGGCCTTTACTCCGGTTAAGCATCCTGAACTGTATCGCCGTGCGATCCGTAACGATACCCATAAAACCGCCAAGCGCATCAATCTCACGAACAATCTGCCCCTTAGCAATCCCTCCTACAGCCGGATTACAGCTCATCTGGGCAATCTTATTCATATCCATAGTAATAAGTAACGTACGCGAACCTAAATTCGCCGCCGCCGCCGCCGCTTCACATCCCGCATGACCGGCGCCTACTACTATCACATCATAGTTAAATCTCATCAGGAAATATTCATTTACAGGCACAAAGATAATTAGGGTCTGCTTAAAAACTCATCCTCTCACAGTCGATAAAAAATCCGGCTGATTGGTAGTTCGGCAGTTAAAATTCGCCAGATTTTCCAGTAGTGCTGAAAAACTCAGCCAAACC
>JAISCL010000275.1 GCA_031265585.1 Tannerella sp. | reverse complement strand
GCGCGTTCCGTTGTCCTGGAAAAACTGGGCATCCCGCAGATCCTAATTAACGGAGCGGGAGGACATCAGACAGACGCTGTTACCGGTATCAATGAATTTGACCGGGATGAAGTAAGCGCCTTTCCCCAGGTGAAAGGGTTCTTTAATCTTGATATGAAGTGCTTTAAAAGTGTCCTTGAAATAAATACAATGGGAACGGTTATTCCGTCTTATGTTTTCGGGGCCGATATGGCAAAGAACGGCGGCGGATGCATTATCAATATGGCATCGATGAGCAGCTATCGTCCGCTGTCGCGTGTAGCTGCTTACGGTATGGCTAAAGCCGGAATTGCCAATTTCACACAATGGCTGGCCGCTTATCTGGCCCCGGCGAATATCCGGGTAAATGCCATTGCCCCTGGTTTTTTCCTGAACGACGGAAACCGTAACCTTTTACTGACGCCCGATGGCGGATTTTCTCCGCGCGGTGAAAGCATTATCAGGCAAACGCCCATGAAACGTTTTGGGGAAGCATGTCAATTGACAGGATGTATGAACTGGTTGATTGATGAGGAATCTTCCGGATTTGTGACGGGGATCGTTGTGCCGGTAGACGGTGGTTTCCTTGCATGTTCGGGGGTATAATAAGTTAAGTCACTAACGTATGAAATCAGGTTTTGGATTATACAGACACATGCTCAATGCGGCGCACTACAGGTTTGCCCGGCAATGCGGCGCTACCCATCTGGCCGTACACCTTGTCGATTATTTCGGAACGGAAAAGAACAGTAAAAACAATCCCAATCAACCTGTCGGAGACGCCACCGGATGGGGCGACGCCGGCGAAGGAGAGATCTGGAGCGCCGAATATCTGAAACGACTGAAGACTGAAATCCGCTCTTACGGACTGGAGCTGGAAGCGATAGAAAACTTCGACCCGGCCACGTGGTATGACATTTTGCTCGACGGTCCCCGCAAAAAGGAACAGACGAACAATATCAAACAACTGATCCGAAACGTGGGCGAGGCAGGCATTCCGGTGTTCGGATACAAT
Source organism: Tannerella sp. (assembly GCA_031265585.1). Taxonomy (GTDB): domain Bacteria; phylum Bacteroidota; class Bacteroidia; order Bacteroidales; family Tannerellaceae; genus Tannerella. The sequence goes on along the minus strand of JAISCL010000275.1, from coordinate 3,951 downwards.
TTTTCCCTGGCAGGAGTATCGTCCCGCATAGAGGGAGAATTTGCCAGAGGACAGGCCGTTTCGGTCGGCATGGATGGCGTGGATATGACGCCCGTGCCTGACGGTATGGTGTGGAATATGGTCTACGACAAAGACGCCCCTGCAGGACAGATAGCGCGGATCAATCACGACGAACTGTGGCGCAGGTTTCAATATTTCATAGACGAAATGATCCCTGTGGCAGAAAAAGCAGGCGTAACGCTGGCCGCGCATCCCGACGATCCGCCTGTGCCGTATGTGCGGGATACGCCCAGACTGGTGTATCAGCCGTATATGTATCAACGCCTCATCGACGCAAACCCCAGTCCGGCAAACAAACTGGAGTTCTGCCTCGGCTCGATAGCCGAGATGACGGAAGGCGATGTATATGACGCTGTGGACGCATACAGCAAACAGGACAGGATCGCCTATATTCATTTCCGAAACATCGTCGGAAAAGCGCCGCACTACAGGGAAGTATTTATAGACGAGGGCGACATCGACATGATAAAAGTATTGAAAATACTGAAGCAAAACCATTTCAACGGCATGATTATTCCCGACCATACGCCCCAAATGACATGCGATGCCCCCTGGCACGCCGGCATGGCTTACGCAATGGGCTACATGGCAGCTGCGATGAAGCCGTTACTTGAGAAAGAAATAAAAGAACCATGATTAATAAACAATGACATGAAAAAGAATTTTAGCAATTATCGTTTATGGCTGTTTATAGCTATTATTGCAGTATCCGTCGTGACCGGATGCAGCCTGTCGCGGGAAAAATCCGTTGCCGTCGTGCTTGCTTCCGATGCTTCGCCGGCCGTCCGTTCGGCTACCGAAGACCTGGTCGCATCGCTCAACAAAGTCTTTCCGAAAGATAATTTCATTTTGGAGGACAATGCAAATATCAGTAACCTGCGCCGTATCGAAATTGCCGTTGACGGACAGGGAACATTCGAATCGTTCCGTGTGACGCGAGCGAATGAAGACAACGTACTCCGGATTGCCGGAGCCGACCCGCTCGGCGCCGTTTACGGAGTTTACGCCCTGCTGGAGTATTACGGATGCGGCTTTTACATGACTTACGACACCTATCCCGCTCCGGAAAAAGGACGGTGGCGATTGCCGGAAAAGGATTTCGCCGATGCGCCGCTTGCACGGGAACGTTACAGTTTCAACTGGCATAATTTCCTGAGCGGCTGTTCGGGCTGGGATTTGGCGCAGTGGAAATCGTGGATAGACCAGTGCCGGAAGATGCGTTACAACGTCATCATGGTACACGCCTACGGCAACAATCCGATGTTTACGTTTGAATACAAAGGCATTACCAAAGAAGCGGGCGTACTGGCAAGCACCGATCAGGGACGCGACTGGGGCACGCCGCATGTCAATGATGTGCGGCGGATGACAGGTGGCGAACATTTTTCCGGACCCGTATTCGCCGCGCCGGAAGGTCTGTTGCCCGCCGGAGAGCAGGTTGCCGCCGTGCAAAGCATGATGAAAAAAGTGTTTGCCCATGCCGGCGCACAGGGAATGAAGATTGCCTTCCAGATTGATCTTGATACCGACGGCAACAATCCGCCGGAAATGATGGCTACTCTGCCGGATAACGCCAAAATCAAAGTCGGCGGTGACCGGTTTCGTCCACAGCCGGACACGCCGGAAGGTAAAGCGTTTTATGCCGCTATTATCAACAGACTGCTGGGTCTCTATCCCGAAATTACTTCGATCGTTGCCTGCACCCGGAGTGAACCACAGCCCGGATATGCCGTTGAAAATTTCCCTGCACACTGGCAAAAAGAATATAACGACATAAAAAACGAAAAACTGACGAATAAGGCGAGGCTTGCCGGATATTTCTGGGTGAGCAAAGCCGTAAAAACCATTCAGGAAATCGTGAAGGAAACCGGCTATGAAAATGTAATGGTTTCTCAAGCCTCGTGGAGTTTCAAGTGGTTTCCTTATGCCGACGCCTGTTCACCGAAGAATGTTGCTTTGCTGGCGCTTGATTACGATGTGGTCAAAAACAAGCCGGAACTTGATTCTCCCGAAGGAATACAACTGCTGCAGGCGCTGTCGTCCTCGGGTCGCCGCGTCGTGCCGATTATCTGGTCGCATCACGACGACGGTCATTATTTCGGACGCACCTATACTCCCTGCCGTTCGTTTGCTTCCCGCCTCGAAGAAGCCGGCTGCGATTCGTACGGAATCATTCACTGGCTGTTGCGTCCGCACGGACTGTTTTTCAAATCCCATTCGGTGCAGGTCTGGCAGTCCACGAAAGACCAGCCCCTGGAAGAAACCTGCCGGATCATGGGAAGAAACCTGTTCGGCGTGAAAAACGAAGCAACCGGCGGTGCATACCTGTTTGACTGGATCACAAACGCGCCGATTTACGGTCGCGAAACAAGCGACTTCATGTTTGATGCATGGGCAACAAATCAACCGTTCTCGGATGAAAAACTGAAAGCAGTCGAGGAGGATACGAAGCGTCGCAAAGCCCTGCTTGCCGGCATTAAAAGTCCATCGAACATTCCCGCCGCCGCCCATCATCTGGCTTACTGGCAAGGCTTGGAAGATTTCAATCTCCGCATGGTATCCGACGAAACCACCTTGCGAAATTCCATCAATGCACTCAAAGGAGGCGATGCAGCCAAAGCGGCGGCGCTGCTGGACAAAACAGACCCTGCCGCCACCATCGAGACATACGCCGGTTTCGCTTCTCAGTTGGGACTTGTCCGTGGCGACCTCGGCATGCTGGTTCTGATGAACCTGAAATGGTATCCCGCCTTTGTCGGACAGAATCAGGCGCTTGGACGGGAAAGTTACCGCATCAATTTCGGCCCGACCGTTTTTGAACCGCTGGCGCAAGGCTCCGGCAACCGTTCCCTCCATATCGACGCCGATAAAAAATTCTGGCTGATGCAGGGAGCACGCGAACTGAAAGGCCGGGCATGGACGTTGCCGGAAAGTACGGCATTGAAATCAGACGGCTTTTCCGAATCCGAAAGGGAGATTGTCCGGACGGGACTTGCCTGGGCGGATTCGGCTGAAATACGGATTATTCCGGTAATGACGTCGTCTTTTGCTCCGGCTCAACTGAAAACGCCCTCTGGCAAACCGAACAGGATAAAGGTGTATGTAAACGACATCTCCATCCAAAAGGAAGGCGACGCTCAATTCGACTTGCTGCTCAACGGCGCAACGAAACTGGGAACGGTCACGCCCAAACCCGGCGTCGCCGAAATCCTGGAATTTGAAACCCCGGAAGCGGTAACGCATATTACCGCGGTACCGAACAGGGGAAACGTGTCGCTGTGCGGAATTACGGTGGAACAATTGAAATAAAGAAATACGCTAAAAGAACAGGAATTCTACATTCGCTTAAGAACGGTTAATAAATAGAAGAAGATGAGACACGGTACATTATTCATACGGGAAGCAAAAAACAGGAAGGTATTAAGTATTTTTATGCCTTTTAATTTGTTTGTTATGAATATATTCGCTACTCTCTCTCTCTCTCTCTCTCTCTCTCTCTCTCTCTCTCTCTCTCTCTCTCTCTCTCTCTCTACATATAATATACGCACGCGCTACGCGCGTTATTGATCGCGTGCATAACGCGTACGCGCGTCAAGATACATATTTTTTCAATACGAAAAGTCATACGGCCTTTCCTGATTTTCAGACGGACGCACGGAGTTCGGAAGCAAGTCTTCCCTGCCCCGGCGTCCGTCCGTCTTTTCAGGACGTCCTGCACCCCTGCGGCCTGATCTGCCCTCACTGTTCATTAATCACTAATTACTATAAATACTATGTTTTACACAAGAATTAACAAGATCAAAGTTTTCAACAATCGCGAAGGTTTCCTCGGACTGTTCAATCGTGGCGCCGAACTGCGCATATACAGTTATGTATCAAGTTCAAACGGAC
>JAISCL010000337.1 GCA_031265585.1 Tannerella sp. | reverse complement strand
AAAATTATTAACGATGAAAAATAACGACAAAATCCTCTGCGAAAATTTAGCAACACTTTTGTCCACTTGAACAAATGTCCTGAAAAAAAGCAACACTTTTGTCCATTATACCTGATTTGTCGCTTTTTCATTTCTCAAACTCCATCAACCGAAAATTTTTCCCTCAAATTCGCGGCCTGATTAAAAAAAGATATCGCTCTTTTAAGACATCCTCTACAGGGTACGCATCCTTTCCTCGGGTCGATAACTCGCAGTTATGAAAATCCGTTTTTTCAAGCCGCATGATAACATCGCACAAAAGTACTACGCAACATAAGTTATTAATATGAGTAAAAGTAAGTCTACAAAAGGAGAGTCGAGTTCATTCGTGAATAAAATATAAGCACTCACAAATAAAATATTAATGTCAGTAAACAAATTATGGTGGCCAATAAATGACTTACTGAGGCCAATAAATAACTTACTGCAGCCGGAAAATTGATTACTACGGCCGGGTAATAAGTTGTTGCGGCCTGTTAATGAAGTAAATAAGTTCCTGTGGCCCGGACAGCGGACTATAACAATATATCCGGATTGAGATTGTTTTTTTCGATGTCTTTGAAGTAATTGTATGTGCCGACTTTTATTTCGGCGCAGGCTGCTTCGTCGCACACGATGATGCCCCTGGGGTGCAGCTGCAGGGCGGTGATGGTCCACATCTGGCTGATTCCTCCTTCGATGGCCTGTTGTAATGCACGCGCTTTGTGGTGGCCGTTTACGACAATCAGCACCTCTTTGGCGTCCATTACGGTTGCTACGCCTACCGTCAATGCGGTTTTCGGGACTTTGCCGGGGTCGCCGCCAAAGAATCGCGCGTTGGCAAGGATCGTATCGGTTGTGAGCGATTTAATCCGGGTGCGCGAGGAGATGGAGGAGCCAGGTTCGTTGAATGCGACATGTCCGTCGGGGCCGATTCCGCCGAGAAACAGGTCAATGCCTCCTGCTTCTTTGATGCGGTCTTCGTAGCCGGCACATTCCTTTTCGAGATCGCTGGCGTTCCCGTTCAGGAGATTGACATTTTCCTTTTGGATATCAATGTGACTGAAAAAATGGTTCCACATGAAGGAATGGTAGCTTTCCGGATGTTCTTCGGGGATTCCGGCGTATTCATCCATGTTAAATGTGATCACATTTTTAAAGGAAACCATTCCTTCCCTGTAAAGTTTGATCAGTTCCCGATAGGTTCCCAGTGGGGATGAGCCTGTCGGCAAGCCAAGGATAAAAGGTTTCTCTGCCGCCGGTCTGGCTTTGTTTATTTTGGCTGCGATGTAACAGGCGGCCCATTTTGATGCTGTTTCGTAGTTTGGTTCGATGATTACTCTCATAATTTTAAATGTATGTTGTTTTTACTGCAGACGTTCGGCCATTGCCTTGCCGAGTGCGATGCACTGTTTTTCCGTGCTTATGTTTTGCTTTTGTTCGACCGGCTCTCCTACCGTTTCCCATTTCATTTCTTCTCCGAAAGCCGCCAGGCGTTTGACGGCGGTTCCCGCCCATGTGAAGGAGCCGAAGTAGCCGAACAGGCGGTTTTTGACATCCCGCAAAGTCAGCTGACCGAGCAGGGAATCGATGGCTGGGAAAATCTGGGCGCTGTAGGTCGGACTTCCGATGATGACGCCTTTATAATTGAATATGTCGCGCAGTATGTAGGATGCATGGGTGGTACCGGCATCGTGCAGGGCGATTTCGCGGATTCCCGCTTCGGACAGGGAGGATGCGATCGTTTCTGCCATCTGCTCAATGTGTCCGTACATGCTTCCGTAAACGATCGTTACGCCGTTCACTCCTTCGTAGCGGCTTAACCTGTCGTACAGGCCGATGGCCTTTGTTTTCTGTTCCGTCCATACAGGCCCGTGTGTGGAACAGATGATCTGTATATCCAGGCCGGAAAGTTTCTGTATGGTTTTTTGTACGGGAAGGCCGTATTTGCCGATAATGTTTGAATAGTAGCGTACCATTTCGTCCCAGTAGCGTCCGGTATTCAGTTCTTTGTCTGTCACGCCGCCGTCCAGCGTGCCGAAAGTGCCGAATGCATCCGCTGAAAACAGTACGCGGTCTGCCCTGTCGTACGTGAACATCACTTCCGGCCAGTGCACCATCGGCGCCATATAAAAGGTAAATGTGTGGGCGCCCGTATTCAGCGTGTCCCCTTCCTTTACTTCATGCAGTCCTTCCGTTATCTGATGATATCCTGCCAGCATGGCAAATGTCTGTTTATTACCAACGATCCGCATATCCGGATATTTTTCACGCAACAGCCGGATACATCCGGAATGATCCGGTTCCATGTGATCAACAATCAGGTAGTCGATTTTGCCTCCCTTGAGTACGTCGTCTATTTTTTTGAAAAACAGTTCCGAATAACAGATGTCAACCGTATCAATCAGTACGTTTTTTTCATCCGTAATCAGATAAGAATTATAGGAAACGCCCTGTGGCAGCGGCCAAAGGTTCTCAAACAGCCTTTTCTGACGGTCATTGACTCCTACGTAATAAATATCGTTTGTAATTAATTTCATGTTCTACTTTTATTTGTTTGTACTTGCGTCTCCTTTTTTCAGTGCCCTCCGGACAAAATAAATCCCCGCCAGGACAAACGGGATACTGAGCAGCTGTCCCATATCCAGCAGCATGTCTTCCTCAAATGTTTCCTGCTCCATTTTCAAAAATTCAATGAAGAACCGTGATGTGAAGATGCAAATCATAAAGATCCCGAAGATAAGTCCTTCTTTTTTCCAGGCGTCTTTTTTGAAGTATAGCCACATGCAAAGCGCAAAGGTGAGCAGGTAACAGACGGCTTCGTATATCTGCGTCGGGTGGCTGGGTTCGGAGAATATCGGCTCCGCACCCTGCCGCCACTTGGACAGGTTTGTAATGAAACGGAATCCCCAGGGAAGGTCTGTCGGGTGGCCGTATATCTCGTGATTCATCAGGTTGCCCAGGCGTATGAGCGCTGCGACCAGACCGGTTGGCGTCACCAGTTTGTCGAATATCCACAGCATGCTTTTATGTGTGATTCTTTTGGAATAAAAGTAAATGGCAACGATGATTCCCAGCACGCCGCCGTGACTGGCCAGGCCGCCTTCCCATACTTTCAGGATTTCAACAGGATGGGCCAGGTAGTGCCCCGGATCATAAAACAGGCAATGGCCGAGCCGCGAACCGACAAACGTTCCGATAATTGTATAATACAGCAGCGGGTCAAGCCAGTTCGGATTTAACTTTTCGTTCTTCCACATCCGATTGACGACTTTGTATCCGATAGCAAAACCGATAAAAAACGCTAATCCATACCAGCGGATTTCCTTAGGCCCTATTGAGAATATGGCAGGATCGGCTGTCCATGTAATTTCCGATAAAATCATAATTTTATTATTTATACAGTTCCCTTTCTCCCCCGGAATCCTCCGGGGAGATTTTTATACTAACCGTTTGATGAGTTCTTCCTTATCTCCGTAGAGCATGTCAATCAGTGGAATTTCAATCATCGTATAGGCTCCCGGCTGCAATTTCATGGAGGCGCGCGCCACGGCTACGAGGATTTGCGCCGTGAGGGCCGGATTGTTTATTTTCATGTCAAACCCGATCAGCTGGTTCTGGGTTTTGCCGGAAACGCCTTTCCGCGTCAGGTTTACTCCGTGTCCCATATCCAGGAGCTTGTCAACGGAATCAACCTGTGTTACATGCGTTTCATCATGTGCAAAATAATCATCTTTTTTAATGGCCGCAGCCACTGTTGCAAACTGATGGCCTTCTTCCACTTCGATGTATACCATCCGGCGGTGGATGCCTGTTCCCAGCGGGATGGTCATGCTTAAGGCCGCCTTTACGCCTTTTATGGCTTTCACGGCAACCGTGTGTCCCATGCTCATTCCCGGGCCGAAATTCGTATACGTGATGCCTTTCGGAACCATCGCTTCAAGCAGGGCGCGCACCATCGAGTCGCTGCCCGGATCCCAGCCGGCGGCAATCACCGATACGGCGTTGTTTTTCTTTGCTTCCTTATCCAGTTTGCGGCGTAATTCCACAATCTTGCCGTGGATGTCAAAACTGTCCACCGTACGGATGCCTGAAGCCAATGCTTCTTTGGCAAACTTTTCTACCTGCCGTGTCGGAGTTGCCAGTATCGCAACATCTGCCTTTTTCAGCTTTGAAAGACTGTCCGTTACCGTACAGGCGTTAAGTTCGGGAGGGACGTCCTTGGCATTGCGGCGTACGACGCCTGCGATCTCAAAATCCGGCGCCGCTTCAAGCGCCTCTAAAACATACCGGCCAATGTTACCATATCCCACAATTGCAGCTCTTGTCTTTTTCATACTTGTTTGTTTTATGTTTATAATTGATTTATAGCCGCAAAAGTAATAATTATTGTACGATTAACAACGGTGATTTGAATTTATTTTTGCTGTTCGGGCGGAATGGCCTATCTTTACGCCACTAATTGAACAGTATATGTCAAGTTTTAAAGTCCACATATTGGGCTGCGGTTCGGCTACGCCTACGCTGTGTCATGCTCCCACTGCACAGGTCGTAGATTTGCGTGACAAACTGTATTTGATTGACTGTGGTGAAGGCACCCAGTTGCAAATGCGCAAATATCATATCCGCTTTAACCGCCTGAATCATATCTTTATCTCCCACCTGCATGGCGATCACTGTTTCGGACTGCCGGGACTGGTCTCAACGCTCGGAATGCTGGGGCGTAAGGGTATCTGGTCATTCACGGGCCGGCGGACACGCAAACCTTCTTGTCTCCCATCCTGTCCCGCTTCTGCAGGGAACTCCCGTATAAAGTCCGTTTTAATGCGGTCGATCCGCGAAAGCATGAATTGGTGATGGAAGATCATTCCGTATCGGTCTGTTCCATTCCGCTCAGGCACCGGATTCCTGCCTGCGGCTATTTGTTCTCCGAAAAGCCCCGTGAACCGCATATCCTGCGCGAGATGGCCGATTTCTATCACATTCCGGTACGGGAACTGGCAGGGATAAAACAGGGAAAAGATTTTGTAAGGGAAGACGGAACCGTTGTTCCCCACACGCGTCTTACCCGCCCGGCCGACCCGCCCGGACGTTATGCCTACTGCTCCGACACGGCCTTTGCTCCTTCTATCATCCCTTATATAAAAGGAGTTGACTGTTTATACCATGAATCCACCTTTTTAGAGCGTGATCTGCCGCGCGCCGTGGATACCTTCCATTCAACCGCCCGGCAGGCTGCCGAAATCGCCTCACAGGCAGGCGTCAGGCAGCTTGTCCTGGGGCATTACTCCGCCCGCTATGATGATCTGACCGCTTTCCTGGAAGAAGCATCCGCTGTTTTTCCGCAAGTAATCCTGTCGGAAGAAGGTCTCATCATCAATTTATAAACTTTGCGCGGGATGGTTCTGTGCATGCAGGCGACCGGAAGGTGTCCGGGGCGCTCCGGGAAGCCACTGTCTGCCGTCAGTCGGTTCCCGGACGCTCCGGGAAGCCACTGTCTGCTGTCAGTCCGTTCCCGGACGCTCCGGGAAGCCGCTGTCTGCTGTCAGTCCGTTCCCGGACGCTCCGGGAAGCCACTGTCTGCTGTCAGTCCGTTCCCGGACGCTCCGGGAAGCCACTGTCTGCTGTCAGTCTGTTCCCGGAAGTTCCGGGAAGCCACTGTCTGCTGTCAGTCGGTCGCCGGACGCTCCGCAAAGCCGTTCAATTCGCTGCGGGGCAGGGATTTTCCCCCGGATGGCATCCGGGAAAATCCATGTCAATCCGCCCGTCTTTCAGCTAACGGGGTATCCGGTATGTCGGATTGTTTCCCGTTCCTGAAAATTATTTCATGCAAAAGATAATGCAAGTTGAGCATAATGCAAAATAAATCACATGGCGCACGGTATAACAGCAAAAAATTGTACATTTGTGTCGCTGTATGACAAACAGGACAGGATAGCATATAAAAACTTATCAAGTAATCGGCGACGGGACGAAATCCGTTTGCGTGTCGAACCGGCTTGCAAAAGCCGTAAGGACGGCGACCGAAAGAAAATAATATTTACATTAAATAATTAACAAAATGAGAAAGTTAAAAACAGCATTATTGCTTCTGAGCCTCTGCTTGACGGCTCAATGGGCGTTTGCCCAAAACAACCCCTTTGT